>DHOL01000070.1 GCA_002410755.1 Ruminococcaceae bacterium UBA5391 | reverse complement strand
CTTTGGGTTTTCCTGTTTCCAAAAGCGGATGCAGTAGCGCGCCCGAATTCTCTCGTTCCCGCTTGCCAGACAGAAGCGGCAGTCTTTGCAGGTTTCGCCCTCCATGGTGCCGTAAACTTTCTGCGGCGTGATATACATGCCTTCATTCCTGATTTTCCGTTTCAAGGTTTCTGCCTCCTGAGCCTGTAATTCCGGCCTTTGCCCGGCGTAATGGAAATGCAGTAATCCTGCGCCTTCTGGAAGATGCGGCCGGCCGTTGCCGGATCAATGCGCTGCAGCTCGTCCATCGTCCATTCGCTGGAAATAATCGTCACGCCACTCGGCCCGGCGATATATCTCGAATTGATAATCTCAAACGCAAGGGAAATGTCCCCAGGGCTCGGCTGCCTGCGCACGCCGCGGTCGTCATACACAGGTTTAAATAAATCGTCAATGTAGAGGACCTGCACGGCCTTCAGCGGCGAAATCAACCGGTCGTATTCATCCTCGTCATTGATGGCCGCCTTTCTTTTTGTGGATTCATCCTTCCAGAGCATATATCGGACCGCTTCTCCGCGTTTCAGCAGCTCTCCGGCGACGGCCGTGCAGATATGGGACTTTCCAGCGCCTGACTGGCCGCCGACAAAGAACCAGCTGCCGTCGCTGTCATCCAAATACTGTTCCGCGGTTGATTTCATGAGCTTCTGCAGCGGCGTGTCAGTCTGGAATCTGCTGAAGGTGTAGATATCCAGCAGATTTTGAAGGCCGCTGTTCCGAATCCGCGCCATACTGGCCCGGATAGCCATACAAGCACACTCGCGGCATTTGATTTCACCGCCTTCTCCTACAAAATAGATAACGCCCTTATTTCTGCACTTCGGGCAATCGTAATCTTCCAGTTTCCCGGCCGTCGCATTCATTGCATCGCACTGATGCTGCGTGTGCTCTTCAAATGACGGTGCCGAGCGGTTCCCCTGCCGGAGCTTTTTCCGCAGGATTCCCTGCACACCGGTTAGTTGCGTTTTCATTTCTTTGCGTCCCCCCTCTGTCCTGCTCACGGGAAAGCCATGAATTGATAAAATTCAGAATCCCGTGCTTTGTTTTTCTTCTGTTCGGGTTTGCTTCACACCATCCCGCCATTTTCCGGAGTTCCTGCTCTACGTTTACGGCCGGATAGAGGGAAACCCACTTTTTAATTTGGTCTTCGTAAACCGGATATTCAGATTCATCATTTAAGACAAGCGATATGAAAAGGCGGCGGTCTGGAGGGGCGGAAGCAGCTCCGGGCTTATTATTATCTTTTTCTTTACTCTTGTTTACTTTACTTTCATTTCCTTTACTTTGTTGATTATCGCTTACATTTTCGGGGTTATTGCAATCATTTATCCATGAAATGTTGGCACTCGGCAGGGATTGGGTAACATCAACTAAGAGGTACGTTTTTTTGACATTTACACATTTACGGCGGCTGACTGCCTCAAAATACCTTTTCTGGATTCCTCTTGAAGTGAGGATATGGTATTTCTCAAACATGTCCTTGTCAAAAATACCTCTTTTGACCGCGGCGCTTACTATTTCAGAAACGGCATTACCACCCAGGCCAACTCTGTGGCCGAACAATAATGCAACCTCATTTGTCCATTCACAGTAGTAACCTCGCTGATACACTCTCTGGTACAGCTTAACGACTACCGCAAATCCTGTCAGTCCAAACTCCGCCTCGATCAGCTCAAACTTCTCATCAAGCGCGACATCGAATGGAAAATAATCAACCCCGTCCTTTAACGGACGAGACAACCAGCATCACCGCCCTCTCTGGCCTTTTCCCTGCTCAGGGTTTCTCATCCACGGAAGGCCCTTCAAAGTCTTGTCCGTCCTCCTGATATTTCTCAACAACTCCGGTCTTCCCATCCACTGTGACTGTGCCGCCGGGTGCCGAGTCGTTTTTAAAGGAAAGCTGCTGGTCGCGGTCTGCCGGAACAATCACGCGCCCGTCCTGCTCCACGGCAATCTCAAGATCCGACGGGAAACGGATTTGCGTTGATACCTTCGCGGGCTTTGGAACGCATTCAACTTTACATTTCTTTGGGTCAGGCTTTAGGATGCTGCCGTAGTTGTTGATGACGATTTTGATTGATAGCTCTCCACTCTCAATCAGTTTCGTCTTCATGGCACGTGATAGGTCACGGAGTTTTGCATCGGCATCGTCAAAGACTGAATCGAAAGCAGGGAGCCGAAGACTCAGGTCTGGACCGTTTGGCAAAGGTTCGACCGGCTTTTCGCTCTCGGAATCTGCCGATGCTTCCTCATCATCTCCGGAAGCATTCTTCCAGTCGCAGGTCTGCGGCTGCTGCTCTGCGCCATCGTCCGCGGAATTGGTGTCATTGTCCGTGTATTTAACGGCTGTAGTCATTGTTTCGCCTCCTGCTCGATATGGAGCTGTTCGGTCAGCGTTGCGATAAACTCACCATTGGTGGGATGGTCATGGCTGGCATCTGTCGTGCAGCCGAAAATCTTCTGAAGGGTATCAAGGCCACCGCGGCTCCATGCCACTTCAATCGCGTGACGGATTACCCGTTCAACACGGGAGGCAGTCGTTTCTTCACGCCTTGCAATATCCGGGTACAGCCGCTTCGTGACTGCATGAATATAGCTTCCATCGCCGTAACACAGCTCCAGTGCATCTTTCAGGCAGACATACCCTTTGATATGAGCCGGAACCCCAACACGGCGGAGCAGCCCAACAATTTCAGAATTCATACTGACTCCTTCTTTCCTTCATCCAGGTACGTTGCCTTCATGTCGGCCACATGGAGCAACAGGGCCAGCGGATACTTTTCAAACGCGCCGGAAACGGCATAGCTTCCGCCCTTCACCGATTCATCAAAACCGCCCATGTGCCACCGGATGGCTACGGCCTCTTCGACCTTCAGGCGCATGAACCGTTCAATGAGGAAAACCGACTTTTCGCCATGTCCATACGGGAACTGGTCTTCCACCTGGTAGAATGGCTGCTTCTCCCATTTCCCGGTTTTCTCATTCTTCGCGTTGCGCTGGGATACTTTGTAGAAATTCGCCTTGCAGATATCATACAGCAGACCGCAAACAGCAACCGTTTCTTCAGAAGGCGCAACGGGCAGGGCCTTTATTTCCTCCTGTAACCTGTGGTAGACATTCAGGCTGTGTTCCACGAGGCCGCTTTCATGGTCTCCATGGAACCGGGTGCTGGCAGGGGCCGTGAAAAAATCCGTCTTTTTCAGCCAGGCCAGGAGCCGGTCGGCCCCCGGACGCTTGACGGAAAGGGAAAAGGCTTCGAGGAATTCATCTTTTGCGCTCATTTCTGCACCTCACCGGTGGATGCATCCACGTCATGGCCTTCCACTTCAATCGTTTCATTCGGCACGCTGAACATATCATCGGAAATTTCCGTCTTTACCGTTTCATCTGTGCTGACGCCACGGACAAACTCTGTTTTCAGCGGCGCATATTTGAGGGCCTTTTTGAGGACTGTCTTCTTTGCCATTTCTTCAAAATTCGTTTTCCAGGGGGAATATTCGCTTTTATAAGCCTGGCTGAACCTTTCAGCATGGCGGCGGACGTCGTCTACGCTCATGACTTCAAACCCAAACCCGCCGTCCTTCGTCTTAAAGATACCATAGAAATATACCGGATCTCCGCGGTCACCTTTAGCCGGCACATGCTTTAGCTGCGGGTCAAGCCCAAATTCATAATGGAACTCATCGTTCGCGTAAACGGTGTGTGCCTGGATGACCGTAATCTGCCCGGAACGGTATGCAAGGTCAATCAGCCCTTTATAGCCAAGCTGGAACTGGCATTCCAAAACGCCCTTATTTTTGAATGGAATCAGGTAAGCCTGCCCGAGAGGTGTGTTTGGCTCAAGGCCGAGCTGCGCCGCCGTCATCATGGCGCCAAGGAAAGACTGAGGCGTCGTCTGCTGCAGCTTCGGGTTTGTAGAAAGGGCGGAAAGCACGATGCGCGTAAAGCGTTCCGGTGTCAGCACAGAAGGCAGTGCCTTTTTTATTTCCCCCTGCATCTTCTTTATGTAGTCCTGCATGGTACGTTTTTCGGCCTTTGCTGTAACGGTATTTTCAGCAGCTTTTTGAATGGATGTCATTTTGTATTCTCCTTTATATCAAATTTACGGAATGTAGATTTTTTATAATAGCCGCCAAGGTCAATCTCCGGGTGGTCTGCTGCAAAGCGCTTCAGGTCAAATGTCTTGTGTGACTGCTGTTTCCATATGACTGAGTAGTCACCGCAGACGCCTGATTCCGCATTGCCAAGGCTCTGCTGGATGGCCTGCCTGCATTGTTCCTGCTCCTGCTGATATGTTTTAACGAGGTCCTTTGTCGCAAGATACTTCTGGATAAGGTTTCCGCACCCAAACATATCCAGGGGCGCATCCTGCTCCCCACCGCCTGGAAAGATTGATTCCAACGTTTCGCTTGTCGGTGGCAGCCCGTCGACCGGCGGCGGCACATCCGGCATCACGTAGGTATTCCAGAAATCTTTCTCCGCCTGCATCAGCGCGTCTATTTCCGCCTGGTCACGCTCGATTGTGAACCACCTAAAGCCCTGGTTCAGGATGATAACGGCAAGATACCACCGGTCCCACCCGGTCACGGCCAAATAGTGGACGCACTGGACGTAATAGTTCTCCGGGTATTCGCCATTCCTAAATTTCTTCAGGTTCAGGACGCTGGTAGTCTTGCATTCAAGCCCGGCACGCTCCCCGATAACCGCACGGTCGATATTCGCATGGGCGAACGGATACTCCGTGCTGCGGAACATTGCCGTGTGGCGGCGCACTCGTTTCCCCGCAGCCTCCATGAACCGGTCGGCAACATACTGTTCCAAGTCACGGCCCTGCCGCATTGCCTCATTATCCGGCTTGTCCGGCAGCCGGCCGGTCTTGTCCGCCCAAAGCATGTAGGGCGTGACATAATGGTTCATCCCGACAATAGCCGCCGCGTCGCTTCCGCCGATTGACTTCCGGCGTTCCGCCAGCCATTGCTCATGCGTCAGCTTGCTCATGGGCCTTCCACCTCCTGCCCGTCTTCCTGTTCCACCGGAAGCCAGTTGCCGGAAAAGTACCACTCCACCAGCATCCGGTTGAACTCGTCCCTGTCTTGCATATCAGCGGGCGCCGCGGAAGGGCGAATCCCGCAGCGCTCCATCGCGTAGTCCAGGGCATCCTCCGCCTCTATGTATTTCCCACGCTCTGGGCCAACACCGCGATAGGCGACAATATCACTCCGCATGAGCGTCACTTCTTTGTGGGCGGAGCATATTTAGCAGCGTGCATACAATCTCAGGGTCGCTAACCCGCGAAACCTGCATGGAACGAATCAGATTGTAAAGGTCCGCATTGCAGCACTTGACGTTGCCGGGCGTCATTGCTATACTGTAGATATGTGCTAAACTTTTGTCCCCAGTGGGGCAGCTTTCTTTTGTTTTGCCGCTTTCAGTGTTACCAGCGCTGAGGGCGGTTTTTTTCATTGCTTCGTCGTGCGCGGCACGCAACTTCCCATAAGCTTCTTTGGCCTGGTCTGTACTGTAGATGCCAAGCAGATGGAGTGCGTCGATGAAGCCTTCGGCAATATCAACATCACGGTTAATGGATTCCGGGTTTACCATTATGCTTAGCCAAACCTTCTGGTCTGCAAGCCAGTTATGGGCGGCCCTCTTCATTTCACTGAACTTCATGCTGTTTTCTTCCTCCCTTGTAACATTTCATATCCGAACGCCCCCGCGTACCGGCGCAGGCCGTTCCATGTCG
>DHOL01000037.1 GCA_002410755.1 Ruminococcaceae bacterium UBA5391 | reverse complement strand
TGCAGAAGCGTATATGCTTTGGACTTTTTAAAACCGTCCCACCACTGTGCATAAGAGCTGTCAGTCCTGTGATCTGCAAGTTGATCATGCTGTTTGAGGTAGTTCCAAAAATGGATGCTTACTTTTTCTGCACCCCACATAATAAGGATTCCAACTCATGAAAAAGTAATAGCTTGCAGTCAAAAGCCAGATCCGGCGGAATTTATGCGGAATTATAAAATAAATCAATACAACAACAGGGAAAAATATCAGGAACTGCATTGAAACAAAAGACAAGCCGGAATCCTCCTAAATAAAGCTTTTTATTACCTATTTAATATAATAACATGAGAACTCTTTTTTATCCTGCCTTTCCTTTTCGTCTGAAAAAATAGATACAATTTTATAATTATGAGCGTATTGACATGAAAAGCGGCCTTACTCCATCCGAAATTCTGGAGTAAGGCCGCCTAAGTCCAAGTTATTCTGCAACAGGACTTTTTTGCCTGTTCGTCGGGAAATAGTCTAACTTCCGCGGGAATTTTTTATCTTCTCCGACACCTTTTTATTTGAAATTTTGGCTCCCTTGTTGTAAAATATTTGTAAAGGAGATCTTTCGGTATGTATAAAACCGGGGATAAACCAGGCAAGGGTGAATACCAATGCTATAATTGCAGAACCGTAATCCGTGTCGAAAAGGATGAAGACGCGCTGCCGCCGTGTCCAAAGTGCGGATGCGAAAAATTCATCAAGCTGAACTGATTCTACTCTCCCTTCCGGCTGGAGCCTTGTTGAGCTCCAGCCGGAATTTTTATTGTGCTTTCCTCATTCCTGCCATTTACCTTTTTTACAATCAGGAAGGGCTGAGCTGAAACCTCTGAGCGACCGGGTAAAGCGTGGCAAGGATTTCATACTGCCTGGTCCTTATTTTACTCCATTCGGATGCCGGGAATTGGGCAGAGGAAATGGTATAAGGCAAGGTAATCGTCTTCTCTTCGCCGGATTTCAGCGTCACATGGTCGTAGTCGTCAAGGTCTTTGTTTGTTTGGCGCAGCAGGAACGGGTCGGTTCCCTGAGCCCACGCGCCAGACTGTGCTACGAGGTGTATAAATTCTGTCTGCTGAGTTTTTGAAGAACGGTTCGTAAACTTCACCTGAACCATCAAAGTAAGGCAGTTCCCGAGGTTCATGTCCTTGATTTGTTTCTCGGGTATATCATAATGGCTCATCAGTTCTCCGGATGTTAAGAACCACGCTTTCTGTGCCGTGATTCCAACATCATTGACCGTTTCTGTTTTGCCCTGTTCAATAAAATGGTCTTTTCTGGCGGGATACTCCGCATTAATCCGGTAAAACAAAATGGCCCACACTGCTAACACAAGGACGGCAATGCAAGCAATAGCAATTTTTTGTTTCCGGCTGATTATGTTTTTCATTTGGCTTCCCCCTCTGTGCTGATGATCTTCCCTGCGCTGACGTTGACTACCACATTGCAGAGCGAGTAGAGATCTTCCGCATCATGGCAGGACATAATGACCAGTTTGCTCTTCTCTTTGAGGTCGGCAATCAGCTTTTTAATCATTTCCACACCGGATTCGTCGATGCCGTTCAGCGGTTCGTCAAGGATAATCAGCTCCGGTGTTCCCATGATGGCTGCGGCGATACCAAGGCGCTCTTTCATCCCAAGGGAATACTTGCGGTAACTGCGCTTGTCGTCCGGGTCAAGGCCGACTTCCGTGATGGCTTCCCGGATTTCTTCATCGGTTATTTTTTTCTGGATATCCGCAAGGAAGCGCAGGTTTTTGAAGCCGGTGTAGGCATTGATGAAAGCGGGGTTTTCAATGAGAACACCAACGCTTTCCGGGAAGGACATGTCTTTCCCGAGCACTTTTCCGTCGATGAGCACCTCGCCGGAAGTCGGCAGGATAAGCCCGCAGATTGCGCGCATCATCATGGTTTTGCCGCACCCGTTCTGCCCCTTAAGGCCATAAACGTTGCCGGAGGTGAAGGTCATGTTAATGTGTTTCAGCACCTCTGCGCCGCGGAGCGTTTTGCAGTAGTCCTTCATTTCTATTTTCATATTTTTTCCTTCTCTCAGACCTCGGAAAGCAGGTCGACTTTTTTAATTTTAATATTGCCAATTATGATGGACGCCACTATGAGCACCGCATCTGCCAAAGCAACATCTAAAGTGCGAATTGTCCCCTCAAACGGTAAAATGGTATTCCGGAGGGGAAGAGTCCCGTTCCCGATTACGGCCGGATTACAGTAAAAGAGGGAAACAACCAGAAGTGTAATGACACCCGTAAAGCAAATCATTGGTTTGAAGAATAAGATGGAAACGGTTTGCAGCAAAGAAATACAGACGGAGGTAAGTATCGGCAAAAGCACAAAAATGACGGTCCATTGGTTGGGTTTCAGTGTAAACGCCTTCCAAATTAGGGCCTTCATGATATCCGGTGAGATTTTAAGGACTGGTTTTATCCCCCAAAAGAGGGAAATCCCAACGGCAGCAAAGATTGTGACGTAGGCAAGCAGCACATCAAGCACCGTAACAATACATTTACTTGCCCACCATCTGTGTTTCTCCTGCGACAGCAGAAGCTCCATATAGCGGGAAGTCATGAGATTAGCATGATTTTCTCCTACAATGAAAGCAATCATGAGGTAAATAAAGATCCAAATGTAGGGAATTTCAAAAGGGATTCCCGCGCCGTACCGAAATATCTTTGCTCCGGAAAGCAGATAGGTTAAAACGTCACCTGCCGTAAGCGGCGGAAGAACCATGCCGAGCTGGCAGTCGCTTTGAATTCTAACCATCAAAGCGCCGATGATCGCTTCCGTTACAAGGAAAAGGGCCAGATACTTTTTCCATGAAATAAGGATAGAGTATCGAATGTCATGCAGAAGGACATGGCTGAAACAGGCTGTTTTTCGTTTCATTTCAATCCTCCGTGATTAAAAGACATCCTCATGTTTCATGTGAAAGGCATAGAAAAGAAAACTCCCTACCAGCAGCGCCGCAGTCACACCAAGAACAAAAACCGGATTACACTCAACGCCCTGATCCGGCCGCAAAAAGAAGAAGGGGCAGTACTGCACAAGATTAAAGACATTGAGCGCAATGTAGAGAATAAAATATACCAAAAAAGGAAAAAGCTCCACAAAAAAAAGCCGCTCAACGGAAAATGCAACGCAGAGGGAAAGAGTCGCCAAAGCCCCAAAAAAGACGAAGTTAAGCGCTAAAAAAGCCACAACGTACCAATATGGCATTGAATAAAACAGAGAATGAAACATTGTGGTTTCATATACCCCAAAACAGCCCTCCGCCGGAAGCGGCCCAATATACGGATATGTTGCGGAAGACAGAAGAAAATCTGCGAGCAGAGGCGTGACCGCAATGGTGCCCGCAGAAATAAAAACGGCGAAATACTTCGCAACCCCATACTGGATCCTTGTGGCCCTGGATAATACGTTTTTGAGATAGCCGGTCTTTTTATCCTGCAAAAAAGAACCCGCAAACGGAAAGCTGGCCAAAACCGGAATGACCAAATAGCTCAGTGCAAGGTAGAAGCTGGCTCCATCAAAGCCCAGCCACATACTGAATGAGTTATGAGGGAGAATAAACATACCCGGGTAATCAAGGTAATCTCGAATATAAATCCGATATGGAAATTCACAGGTAAAATAATGAAAAAATGCTATTCCAAGGGAAATCAGCCACGCGGTAAACATTTTTTTGTTGTCGAACGCCCGCCTCAGTTCAACAGAAAATATATTTTTCATCTTTTCTACTCCAAACTTTTTACTTCAAACAGCTTTTCTCTTGCTAAAAAGGTCTTATACGGCTCATTTACATAAAAGCCATTTACATCAGAACTGTCTATGCTGACATACATTTTCGTATTGCTGCCGTCTTTCAGTTTATCAAGAAGTTCGTTTTTCACATAGTATAGAACCTGGATTGATTTTTTTTCGTCCTTTTCCAGTTCAAAATCCGTGTAGTCGTGTTTTTTCGGGCTATTTTGGGCCGCGGAAAAGTATGCCAATGACATATCACTGTCGGATGCAAATAACCCGTTCGGGTCTTGAGCAAGGTCACTTATGATAAATATGGGAGCCATGGAGAAAATATTTTTGTTCAGCGTCCCGCCGCTGATGTTTTCCGCGGTAAAATCGACGCAGACGAAACTTGAACCCGCCGGAGCTTCCGTGGTGATAGCTTTTTCTTTCTCCGCAAAAGCAGGAAAAGAAGAATATCGCTTAACGGAATTTACCGTATAAAGCACCCCTTTGCGTTTGCAGGACTCCCCAAGCTGATAGATCTGTTTGGAATTGCTTCCCGAAGAGACGTCTTCCGTCTGGATTTCAAAGTCCGCGTCCAGCGCCTGAGAGGGAGAACCGTTTGGACTTTGCAGCTGCTTTTTTTGCTCCGCCAGCTTTTTAATATTAAGAGGAATAAAAACAGCCAGCAGTGCAATTACCGTAAAAATGATAACCGTTTCTTTCCTTTTCACACGTCTTCCCCTTCCCTTCTCATAAACTAGAAAAGATTGCCCCGGAGTCACCTTTCGGGGCAATCCAA
The DNA here is from genome assembly GCA_002410755.1 of Ruminococcaceae bacterium UBA5391. Lineage (GTDB taxonomy): Bacteria > Bacillota > Clostridia > Oscillospirales > Acutalibacteraceae > Thermocaproicibacter. Next base: position 9,347 of record DHOL01000037.1, on the reverse strand, counting down.
CCTGTCGAAAAAGCCCAGCTTTCACTGGACTTTTTCGACAGGCTGAAAGGAGCAGCTTAACGCTGCTCCTCGCTGTTTCCATTTTAGGGTTACCCCATCTATTAACAATAGGCGAAACTTATGCCGATTTTTCTTCTTTCTGCTTTTTAATAACTTTTAGCCGGGAAAATTCTTCCCGGTCTTTCTCTTCCAGGGAATCTGAAATCATTTTAACTGTGTCTTCAAAACGGGGAATCATAATGTTTTTGAGGGCATTTGCGCGTTTCTGAGTCTTTTTAACTGCGACTGCCAGACGGTAAATGCTATTTTCTACTTCCGCTAGTTCTGCCGTCAAATATTTAATTTTCTGGAATTTTTTATATGCCTGATCCAAAAGGGCATTTGATGAATTCAAGCCAAACGGTGCAGGGACTCCTTCCTGACGTTTCAGGGAAACCATTGGCAGTTCGACGCCCATAACACTGCGATAAGCAACATTTAATCCATTTTCAATCGGGACGGTCTCAGCAAGTTCCTGACAGAAACCCAGCGTTATATTGGAACGCTGAAGCAGAGCATACGCATCCGCATAGGTTTTGTCAATTACACTCTGAATCTTCGATGCTCGGCCAATTAAAGACATCATTTCGTGAATTAAAATATTGCGTTTGCGGTCGAGGAGCTCAAAACCCGTGCGGGAAAGTTCCAAAGATTTTTTTACTGCAAGAAGATTTCCCTTCGTTGGAACAGTTTGGTTATTCATCTTTTCCTTCACCGCTTTCCGTGTCTATGCGATCGAGTTTTTCCCGTTCTGCTTTTGCTTTGGATACTCTGACCTTGGCGGGTTCATAGTATTGATCCAGAGTAGCGTCATCGACACGGTCCAACGCCTCACGCGGCAGGGTGGTGAGAAGTTCCCACCCAAGGTCAAGGCTGGTTTCAATGGAACGATTCTCCGTATGGCCCTGATTGACAAATTCCTGCTCGAATTTCCTGCCAAACTCGATATACTTTTTGTCCTCAGGAGAAAGTTCTTCTTCGCCAATTACGGAAGCGAGAGATCTTGCGTCCATCACCTTTGCGTATGAAGCAAAAAGCTGGTTTGCAAGCGCCGAATGGTCTTCCCGTGTATAGCCGGTGCCAATTCCGTCTTTCATCAGGCGGGAAAGGGAAGGAAGAACCGCAACCGGCGGGTAGGTGCCTGCGGCATCCAGAGAACGGTCAAGAACAATTTGGCCCTCTGTAATATAACCGGTCAGGTCTGGCACAGGGTGCGTCACATCGTCATTCGGCATAGTAAGAATCGGAATCTGAGTCACCGAGCCCTTTTTCCCACGAATCATGCCAGCCCTTTCATACAAAGAAGCTAAGTCTGAATAAAGGTAACCCGGGTAGCCCTTACGCCCGGGAATCTCGCCCTTTGACGAGCTGAACTCACGAAGCGCTTCTGCATAAGAAGTCATATCCGTCATGATAACAAGAATATGCATTCCAAGGTCAAAGGCAAGATATTCTGCAACCGTGAGTGCGCAACGCGGAGTAAGAATCCTTTCGATAATCGGGTCGTTTGCCAGGTTTAAGAACATTACGACATGACGTAAAATTCCAGAGTTTTCAAAAGAACGACGAAAGTAGTCAGCCACATCATTCTTGACACCCATTGCCGCAAAGACGATGCCAAAATTTCCGCTATCCGCACCACTGATCTTTGCCTGCGTTGCAATTTGGACCGCAAGTTCGTTGTGTTTCATGCCGGAGCCGGAAAAAATCGGCAGTTTTTGCCCGCGGATTAGCGTCATAAGCGTGTCGATGGTAGAAATCCCGGTATTGATATAATTTTTAGGGTAAATACGGGAAACAGGATTGATTGGCGTGCCGTTGACATCGGCAGTTTTAACGGGAAATACGTCTCCAAGCCCGTCAATCGGACGCCCGGAGCCGTCGAAAACACGTCCAAGAATGGCAGGGGAAAGAGGCATTTCCATCGGGTGGCCTTTGAGTCTGGTCTGAGTGTTCGTCAGAGAAATGCCGCTGGTACCCTCAAACACCTGAATTACGGCGCGCTTTCCGTCGATTTGAACAATTCTGCCATGGCGCACCGAACCGTTTTCCAGGCGGATATCGACCATTTCCTCATAAGAGGCATGGCTAACCTTGTCAAGAACAACCAATGGACCGTTGATATCTTTTACGCCGACATAATCAAAAATCATATGCTGCCGCCTTTCCAAGAAAAATGCAGTCCAGCAGCTTCTGGCTGCTTATGCGGAAATAATCCCCGAAAGAGTCTTATCAATCTCCTTCATATACTCGTCAAACATCTCGAGCTTATTATTCGGAATATTATACTTCATTTTCACCAGTTTATCGAACAGCCCGCTGTGGATAATGCTGGAAATCGGTACGCTTGCCGCAACGAGGCGCTTCGATTTTTTGTATAAATACAGAATAACTTTCATCATGAGTTTCTGCTTTTCCAGAGGAACATAGGTATCCTCCGCATGGAAAGCGTTTTGCTGGAGAAATCCGACTCGAATAACGCGCGCCGTTTCAATAATCAGTTTTTGGTCATCCGGAAGGACATCGGAACCAATCAGTTTTACAATCTCCATGAGCTTGTTTTCCTGTTGAAGGATTTGGCTGATTTGCTTGCGGTAATTGACAAATTCCTGTCCTTCATGTTGGATAAACCATGGATCCAAATCCGTAAAATATTCACTGTAACTCTGCATCCAGTTGATTGCAGGGTAATGGCGCGCATAAGCAAGGCTTTTGTCCAAAGCCCAGAAACAACGGGTAAAGCGTTTTGTATTCTGAGTGACCGGCTCGGAAAAGTCGGATCCCTGCGGGGAAACAGCACCAATAATGGTTACGGAACCCACGGTGCCGTTTAAGTTTTCTACCATGCCGGCACGCTCATAAAATTCCGCGAGACGGCTTGGCAGATAAGCTGGAAAGCCCTCTTCAGCGGGCATTTCCTCAAGACGTCCCGAGATTTCACGCAGTGCTTCCGCCCACCGGGAGGTCGAGTCAGCCATCATGGCAACATGATATCCCATGTCGCGGTAATATTCCGCAAGAGTGACGCCCGTATAAATTGAGGCTTCCCGTGCGGCAACAGGCATATTGCTGGTATTTGCAATTAAAATGGTGCGGTCGGTCATGGGGCGGCCTGTTTTTGGATCGGTCAATTCACCGAATTCTTCCAACACCTGGCTCATCTCATTGCCGCGTTCCCCACAGCCGACGTATATAATGATATCGGCATCGCACCATTTTGCAAGCTGATGCTGCATCATTGTTTTTCCAGTGCCAAAACCGCCTGGAATTGCTGCGGTCCCACCTTTCGATATTGGGAACAGCGTATCAATGACACGCTGACCGGTAATCAGTGGAACATTCGGCTGCCTGTGTGCCGCGACCGGCCTGGGAAGGCGGATAGGCCATTTTTGACAGAGCGTCAGTTGGTGAACGACACCTTTTGCATCCGTCAGATGGGCAACTACATCATTTACCCGATATTTCCCATTTGGCTGAATCCCGGATACAATTCCTTCCAACCTGGGAGGAACGAGAAATTTATGACGGATGACCGGCGTTTCCTGACATTCTGCATAAATATCGCCGCCCTTGAGGTGATCCCCTTCCTTTACGGAAAAGGTAATGTCCCACAGGTGGGTTTCATCCAGGGACGGGACACTGCTGCCGCGCGAAATAAACGGCCCCTTTTGCTCTGCAATCGCTTTCAGCGGTCGTTCAATACCATCAAAAATATTATTTAGGAGCCCGGGGCCAAGCGTTACATTCATTGGGCTTCCGGTTCCAAAGACAGGCTCACCGGGATGGAGGCCGGTTGTTTCTTCATAGACCTGAATGGTTGTCTTCTGATCGGTTACGCCGATCACTTCACCGACAAGACGCTCGCTGCCCACAAAGACCATTTCCATCATGGAAAAGCTGCGGGTGTTGCGGACGGTAACAACCGGCCCGTTAACCCCGTATATTACATTTTGAGTATTCATCGTTTCATCCCCATTGAACCATTTCAGACAATGTTCAAGCCGGATTCTTTTTCAAACCATTCATACTGATCCTGCAAAAGCGTATCAAAGGTAGCGTCCGCGGAAACTTCCATATCCGGCTGAAACCCACGCAGGCCGCCAAGCTCAATCGAAGCGTCCGTCTTAAACTCGCAACTGTAGCCAAGTGCTTTGCGGATGGAATCTTCATATCCGGCATCTTCCTTCCTCAGGAAGATTACGATACCGGGGCAGCCAAAGAACTCAGCCATTCTTCGGGCAGACTTTTCAAGGTAGGAACAATATTCCGTACCTGCCGTAAAACTTTTCAGTTTATCAGCGGCTTTTTGGAACACTTCCTCGGTAATTTCACGGCGGCGTTTCAGGAGGGCCCGCTGAGAATCCATTTCACGCTTTTCTTCGTCCCGTGAAATTCTGGCACGCATCTGAGCCATTTCCCGCTGAATCATCTGGTAACATTCTTGAAGGACCTGGTTTTCCGCTTCCTCCAGTTTTTTCTTTTTATAGGCAGCAATTTCAGCCTCAACCTCACTGCGCTGCTCTTCTGCATAGTGATTGATGGCATTGGAAAATTTATCTTTTTGATCCAGTATTTCAGCCAAATTGTTACACCTCGGTTTTCAGCCTTCGGTCAAATCTTGACACCTATTGCCTCCCGGACATAACGGGTGATGGTATCTTTGGTGCAGCCGTTCCCATGGCGGTCCGGAATCTCGACAATCAGCGGACGGCGCTGGTTTAACTTAATATCATAAACCATATCCGGGCACAGGGAGAGCAGTCTCTCGGTAATAAGGACGACCGCAATATCCTGCTGTGCAACAGCATCTTGAAGAATCTTCCGGACTTCGGGAGCCGTGTGGACGACAACGCCTTCTATGCCGGCCAGACGCATTCCCATCTGCGTGTCGTCATTATCGCTGATAAGGAAAAAACGCATTTTCTCCCCTCTGCTTTCTATTCTCTAAAAGATAAGGTCAGACTTTCCGCAGCATCAGGATGGCAAGCAGAAGGCCATAAATGGCAATCCCTTCAGCAAGGGCAACGAAAATCATTGCTTTACCAAAGACTTTCGGATCTTCGCCGGTTGCGCCAATCGCTGCCGGGGCAGAAGTTGCCACAGCGATTGCGCTGCCAATGGAAGCCATGCCTTCTGCAAGGGCAATCGCCATCATAGACATTCCCTTTGAGGAATCGGCTGTTGTTGCCGCTGCCGCAGCCGCAGTTGTTGCTGCCGCAGCCGTACCGGTTGTTGCAGCAGAAGCAGAAAATGGAACCAACAGGGAAACGCCGCAAATAACGGCGAAGGAAATTACCTGAGTTAAGACAGCCTTACGGCGGCTATTGCCTTTTTTAACAGAACGGATGGACAGCATAACGGAAACGATTAGAAAAACAATTGGAATACAAATAATGGTGAGATCCATAATTATTTCCTCCTAAGTTTTAATCTTACAATATAATGAAAAGGATAATTTATTTTAAGCTTTCCGCCCAACAGTAACAGGAATAAATGGGTGACCGGAGCCGTTGTAGAAGCGGCTGAACATTTCATAGAATTCCAGCCTTAGAGACTGAACACCGGAAAGCAAGCCTTCCAAGGCGATTATGAAAGCATTTCCAATAAAAACTACAATCGCGAAACCAACCCCGCTGAACATCTCGGCAAGGGTAAAAACGACACTCATCATTCCTGCATGTACCAGCACGAAAGCACCGACACGAATAAAACTGATTGTATTAGTAAGGTAACTGAGGATGAATTCAAAAACTTCAAAAAGGTTCTGCATGATGGTTCCGCCCCAATGCTCCGGTTTCCAATCCGGTTTTCCCTCCATAAATCCACCGAGGACTTCACGGAACAGAATTACAATTAAAGGCAGGACAATCAGGCCGAAGATATAGGCAGAGTTCACGATATTCCAGCCAAAAGCCAACTGCCCGCCGAAACCTACGATAACGGACGTATAAAAAATCAGGCCGGCAACACCATTCGGGCCAAAAAGGCCTTCCGTATAATGCTTTCGTCTCAGTGAAACAATGATATTTGTTATAATTGCAAGAATAACCATCAGGATTCCAAGACCGACGGCAAACAGAATAACGGAGTTCGTCTGTTCCATGACGGAAATCGGCTTATCCGGAAGCTTTAGTATCCCCTTGTAAAGCCAGTCAAAGGAATTTTCAAAACCGAAACAGCTCCCGAACAGCACCCCGATCACCGAGGATGAAATCCCACATGGAATCATGACGCAGCCTAGGCCGGAACGCTTCTTTTTCCAAAGCAGCCATCCGGCCAGGGCAATTACCAGCCCCTGGCCGAAGTCCGCAAACATAAGCCCAAACAGCAGGACATAGGTAAAAGCGACGATGGCAGTGGGATCAAACTCATCATAGGAGGGAAGCCCATAAATGCTGATGAGGTACTCAAACGGACGCCAAAGTTTTCTGTTTTTTAAGGTGGTTGGCGGCGAATGAGGGAGGATATCCGGTTTGGAAGCATCTTCCATAGTATAGATTACCGTACTGAGCGGCTTTAAAGCCCCTTGAACCTCCTGCATTCGCTTCACAGGAATCCAGCCGACGAGAATGAAGCTGTTGCCGTATTGAAACGCATACCGCCGGATTCCATAATAAGTGTGCTTTTTGGAAAGCCAGGTATAAACGCCGAGGAAATTCCCACATTCCCGATCCCAGAAAGCCTTGATTTCGGATGAGACTCCGTCAAGCTCTTCCGAAGCCTTCTGTTTGGACGAGGCATCCCGTTCCAGGATGGATGGAATCGTGCCGGAACAGCCTTTTAACGAAACCGCTTCAAAGCCGAGATGGGAAAAAATATGGTCGGTTTCCTCTATTTGATTGATTGGTGCACAGTACATTCCCCAGTAAAGTGAGTTTTCTGCTTCTTTGGAAAAAAGTGCAAGGAAGGTATCCTTTTTATATTGAGACATTTCCGCATAGCTCTCTGCAGGAAGCGAACCAAATCTGGTTTTGACAAATTGACAGCCATTCAGGTCGTCCAGATTAATTTTAAGCCACGAAAAATGCTGAACTCGAGAAATTTCCTCATCGCACCGTCTGATTTCTTCTTCACACTGCTGTTCCTTCTTTAGAATGCCCTGCACTACAGTGGAAAAATCGCTGGAATATTTTTCCCAGTCTTTTACAGGGAGAGATGTATCAGTGGAGTAATCGAGGCCGTTTAGTTTTTCTTCCAGGCCAATCTGCTTAAGAGAGTCAGCAAGGGACGACAAGGGTTTTGCATAGGGATCGGGAGCATTTACCGGCGTAAATCCGGTAGTATCCGAATAAAACGAAAGGGCATTATCCGGGGCAAAATAATTTGTTTTTCCCAGTGCTTCGGTGACGCTGTCAAGCTCGTCAATTCTCCCGGAAACGCTTAGGGCCTCTACCTTTTCAACAGCCATGAGCCGCTACTCCTTTCTTACCTTTTCCGCATCAAATCCACTGGCCATTCCAGAGGCAGGCAGTCCGATGAGGAGTTTCCGGATTTCTTCCGGGGCGAGTTGATATCGTTTCCCTTCAATGATGGTAATAATATTGTCGATTTCCACGATACTCAGGATAAGGTAAGAAACCAGGACAACCACTGGATAAAGGGAAAAATCCATCTCATGACGGCAAATTTTATAATCAATTCTCCTGGGGATTTGATCGAGGTAAGAGACCGGTTCCTTCAAGGCGATTTGTCCAATGGATGTTTTTCCCATAATGCTGCTGATTTCTTCCTCCGTACTGGCGTGCAGCATACGCTCAAGGCTCGTTTTGCCGACGTTTCCGGAGGGCAGAAGAACTTTTCGGATGGCTTCGGCATTTGCTCCATACATCACTTTCATGCGGACAATGCGCACGTAATTGCTTAAATCCAGGTAGCTTTCAATAATTGTGCGGAGCTCTTTCTGCGTGCCACCGGAAAAATGATTTTTAACGGTTTTCAGGAGCTTTGAAAAAAGATGGCCAAACAGGACGCTCTCCAGTGCCGTGTAGTCAATCCGCCCTTCTTCCGCAAGGAAAGGCTCCAGGAGTTTTTCATAAGGGGTACGGGAAACCGCCTGTTTCAGGCCGTCAGCCGTCCTTGCCCTTGCCAAAGCCTGCAAGTTAAGGCAGGAATTGTGGCAGAGGAAAGCCGGAAAATGGAAAGCACTGTTTTTGTGGATTCCAGAATTCAGGGAAAGAACAGCCCGCAGCAAATACTGAATTTCTTCCCATTCAATCAGGATTCGGGAAAAGGAGTGGTCCACTTCAATTTCATATTTGCAAAGGGAAGCATATTCATCCATGACTTTTTGCTTCAGGCGGACCTCAAGTTCCCCACGGCGTGCCCCGCTTTCTGGAACATCCGAAAACACTTTTTTATATACGGTATGATTTTTCAGATATCCGGCTACCTCGTTGATATTTCTGCATTTCAGCAGCTCTTCATAGTCGGAACCGGTAAGCCGTCTTCCATACATTGTCCGAGCCTTCCCCAGGATTACATTGGAAGACAGGAAATTCAGCATGTCAGGAAGTACCTCCCACCAACGCACGTTTTACAATCTCGGAAACCCACTCTTCCCCCTTTTCAGCATAAAGGAGGTTCATTTTGTCCATTTGCTCTTTATTCTGCTTCTGCTTTTCTTTCCAGGCAGCGTCAGAAGCCGCTCTTTCCTGGGGCTCAAGTTTCATGATGCGTCTTTGGGCACGCTTTAACAACTGATCCCGGATTTCTTCCTGCCGTTTCAAAACTGCATGCTCCGAATCAACTTTTTCCTTTTGGGCGGAATTCGTAATATCGCGTGCTTTTCGATCCATCTCAATTATTTGCTGAATTAAGTCCTGCATTGAACAGCACCTCCGAATCTTATCAATGAGATTCTGAAACACCAATTATACTGATTTGCATAAAAAAATTCAAGATAATATTGATAAAACTTTCATCGACAAAAGGTTCAGAAAATAGCAATATTTATGGAAAAGAAAAAAGTGACTAAAAAAGCGGAATGCTCCCAGCAGGTTTTATCCTGAGAGCGATTCCGCAAAAGCCAGAATTTCTTAATTTATGTGGCTTTATGGCTTTGCAATAGGGCAAGGCAGCCTTCCGCCATGGCTCATGAAGTGCCGGGGTGAGGATCGGCCGGCCGAGATGGTTTTCCCGTGGAAGCTGAGGAAGGCAGCGCCAACCGGCAGGCTTTGGTACAGCCCGTACAAGAGGCTCCCCCTGTTCCATTCCGGACAGTGCTGCCCCCATTTATAAAAACATCTTTTCACAAGCAAAATAAGAGGAACCGGCAGGGCCGCTTAAGGGGAATTCATGTCAAATAACCC
>DHOL01000020.1:700-18232 GCA_002410755.1 Ruminococcaceae bacterium UBA5391 | reverse complement strand
TTGGTTCGAGCCCAACACGGGGAGCCAAAAATGGAAGGAATCGTTTAAGATGATTCCTTCCATTTTTTATAAATGCTCAGCTAAATCTTTGCCTTGTTTAAGCGTGTTTTCGATTGTTTCTCTAATATAAGATATAAGAAAGATAAAATCATATAAATTTTAAAGACCCAAAACCACTGGAAACCAGCTTTTAAACTCATTAAACCCGCATGCAATAAAAAATATTTAGTTAAGATGAATTTAACTTATGCGTGTGCTAGTTTTCGGAAGTATCACTTTGATTTTAGTTCCCTTACCCATTTCACTACTTAATATGATTTTCCCTTTATATAGTCCAACGATATGCTTTACGATGGAAAGTCCAAGGCCAGTGCCGCCGATTTTTCGGCTTCGGCTTTTGTCGACACGATAAAAACGTTCAAATACACGTTCCTGCGCTTCTGGTGGAATCCCAATTCCAGTATCGGAGACCATTAAAAAAACGGAATCTTTTTGCTCTGCAACCAGGACTTCTACATATCCTTCTGGCCGGTTGTATTTAATTGCGTTGTCAATTAAGTTGAGAGTTAATTCTGTCATGCGGTCAGGGTTTGCATCAATAACGCCTGCGTCGCCAGAGACGCTAACTGTTATGTTCTTTTCAGATGCCTGAACTGAGAGGGACTCTTTTACTTTTTGTGCAATGGCGAGCAGGCTGACGGTAGATTTTCCGGTATCTTCTGTGACAGACTCCAGTTCAGACAGTTTAAGTATATCACTAATAAGCCCAATCATTCGCTCCGTTTCTTTATGAATCATGGCGAGATATTGGGATTCTTTCTTCGGATCGCTGACTAAACCGGATTCCAACAGTTCTGAAAATCCTTTGATTGAGGTCAACGGTGTTTTCAGTTCGTGGGAAGCATTTGCAACAAATTCTGAACGAATTTGTTCAGAACGCCGGATGACGGTTACATCAGTAATTAAAAGAATTACACCATTGTCGGCGCAGCTTTCTGTACCGGATACAGAATTAACAATGATTTGAAGAATTTTTCTTCCATCCGGAGCGTTCAAATCGAAAAAATCGGATTTCCCAGTCTTTACGGCGGTTTCTGCGGATTCTGCAATATGTGGAATATGGGTGAGGCAAAGAAGATTTTTCCCAACTGGTTTTTCAGCTACGCTGAAAAATTCACAGGCGGACCTGTTAATTAAAAGAATTTGCTGAGAATGATCAAGAACTACGAGGCCCTCTTTCATATTGTCAAGCAATAAGCTGATCCTCCGCCGTTCTGAAGTCAATTCAGCAAGAGTATCTGCAATTTTATCTGAAAGTGTATTGATTTGCCGAACGATTGGGACAAGTTCCCGGTATTCTGGCTCTGCCAGGTCTGTTCCATAACCACCTGCATTGATATTAGCAAGTGACTCTGCAACTTCTCCGAAGGGCTTTACAACGCCATTGGCCATTTTCCATGCAAGGAAAGGTGTGCATGCAAGCGCAGCAAGTGCGCCAGTTAACAAGGCGGGAATGAGTGACCAGATGTGGTCGTAAACGCTTTTAAGGGTGACGGAAAGGCGAAGAATTATGCCATTACTCAACCTTTTTGCTGTGTAGAGCATGTCGCAGTTAAGGGTGCTGGAGTGGCGGATTTCTTCCCCATAACCTGTTTTTATGGCAGCTTCGATTTCTGCACGGCCTTTGTGGTTTTCCAAAGTATCCGGATTTGCCTCGCTGTCTCCAAGGACACGGCCGTCTGCCGCAATGAAAGTAACACGTAGAGTGTTTGGCGAAAGGCCAGAAAATTTTTTGGCAAGAGAACGGTAATCGGAAGTGTTTACCGTTACACTGATAGTATTCATAAGTTCACGCAATTCGGCTTGCCGGTTAGCAAGATACTGCCGCTGCATGATAAATGCTGAGACAATCCCTGCAATTACAAGTGCCGCAGTTACAGCAATCAAGCTGCGCAAAACAAAGGCTCGTTTCAAAGCTAAGTTTCCTCCCTAAAAATAAAAAGCAGAAATAGCTCTCCGTACACTATGAATTAAATTTATAGCCAACGCCGCGTACTGTAGAAATAAGGCCATTTTCCCCAATGTCGCTGCCGAGTTTCTGCCGCAGGCTGCGGATATGCATATCAAGAGTACGGCTTTCCCCAGAATAGTTGCATCCCCAGACATCATCCAAGATTTCATTTCTCGTCAGGACACGGTCGGTGTTTTCCATCAACAGCCGAAGCAAATCAAACTCCTTTAATGTTAGATTGACTTTTTTTCCATTCTGCATGACTTCATGTTTTGCAGTATCCAGTTTTAACCCATGCGATTCAAAAGCAGGGCACTTTTCCTGTTCCCCAGAAGACCTGCGAAGCACTGCGCGCACACGGGCCATCAGCTCCAATACGCCAAACGGCTTTGTAATATAGTCATCCGCACCAAGGTCAAGGCCAGTTACTTTGTCAGGTTCACTGCTTTTTGCCGTTAAAATGAGCACAGGGATAGGCGCTGTTTTCGGATTTGCCTTGAGTTCCTTCAGCGCATCCATACCATCCATCCGGGGAAGCATGAGATCCAGCAGAATCACATCAGGATTTCCTTTTGGCAAGGCAGAAAACATTTCAACAGCGTCCTCAAAACCGGTTACAGCAAGACCGCAGGATTCCAGAGAACACTGTATGATTTCCCGAATATTATCATCATCTTCTACAATAAATGCTTGCTTTTTTTGCATCAGCGGGCTCCTTTTTTTACGGTCAAATGATTTTTGCATCTTTGTGCTTTCCCGTTACAAAGAAAACAACCCAACCGCAAATGTTAACGGCATGATCCCCAATCCGCTCAAGATATTTTGCAATAATCAAAAAATCGACTGCCTGGTTTGCACATTCCGGTGAATGGGCAAGCTTGTCGGTTATTTCCTGCTTGACGGTTTCAAAAAGATTGTCGACTTCATCGTCCCGGCAGATAATTTCGCGGGCAGCGTCAAGGTTGCTGTTAATAAAGGCATTGATACTTTCCCGTACCATGGATGAGACAATGCGTGCCATCAATGGGATATGTTCAAAAGGTTTGAAAAAAGGAGTATCAGGGCTAAAACGCAAGCTGACTTCTGCAATATCGGAAGCCTGGTCTCCAATTCGTTCCATATCCGTAACCATTTTCAGTGCTGTTGAAATTGCCCTTAAATCACTTGCAACCGGCTGCTGACGCAGCAGAAGGCTTAGGCAGCGCGATTCGATCATATGGTCCAAATTGTCAATTTGCCGGTCATTTTCCATAACGGTTTTGGCCATTTCATGGTCGCGCTTTCCCAAAGCGGAAATAGATTTGTCAATTGCTTCTTCAATCAGACCACCCATTCGGATCATTTCAAGGTGCAGCTCTTCAAGCTCGTGGTCATACTCGGCCCTTGCACTCATAAGTTCGTAACCTCCTTTACCTTAGATCATTTAACATGAATTATTATATCGGACTTTTGCACAATTTGAAAGAAAGTTTTCTGTTATCCAAACCGCCCAGTGATGTAATCTTCTGTGCGCTTGTCCTTTGGCATGGAAAATAACTGCTTTGTTTCAGCAAATTCCACGATTTCACCGTGCAGGAAAAAAGCGGTATAATCGGAAATACGCGCTGCTTGCTGCATATTATGCGTTACAATAATAATCGTATATTTTTCTTTGAGGGTTGAGATAAGGTCCTCAATTTTCATTGTTGAAATAGGATCAAGCGCACTGGTTGGTTCATCCATCAAAAGAACTTCTGGTTCTACGGCGAGTGCCCGTGCAATGCAGAGGCGTTGTTGCTGTCCGCCGGAAAGACCAATGGCATTTTTTTTCAGGCGGTCCTTTACTTCATCCCAGAGGGCTGCACGGCGAATGCTTTCTTCAACAATTTTATCCAGTTCGTGCCGATTTTTTACGCCATGAATTTTAGGCCCATAGGCAACATTGTCGTAAACTGACATGGGGAATGGGTTTGGTTTTTGGAAGACCATACCGACTCTTTTCCGGAGAAGTGTCACGTCCATTCCGTGCCCATAGATATCATGTCCATCCAGCAGGACACTTCCGCTAATTTTAACTCCGGGTATGAGGTCATTCATGCGGTTCAACGTTTTGAGAAATGTTGACTTGCCGCATCCGGAAGGGCCGATCAATGCTGTAACGTGGTTTTCTGCGGCGTCAAGGCAGATATTTTTCAGAGCATGAAAGTCACCATAATAAAAATTGAGCGAGTTTACACTGATTTTTGGCTTCATTCCTTTTTATTTCCCTCCTTTTCTGTCCTTCCACCGGTCATTTTCTGTTCCAATCTGTTCCCAAGGAGGCGGGAACCGAGGCTGAACACAAATACCATGAGAATCAGCACAGCAGAGGAGAGATCAGAAAGCTGTGCCGCATTTGCTTCGGTGCCTTCGGTACGCAACGCCCAGATGCGGACAGCGAGTGTGTCGGCAGGACGCATCACATTAAGCGGTGAGGTTGGGCTAAGCGGGTTCCAGTTGGAAAAATTGACGTCAGAGCTCATGCCGGAAGTAAAAAGCAATGCGGCAGCTTCACCAAAACTTCTGCCCGCAGCCATTACGATTCCAGTGATGATACGGGGCATCGCAGCGGGAAGCAGAACACCGGCGATTGTCTGCCAGTGCGTTGCACCAAGGCCGAGACTGCCTTCTGCAAGGGATTTTGGGAGACTTTCAAGCGCGTCCTGCGTGACAGTTGTCAAAGACGGCAAATTCAGGATTGAAACCGCAAGGGCGCCGGCCAGAAGGTTCCAGTGTGCGCCCGTCATTACAAGGAATACCAGATATCCAAAGAGGCCGACGACGATGGAAGGCAAGGACGCAAGCGTTTCAATACAGATACGGAGAAAATATGTCATTTTTCCGCTCCCGGCGTATTCGGCCATGTAAATGCCTGCTGCAAGCCCAAGTGGAACCGAAATCAGCAGGGAGAGAAAAACAAGGTACACCGTGTTGAAGAACTGCACGCCAATCCCTTCACCTGTGAAGCTTAGATATTCAGGACGGCAAGTTGCTATACCCTTTATCAGAATATAAACTGTAAAGGCTACCAGGAGAAACAGAAAAAAACCTGCTACGGTGTAAAGAATTCCAGTGGCAAATTGATCCGCAGCTTTCGATTTTTTCTCGGGATTTTTCATTTTGTTTTATTTCCCACCTTTCCAATCAGGCGGATTAGCAGAATAAAAAGGAATGAAATGATAAACAGCAGCAGCGCCATTGACCAGATGGCATTATTCCATTCACTGCCTGTTGTTGTATTTCCCATATCTGCCGTAATCTCCGCAGTCAGGTTCGTTGTGGGAGAAAGCACACTTGTTGGAAAGGCCTGCATTTTCCCGATTACCATTGAAACGGCAAGAGCTTCGCCGAAAGCCCGCGCGAGGCCAAGCACGACACCGGTCAGGATACCCGGCGCTGCAGTAGGGAGGATGACCTTGTAAATCATCTGCCACCGCGTAGAGCCGAGGCTATAGGCGGCTTCCCGATATTCGGACGGTACACTGCGGATTGCGTCAGCGGAAACACTCGTAATGGTTGGAAAAATCATGACGGCCAGAACGATAGCTCCGGCCAATACACTGTACCCATAAGCAAGGCTGAAAACTTTTGCAATCCACGGCACAAGCACGGTGAGCCCAACCCATCCATATACAACAGATGGAATTCCAACGAAGATTTCAATAGCAGGCTGAAGAAGCATATTTCCAAAATTTGGCGAAATTTCTGTCATGAAAACTGCTGCCGCAATACTAAATGGCAAGGCAATCAACAGGGCAAGACCACTAATAAAAATAGAACCGACCAGAAAGATAGCCGCACCAACTTTTCCCCCGCTTCCCTGCTGTGCCGGTTCCCAATCAGAAGAAAAAAGGAACTCAAAAATATTGTGCTTATCTACAAAAAAAGTGGCTGAACCCCGGTAAACAAGAAATGCGCCGATGGTAAGAGTCAGCAGAATAATGAACAGCCCTGCCAGTGTTACGAGGGAGCGGCCAAGCGTCTCTTTCCGGAACCGGTCAGCTTTGTTCAAATGATGACATCCTTTCTATAATTTACACACATAAGCCGCCGGTTTTTTAACCCGGCAGCCATATAAGTCTTTCTAATCTATTATTTTGAGGCTGCGGGGGCACTGCGTTTAACGGTCATTTTACTGGAAAGTCCATAGCCTTTTTCTTGAATAATCTGTTCGCAGTCCGATGTGGAGAAATAGTCAAGGAATGATTTCACAACACCATTGGGCTGACCGTTGGTATAAAGATGCTCATATCCCCAGATGCCATATTTCCCACTGTAAATATTCTCATAAGATGCTTTTACACCATCAATGGAAAGTGCCGTTACAGTCTTGTCAGTCAGATAAGGGAATGCAAGATATGCAATAGAACCGGGAGTCTGGGCAACATTTTGCTTCAATGTGCCGGAATTGTCCTCCGTCAGCGCATGGCCTTCGGCTTCCTCCTGGCCGTCAAGTGCATAGGCTTTAAAAAGTGCACGTGTACCGGACGACTTCGGGCGGTTAATCAGGACAATCTTTTGGTCGCTGCCTCCGATTTCCTTCCAGTTTGTGATTTTCCCGGTGAAAATACCGATAAGCTCCTGCTTTGTGACATTTTCAATATTTGTTTGTTGATTTACAACTGCTGCGACGCCAACGACGCAGACAATGTGATCTACGAGAGCATTAGCCTTATCCGCAGAAAATTTTTCCTGAGCAAAGATATCGGAAGCGCCAATATCGACTGTTTTGTCAAAAACGTTCTGAAGGCCTGTACCGGAACCACCTGCATTTACCGTAATAGAAGTATTGGTATTTGATCCACGAAATTTGTCGGCTACGGCCTTTACAAGAGGCTGGAGCGCTGATGACCCGGAAATATTGACCGAACTGGATGCCGTACTGTCCGAGGGATTTCTGCTGCATCCCTGGAAGCATCCGACTGCAAGTATTGCCGCAAGAATCACTGCAAGAAATTTTTTCATGTTCTCTCTCCTTCTCACTTTGTCTTTATATTCTTTACGGTTTAACAATATCAAATTCATCCTGCCGGTGAAAGCAGAGTTTGGTATGTAGCATGTAAAATTTGCGTAAAGTTGTCGGGATCTGCGGATATTATTCTATTTTTCTCAGGTATTTTTCAGAAAAAGCGGTTTCCCGGCATGGCGCAGGAACGCGACAGGAAAGGACGCAGCGGAAACTGCAAAGCAGAAGTTGAAAAAATAAAAATTTTCTGTTAAACTATGAATTGTTTGGTAAGGAAAAGTATTGCGGTGCTGCCGCAGAGAGGTGCTTATGTCAGATTCTCTGATTACCAAAAAAGCAATAGCGGGATCACTGAAAGAGCTTATGAAGAAAAAAAGCTTGGAAAAAATCACCGTTTCAGATATTGTGAAAAACTGTGACCTGAACCGGCAGACTTTTTATTATCATTTTAAAGATAAATATGACCTTATCGATTGGATCTTTAATAAGGAAATTGTTTCAGCCCTTCTAGGTGTTTCCGATGGAGTAGAGTGGAGTGCCGCGCTGCTGAATGCCCTTAACGTCATGAAACGGGAAAAAGTTTTTTATTTTGGTGCAGTAAATTTGGCTGAGCAAAGCGTTTTTTCGGAAGATCTGTTTGGTGTTGTGCGAGATATGCTGCTTCACATTGTGGATCAGATTCCACCTTCTTCGGCTGATGAAAACAGCGGAAACATTGCCCCGGAAGACCGGCTGTTTATAGCAGAATTTTATGCGCATGGCCTTGTGGGCATGGTAATTGAGTGGGTGAAAGCCGGCATGAAGGAACCGCCGGAAGAAATTGTCGGACGGCTGACACGTTTTGTTGATGACAGCAAACATGCGTCTACTGCGCGGTATCTGAAAGATAATACTGGGTACGATAGTCCGGCGTCCTGACTGAAAGGAATGGTTTCATTGCAGACTTCGGAGCTTTCCATCCTAATTCCGGTAAAGAACATAGAAAAAGACCTGGCACGTATTTTCCCATTCTGTGTAGAACAGACAAAAGGCTTAAACGCAGAATATATTTTTGTAGACATGGGTTCTTCGGATAAAACCGTCCTTGAAGCTGTAACTTTTCTGAAAGACTTCAGCCTTCACGGTTTTGTGATACAAAATGGTAATTCTTCTGTTCCCGCTGCTTTGAATACTGCTGTACAGCGTGCGGAGGGAGAATATCTTACCTTTTTGTTTGCAAGGAGGCTTTACAGTGGTTTTCTGCCTAGGTATCTGGATACGGCAGAGCATTTTGGAGCTGATGTAGTATTTGGCTGCTTTACGAAAGAAGAAGTGCGTGTGGCAGAACGCCGTACAATCAGCAGCGCAATCCGCCAGCCATCCAGTGCGCATTTTGCAAGGGAAATTCTCAGCAAAAGGATGGGAGTGGATTTAGCTGCATTTCTGGTACGCCGTGATTTCCTCCTTTCAAAGCAGATATCGTTCGATGAAAACTGTGCATTTGGATATGCAGGCGAGTTTCTGCTTTGCAGCCTTCTCCGCGCGGAGAAGGTCATGCAGTCCCCTGTTCTTCTCCGGCGCTGTGAAAGCTGTGAGTTGAAGCGCGGAAAATCCGGACCGGTTGGATATGCAGTTTTCCAGCGCACGGAAGCTGCGCTTCGTATCTTGGAAACCGCAAAAGCTGTTTGCCCTGAGGACGGTGAGCTTTGCCGGCTGCTTGAAAAAGGAGCAATTCCGTGGACAATCATGAATTCTGTTGATGTTGTACTGCGTGAAGGTATCAGCGTTAGAGAAGTCCATGATTTTCTCTGTGCCCAAGGGTATGATAAGCTCCTGTCCATTGATAGTCACACGGATTCTGTACTCCGCCGGAAAGTCTTTTTCTGGAAAGCACTTCCGCTGCTCTACCGCCCTTAGCCGTGTTGCAAGGATGCCTCTGCTGAAAGACGTTTTGTCGGCAGAGGCTTTCTTGTATCTTACAGACGGCCGGGTTAGCTGTGCCGCACGGTTGCAATACGGAGTTAAGGTGCTTTTCCATTCCTTTAGAAAATTGACATGGAAAGGGAAAAATAATAGAATGAAGCCGTACTGGAAAGCAGTTTCCGCCGACAGCAAAACAAGAAAAGAGGCTTTCTATGAAATTTACCAAGATGCAGGGAATAGGAAATGACTATATTTATATTAATTGCTTTGAAGAACAAGTCTGTAATCCATCAAAACTAGCAGTGCGTCTGAGTGACCGCCATTTTGGCGTTGGCTCAGATGGCCTTATCCTGATTGAGCCTTCCCAAGTTGCGGACTGCAAAATGGATATATACAATGCTGATGGTTCCCAGGGTAAAATGTGTGGGAATGGCATCCGCTGTGTTGGCAAATATCTTTATGAGCGTGGCATTTCACGGAAGAATGTGCTTACTGTGGAAACACTGAGCGGAACCAAAACTCTGGTGCTGGATACGGATGACGGAAAAGTGCAGGCAGTAGAAGTTAATATGGGAAAGCCAATTCTCACTCCGGAAAAAATTCCTGCCCGCTTTCCCGGTGAGAAAGCTGTGAATACTCCCTTAATGGTAGGCGGGTGCAGCTATCAGGTGACCTGTGTCTCCATGGGAAATCCCCATTGCGTCGTTTTTGTAGATGACACGGAAGACTTTCCCGTTGGGGAAATCGGCCCGGAATTTGAAACAAATCCTGTTTTTCCGCAGCGTGTAAATACCGAGTTCGTCCAAGTTCTGAACCGCAGCGAAGCAAAAATGCGTGTCTGGGAACGTGGCTCCGGTGAAACGCTGGCTTGTGGAACAGGTGCGTGTGCGTCTGCTGTTGCCTGCATCCTGAATGGGAAAACAGACCGCAGAGTCTTGCTTCACCTTCTGGGAGGCGATCTCAGAATCCGCTGGGAAAAATCTTCGGGAAATGTATTTATGAAAGGGCCCGCTGAATTTTCCTTTGACGGAAGCGTCGAACTCTGATATAATAAGGCAGGATTATCAATCAATTTTGAATTTTTCAGGAAGGGACTGTGCAGAATTTGCTGAAAATCAATCAGAATTTTGCAAAACTTCCGGCAAATTACCTGTTCGTTGAAATTGCGGATCGGGTTGCAAAGTATTCAAGACAGCACCCGCAGGCCGAAATTTTGCGCCTTGGTATCGGTGACGTAACAAGGCCGCTTCCAAAAGCAGTTGTGGAAGCCGCCTCAAAAGCTTCTTTAGAAATGGGGGAAGCAGACACTTTTCGTGGCTATGGCCCGGAAAATGGGTATTCTTTTTTGCGGGAAGCAATCAGCAAAAATGATTTTCGCAGCCGCGGGGTAGATATTTCTCCTGATGAAATTTTCATCAGTGATGGTGCAAAAAGTGATACCGGGAGCATTGGCGATATTTTTGGCCTTGATAACACGGTTGCCGTCTGTGATCCGGTTTACCCTGTTTATGTTGATACAAATGTTATGGCTGGCAGGGCGGGGGAGTATCACGAAGGCAAGGGCTTTGACAGGATTGTCTATCTGCCGTGCCGAAGGGAAAACGGTTTTCTGCCGGAACTTCCGTCCCAACGTGCTGATATGATTTATCTCTGCTTTCCCAATAACCCGACGGGGGTTGCCATTACAAGCGGGGAACTGCAAAAATGGGTTGACTATGCACTTCGGAACGGTTCCGTTATCCTTTATGATGCCGCCTATGAGGCATTCATTACGGAACCGGATTTGCCACATAGTATTTTTGAGTTGCCAGGCGCGAAAAAATGCGCCATTGAATTCCGGAGCTTTTCTAAAACAGCCGGCTTTACCGGGATGCGCTGTGCTTATACTGTGATTCCCAAAGAGCTTGTTTTTGAGGGGTATTCAGTCAATAAACTTTGGGCCCGCCGGCAGGCGACCAAGATGAATGGTGTTTCCTATCCGGTTCAGCGTGCGGCGGAGGCAGTTTATACCGAAGAAGGGCATCAGGGTATCCTTGAAAATATCGCATATTACCACCGGAATGCGGAGATTATCCGTGGAGGGCTTGCAAAGGCGGGCTTTGAGGTCTATGGAGGCATCAATTCGCCATATGTATGGCTTAAAGTGCCAAATGGCCTTACTTCATGGGAATTCTTTGATTTACTGCTGAAAAAAGCAAATGTCGTAGGTACGCCCGGTTCCGGCTTTGGGGCCTGCGGCGAAGGCTATTTCCGCCTAACTTCCTTTAATACGGAAGCAGCTACCCGGAAAGCCGTAGAACACATTATTTCAGCGACAGCAAGTACCCGCCGGGACAGCGGACAAATGTGATGGCAAATCCTTCGGTGACATTCCTTCAGAATGGTGTGTTTGCTGAGGGATTTCTTTATTTTACCGGTAGAATTTTGCCGGTATAGCCTTTATTCACCACTTTGGACAACCAACAATAAAATCGGAGGGAAAAGCCTTGAAAAAAGAAGAACAACTCTATGAAGGAAAAGCGAAAAAAGTCTTTGTAACAGATGATCCGGATTTTTGCATCATTGATTACAAGGATGATGCGACTGCGTTTAATGGACTGAAAAAAGGGACGATTTACGGCAAAGGCGTTGTAAACAATAAAATGTCTAATTACCTGTTCCAGCTTCTTGAGAGCAAGGGTATCCCCACGCACTTTGTCAAGCAGCTCAGCGACCGTGAGACACTTGTGAAAAGGGTACAGATAGTTCCGCTTGAAGTGATTGTTCGCAATAAGGCGGCCGGTAGCTTAGCAAAACGCCTCGGTATGGAAGAGGGCACACCGCTCCGCTGCCCTGTGTTGGAATTCTGCTATAAGAGTGACAAACTTGGCGACCCAATGGTGAATGAGACGCATATTCTCGCAGCCGGTTTTGCTACAAAGGATGAAATTAACCAGATTACAGAAATGGCGATGAAAATCAACCAGATTCTCCAGGATTTCTTCCTTAAGGTCAATATTGAACTGATTGATTTTAAGCTGGAGTTTGGACGCTATCATGGCCAGATTATCCTTGCAGATGAAATTTCACCGGATACCTGCCGCTTCTGGGATGTGCATACTCATGAGAAACTGGACAAGGATCGTTTCCGCCGTGACCTTGGCGGCGTGGAAGAAGCATATCAGGAAGTCCTGAAAAGGATTGGCCTGTCATGAACCATAGCTGCGGAAAGCAGTTTGCGCTTGATTTTGAAGAGGAACATCCAGGGGAAGAATGCGGTGTCTTTGGGATCTTTTCTGATGGGACTGTAAACCCTGCCTATACTGTTTACAACGGCTTGCTTGCACTACAGCACCGCGGCCAGGAAAGTTGTGGCATTGCCGTTAGTGACCGTGGGGTAATTTCCTGCTCGAAGGATATGGGGCTTGTATCAGAAACGTTCAATCACCGTATCCTGGAGGATCTTGTTGGCCAGATGGCTGTAGGCCATGTACGGTATTCAACCGCAGGCGCGAGTGTCCGCGAAAATGCACAGCCTCTTGTGATGCGGTATATTAAAGGGACGCTTGCCATTGCGCACAATGGCAATCTGACCAATGCTTATGAGCTGCGCCAGCTTCTTGCAAGGCAAGGCTGCATTTTCCAGACAACGATCGATACAGAAGTCATCGCCTATATGATTGCCCGAGAGCGGGTAAACTCCCATTCCATTGAGGAGGCTATCCGCCGCGCAATGCCGAAAATCCATGGTGCCTATTCCATGATTATCATGAGCCCGCAGAAGCTGATTGCTGTACGTGATCCTCATGGCTTCCGCCCTCTCTGTGTTGGCCGAATCAACCAGTCCTGGGTATTTGCCTCGGAGACCTGTGCCCTGGATGCCTGCGGTGCAGAGTTCATCCGGGACGTTGAGCCGGGGGAGATTGTCATTGCCGACGCAAAGGGGCTGCATAGCATCCGGGATCCTGTTTCCGTGAAAAAGTCGCTCTGTATTTTTGAGTATATTTATTTTGCACGGACTGACAGCATAATTGACGGCATCAGTGTTTATGATGCGCGCCGCAGGGCCGGTCGGCTCCTTGCCCGCCAAAAGCCGGTTGATGCGGATATGGTGATTGGTGTGCCGGAATCCGGCGTTGATGCCGCGATTGGTTACAGTGAAGAATCTGGAATTCCCTACCAGAAGGGAATTGTCAAAAACACTTATATTGGCAGGACTTTTATCAAGCCAAGCCAGTTGGAGCGTGAAAGGAGTGTCCGCATTAAGCTGAATGCACTTTCTTCTTCAGTCCGTGGCAAGCGCATTGTGATGCTGGATGATTCCATTGTCCGCGGTACAACCTGTGCACGTATCGTTTCCATGCTGAAAGAAAGCGGTGCAAAAGAAGTGCATCTGCGCATTGCTTCGCCGCCGTTCCTGTGGCCGTGCTATTATGGCACTGATATCCCTTCAAAAAATGAGCTGGTTGCCTGTAAATACTCAGTTGAGGAAATTGGGAAAAAGTCATATGCAGATTCCATTGATTTCCTGCATCTTGAAAACCTGAAAAAAATGCTTGGTGGACAGTGCAGCGGCTTCTGTGATGCCTGTTTTTCCGGGAAATATCCAGCTGAGGTGCCGGATCCATTGGCAGCACAAAAAGATGATGATTATTTTACGCCGATTCGCAGACTATAAACCACTGGAGGTATTTCATTGAAAAATTCATATGAATCCCCGCTTTCTTCCCGCTATGCGGATGAGGAAATGAAATATCTTTTCTCTCCCAACATGAAATTCCGCACCTGGCGCAGGCTGTGGATTGCCCTTGCTGAGGCGGAAAAAGAACTGGGCCTGCCGATTACACAGGAACAGATTGATGAGATGAAGGCACATCAGGACGACATCAACTATGATGTTGCCGAAGCGCGCGAAAAAGTTGTCCGCCATGATGTGATGTCGCATGTCTACGCCTTTGGCGTCCAGTGTCCAAAAGCAGAGCCGATTATTCATCTTGGTGCGACTTCATGCTATGTTGGGGATAACACCGATTTGATTATTATGACGAAAGCCATGCGCCTTGTGCGGAACCGTCTGGTTTCCGTTGTCCGGATTCTGTCCAGATTTGCAATGAAGTACAAAGGCCTGCCGACGCTCGCGTTTACTCATTTTCAGCCGGCACAGCCGACTACGGTGGGAAAACGCGCTACGCTCTGGATTCAGGATTTCGTCATGGACCTTGAAGATGCAGAATATCTGCTTTCCGGGGCAAAGCTTTTGGGTTCCAAAGGTACAACCGGGACACAGGCGAGCTTCCTTGAGCTCTTCGACGGGGACCATGAAAAGGTGAAAAAACTGGATGGGATTATTGCAGAGAAAATGGGTTTTCACACATGCTTCCCCGTTTCCGGGCAGACATATACCCGTAAGGTGGACAGCCGTGTGCTTGCTGTCCTTTCCGGCATTGCTCAGAGCGCTGCAAAATTTTCCAATGATATTCGGCTTTTGCAGCATCTGAAGGAAGTGGAAGAGCCATTTGAAAAGAACCAGATTGGCTCTTCTGCAATGGCCTACAAGCGCAATCCAATGCGCAGTGAGCGGATTGCATCGCTGGCGCGATATGTAATAGTTGACAGCTTGAATCCCTGCATTACGGCTGCAACCCAGTGGTTTGAACGTACACTGGATGATTCCGCCAACAGGCGTATCAGTATCCCCGAGGCGTTTCTCGCTGTGGATGGTATTCTTAACCTCTGCGCTAATGTTGCGGATGGCCTTGTCGTTTATCCAAAGGTCATCCGGAAGCATCTGGAAGAGGAGCTTCCATTTATGGCTACAGAAAATATCATGATGGATGCAGTAAAGCGCGGCGGTGACAGACAGCAGCTTCACGAACGTATCCGAGAGCATTCCATGGCGGCATCTCGGATTGTGAAAGAAGAAGGCGGAAAGAATGACCTTTTGAAGCGCATTGCAGGCGATCCACTTTTCGGTGTGACACTTGAAGAACTCAACCGTATTGTCAGCCCGGAAAAGTTCGTTGGCAGGGCACCGCAGCAGACAGAGGAATTTATTACCGAAACGGTTCAGCCTATCCTTGAAAAATATCATGGTATCAGCGAGGAAACGGCAGAAATCACTGTCTGACTGTAGCCGCCATTTGTGTTTTTCTTCAATTTATGGTATTATAATTCGGTTCTATTCCGGCTACCCAAAAATATTGCCGCACGGCGCGCCGGTTTTAATAAAAGCGGCACTATGGAGTGATTTTTATGGTTACAGCGATTGTCGGTGCAGACTGGGGCGACGAAGGTAAAGGCAAAATTACAGATGTAGAAGCCGCCAAATCGGATATTGTTGTCCGCTTCCAGGGTGGATTCAATGCAGGCCATACCATTGTCAACAAGTATGGGAAGTTTGCGCTTCACCAGCTTCCGTCCGGCGTCTTTTATAGCCATATTACAAATGTAATCGGCAACGGTGTAGCGCTTGACCCGGATAAATTCATTGCGGAACTGAAAAGCGTAACAGACCGCGGTGTTCCACAGCCGAAAATTATGATTTCCAACCGTGCGCAGATTCTAATGCCATATCATGTGCAGTTGGATACTTATGAAGAAGAGCGTCTTTCTTCTCATTCCTACGGTTCTACCAAGTCGGGCATTGCTCCATTTTACTCTGACAAGTTTGCAAAAATCGGCTTTCAGATTAGTGAACTGTTTGGTGACGAAGCTTACCTCCGTGAAAAAATCGACCATGTGGTTACCCTGAAAAATGTTTATCTGGAACATCTGTATCATAAGCCGTCACTGGATTCGGAAAAAATCTATCAGACTCTGATGCACTATAAGAAAATTCTAGCTCCTTATATTGGGGATACCTTTGAGTTCCTCCGTGATGCAGTGAAAGATGGCAAGAACATTTTGCTGGAAGGGCAGCTTGGCGCACTTAAGGATCCCGATTTCGGTATTTATCCAATGGTGACATCCTCAAACACACTGGCGGCTTATGGTGCGGTCAGTACGGGAATACCGCCTTATGATATTAAGAATATCATTGCTGTTGTCAAGGCATATTCCAGCGCTGTTGGTGCCGGCGAATTTGTCAGCGAAATTTTTGGCGAAGAAGCCGATGAGCTGCGTCACAAAGGCGGCGACGGCGGTGAATATGGTGCGACAACAGGCCGTCCGCGCCGGCTTGGCTGGCTGGATCTCGTCGCATCACACTATGGCTGCCGTGTGCAGGGTGCTACTGCGGTTGCTTTTACTGTTCTCGACGCACTTGGATATCTGGATGAAATCCCCGTGTGTGTTGCGTATGAGTTGGACGGCAAGAAAATTGAATCATTCCCGCCGACAGTTGACCTTAAGCGCTGTAAACCGGTGCTTGTGAAACTGCCAGGATGGAAATGCGATATCCGCGGCATCAGAAAATTTGAAGACCTTCCGGAAAATGCCCGGAAATATGTTGAGTTTGCTGAAAAAGCAATTGGTGTGCCAATTAAGATTATTTCTAATGGCCCTTCCCGTGAGGATATTATTTACCGCTGATAAAACGTATTGTCTATGAAAGGGCGCCGGTGGTGGCCGGCGCCCTGTTTTGGGCAGATAAGAAAATTCCCTTTACAGCATGAGATTATATCCCAAGAATTTTCACAGCTTGAAATAGGAGTGAATTATGGCAAACAGAGAAACAATCCTTGTCCTTGATTTTGGTGGCCAGTATAGTCAGTTAATTGCCCGCAGAGTCCGTGACCTGAACGTTTACTGTGAGATTCGTCCTTACCGCACACCTGCCGAACAACTTGCAGAGTGTCAATATAAGGGAATCATTTTTTCCGGCGGCCCAAACAGCGTCTATGCTGAAAATGCTCCCCGTTGTGACGCAAAAGTGCTTTCCCTGGGCATTCCTGTCTTGGGGATTTGCTATGGCGCACAGCTTATGGCGGAACTTTTAGGCGGTGAAGTTGCCTGTTGCTCAAAACGGGAGTATGGCAAGACTCCGGTAAAAATTATCGCTGACTCAAAATTATTTTCTGGAGTGCCGGAGACCTCTGTTTGTTGGATGAGCCATACGGATTATATTAAAAATGTGCCGGATGGTTTTCACGTTACAGCAGTCAGCGGTGCCTGTCCGGTTGCAGCCCTGGAAGACAGTCGCCGGGGCTTTTATGCAACGCAGTTTCACCCGGAAGTGCAACATACGGAATATGGGACTGCAATCCTAAAGAATTTTCTTTTTGACATCTGCGGGTGTGCCGGTGACTGGAAAATGGAGTCCTTTATCAATACAACAGTAGACAGTCTGAAACAGACGATTGGCAATAAAAAGGTAATCTGTGCCTTGTCCGGCGGAGTCGATTCTTCTGTTGCTGCCGTGTTGGTCCATCGTGCTGTAGGTGAAAATCTGACTTGCATTTTTGTCGATCACGGTCTTCTCCGCAAAGGGGAAGGCGATGAAGTAGAACGCATTTTTCGCAGGCAGTTTAATATCCGTCTGATTCGTGTCAATGTTCAGGAACGCTTTCTTTCTAAACTTGCGGGCGTAACAGAACCAGAGCATAAACGCAAAATCATTGGGGAAGAATTCATCCGCGTTTTTGAAGAAGAAGCGAAAAAGATCGGGAAAGTTGACTATTTGTGTCAGGGAACAATTTATCCGGACGTTGTTGAAAGC
>DHOL01000020.1:0-549 GCA_002410755.1 Ruminococcaceae bacterium UBA5391 | reverse complement strand
TTATCCGGACGTTGTTGAAAGCGGAACCGGAGATGCAGCCAAAATCAAAAGTCATCATAATGTTGGCGGCCTGCCAAAGGACATCGGTTTTACAGGCCTTGTGGAGCCGCTCCGCTATCTTTTTAAAGATGAAGTTCGGAAAGTCGGAACACAGCTTGGAATTCCAGACAGTCTTGTATGGCGCCAGCCATTTCCGGGCCCTGGCCTTGCAATCCGTGTCCTTGGTGAAGTGACGCAGGAAAAGCTCGATATTTTAAAAGATGCGGACGCTATTTTCCGTGAGGAAATTGCAAAGGCCGGACTTGACAGGAAAATCAATCAGTATTTTGCAGTCCTTACAGGGATCCGGAGTGTCGGCGTCATGGGGGATGGCCGCACTTATGATTATACAGTTGCTTTGCGCGGTGTGACGACGTCGGACTTTATGACAGCTGACTGGGCGCGGATTCCTTATGATGTTTTGGCAAAGGCCTCAGATCGTATTGTAAATGAGGTGCGCTGTGTAAACCGTGTCGTTTATGACATAACGAGCAAACCACCAGCCACCAT
>DHOL01000042.1:13303-13528 GCA_002410755.1 Ruminococcaceae bacterium UBA5391 | reverse complement strand
GCAAGCCAGCTTGCTTTGTGGTCAGGGGGAAGCATACTGAAAAGAACCCGGAAATCATTTTGCCCTTTTCCCTTTCCCGGATGTGTTTCAAGCAGTTCCTTAATCAGCTTGAATACGCTTACAATATGGCGTTCCCCTTCCCCGCAGAACTCGGAGACCAAAAGAATAATGGCGGCAATCAGCCCCTCGGCAGCATCATAGAAAAACGTGTTTTGCCCTCCCTCG
>DHOL01000042.1:10495-13043 GCA_002410755.1 Ruminococcaceae bacterium UBA5391 | reverse complement strand
CCGGTCTCCTTGAATAAGTCCATGTACTTGTTGACAAGGTGCATGATGTTAAATCCGTGGCTGCGCGTTGGATTCCGCAAATCAATAACATAGGGGAGGGAGAACCGGGACATGTGAAAGCTATGGTTGATACTTCCGACAGCCACACAATGGTGATCAGTTCCACTGGCGGAGGGAAAACAACCTTTTTCCTCATTCCGAATCTGGAAATGACCTGCGCGTGCGGGTACAGTTTTCTGGTCACAGACACCAAAGGAGATAATTTCCGGGATTTTGCCGGGATAGCCCAGAAATATTACGGATACACCTGTAAACATCAACCGCAATCAAGATTACAATACAGGCTGCCGCTATAATGGAAATCACCATTGCTGCTGAAGCAGACATGCTCTTTACCTCCTAAATAAGCATAAAAAAACATCCCGCGAAGGGATGCGGATATTGATTTTGTTTGAATTTGTCAGCCCAGTGTTTGCGTGAAACCGCTTCTTTCCACCTGTGTTTCAATGCCTGCTTCGCAGATCGTCATTCCAGTCTTTCAGTTTGGATTTCAGAATTCGGACGGTATAATTTCTCCAGAGCTTTTTTTGAACATCCGGGGACAGACTATCAACGGCTTTGCCGGATCTAAGACGATCCAGAAGTAACGCAAGATCCCGGTCTGCCTGCTGCCCTACGGTGTCGTTATCCAGACAAAGCGCAATGTTCCTAACGTAAGGATGTTCCAGCAGAAAGCGGAGAAGGGCGCGGGACGATATCCCTCCCAATGCCAGATAGCTGTTTTTTGTCCAATCGGAATAGCGGTGCATGGTAATGAACGACAGCATATCAATCGGCGCTTCAAAGACATACAGCCTGTCCGGACCGCCATAAAAATTAAAAAAGTAATTTTTTGAAGAACCCGGTACATCAGCGCGGTAAGGCCGGTAGGAAAGCGTCCCCTTTTCGTGCGCCGCGCGCGGTTTTCCATTTGTATCGCATCCGACAAATACAGCATTATGCCTTTCGGCGCTTTCATACAGAGTGTGCTTCCGCACGAAAAATGTAATGATATCCTGCGAAATACCGCGTTCCTGCATCAAATAGGCATACATACGGTGCATGGTGCAGTTCCGCGGGGGAAGCTGAAATGCCTTCTGCTGCATCTGTACGGGCGCAGCGTGCCGCAAAGGGACACCGCCGTAATCTTTACCGGTCAATGTGAGGACGGCGTCCTGGAAACTCATATCGAAAAAGAGGCACATAAAGTCGACTGCCGTCCCTTTGTCCCCCGTGCTGTGCCTGAAAAAAACGTGGCCGCGGAATTTTACACTGTCGTGTGCAGCCCACGCCCATTCGCTTCCGCTTTTGATAACCTTTTCCCCTCTCGCTTCCAGGATACTTTTGATATCCGTGTGGGCTGCCGTGTCGATTTCTTTCTGCGTAAACGGTACATAGCTTGACATGCCTGCTGCCTCCTTCACAATACTTCATCCAGTTCATCATCTTTTTGGCCGAGCGCCGATTTCTGCCGGCGGCGCTTCCTCAGCGCTTTTCTGTCCATCCCAAAACGGCGCGTCGTGCTGTCCTCGATTTGGCCTCCTACCGCACCTCCCATCATGCGGAGCAGGGAACTTACAACGGAGAAAGCGGCATATTTTTCTTGATTATGTCGGTAATCCAGCCTGCTTTGGGCCGCTTGATTTCCGTTTTCCGCGGCGGTGCGGAACCATTGCTCTGCCTTAGCATTGTTTTTTTCTGTGCCTGAGCCGTTCTCATACATCCGGCCAGTCTGGTACTGCGCATATTGGTTTCCGGCTGCGGCAGAGCGGTAAAAGCAGCGGAAAGCCATACAGGGATCCTGGGCACACCCCGTCCCATGCAAATACATTTTTCCAAGCCGGTACTGAACCGACGGATTCCCGGATTCCGCAGCTTTTCTGAACCATCGGAATGCCTCGGTTTCCAATACAGGCGTACCGTCCCCGTGAAGATACATTTCTCCGATTCGTTTGGCCAGAGCAAACCGTTCTCTGTCTGACGCACCGGCCGCGCGGTACAGACGCAGAAAGCCTTTTAAAGCCATTTCATAATATCTCTGCATCCTTTCATAGCCATCCCTGCCGGTTATCCGGTGCTCCAGAATTTTTGCCAGTTCATATGCGGCCCTGCAATCCCCAAGACCCGCGGATTTTTCGTACCATGAAACAGCCGCCTGCGTAAAAGACGCCCCGCCCTGCTGTGCGGCATCCAGCTGAACCAGCATTTTTGCAATGCGGTACTCACGGCCGGCATCGGGAGAAAGCGATTCTTCCCGGATAAACGTCTGAAGGGCCATCCGAAAATACCGGTTTGCAGTAAGGGGCTGCTTTTCTCCATACAGAAGGCTCAGCCGATACTGGGCATTGCCGTGGCCCTTATCGGCTGCGGTTTTATACCATCGGATTGCTTCCTGGACGTTCACGTCTGTCCCGAGTCCTTTTTCATACATTCCGGCGACCCGGTATTCCCACCACACGGCGGGTCTGTCCTTTTCAGAATCCAAAAAACCTTTCAGGGCAGCCTGATA
>DHOL01000042.1:9837-10260 GCA_002410755.1 Ruminococcaceae bacterium UBA5391 | reverse complement strand
ACCGTTTCCGGATGAATACAGTTTTGCCAGCTCATATGCGGCCTGCGGGTTACCGGAATCCACGGCCTTCTGGAACCATTCTGCTGCCTTTGAGAAATTCTGCCGGATTCCTTTCCCATCACAGTACAGACACCCCAGGGAATACCAGGCATATTTATTTCCCAAATCGGCTGCCTTTTCAAACCATTTCAGTGCTGCGGAAAAGTCCTGTTCTGCAATCTGCCCATCCTGATAGATGTGCCCGAGATGGTAAGCTGCATGCCCATCCCCGTTGTCGGCTGCGGTTTTATACCATCGGATTGCTTCCTGGACGTTCACGTCTGTCCCGAGTCCTTTTTCATACATTCCGGCAATCCGGTATTCCCGCCACACGGCGGGTCTGCTCTTTTCAGAATCCAGAAAACCTTTCAGGGCAGCCTGATA
>DHOL01000042.1:3137-9628 GCA_002410755.1 Ruminococcaceae bacterium UBA5391 | reverse complement strand
ACCGTTTCCGGATGAATACAGTTTCGCCAGCTCATATGCGGCCTGCGGGTTACCGGAGTCCACGGCCTTTTGGAACCATTCCGCCGCTTTTCCCGGATCAGCCTCTGTCCCCTGCCCCGTGAAATACATTTCGGCAATGCGGAATTGGGTCATAGGATCGGGGCTCCGCTTCTCCTGCTCCTGAAATTCTTCCAGAGTCTTTTTATATAAAGCCTGGGCGGCTTCTTTGTTTTTCCTGACACACTGTCCGGCTTCACACATCTGAGCGAGGGCATAGTCGGCCCAGGGAACATTTTTTTGGGACGCCTTTGCAAAATAGACCGCGGCCTTCTTAAAATTCTGCTTTGTGCCAATTCCGAGATAATACATCCGGCCTGCGGCATAGCAGGCGTACTTGTCATTGGAGCGCGCCGCTTTTTCATATTGGTAAAGAGCTTCATCGTAATCCTGCCCGACGCCCTTTCCTTCGTAATACATTCTGGCTGTCATATAGTCTCCATGGACAAAGCCATGAATTCCGGACGCCTGGAACCATCTGAAAGCCTGCGTGTCATCCTGCTGGACCCCTTCACCAGATAATCTCATTTTGCCAATCAGGTATTCAAGGTAGGAATAATAGCTTTTCACGGTAAAACGGCCGGAAGGATAATAGATTCCGTTCCGTAATTCCGCCCCTGTTTTTTCCTGAAGCTCATACAGAATGTCTTCATAAGCGCTGAGGCAGAATTCTCTGCCCTGTTTTGGATCTTTGTCAATACCGTTTCCATAAAGATACATCCTTCCGAGCTGGTATTCGGCAAGAAAATGTCCCTGTGCAGCGGCAAGGCCAAACCACATTCTTGCCTGTTCACCGCTGCGCTTAACACCGCCGCCGCAGAGATACCGTTTCCCCAGTTCATACCGCGCGTTTTGATCACCGGCGGGCCCGGCCGCCCTGTCAATCAGGTTCAGAATTTTCTCAGGCGATGTTTCTGTGAAGTGTGCCTGCGAATCTTCCTTTATCTGTTCCGGATATTGGTTTTCCCGATCGTTTGGACATTCTGCATCCGGAAATGGACAAACAGGATCAGCCGGTTCGGGATTGGTTTCGTCGCCGCCATCATCAGGGCTGCCATCCGGCATATCAATTTCTTCGGGAGCATCTTCCCCTTCGGATCCCATAACAGCGTCGGCCAGTTTCTCCGCAGACTGGATAATTTTATTTTTAAGCATGTAAAAATCTTTATTTTCCGGAAGGGGAACCGTTTTTGGATCGTTTACATACATACGGTCCAGAGCCCGCTGCTGTTCGCAGTACAGCCTGTACAGCTTTTGAATATCCGGTGCGGACGAAAGCTGAAGCAAAATCTGGTCCGTCTGTTCTTTTAGATCCTTCGGGATAAATTTGTAAAAATGGCGGCCGGAAACTTTTCGGACGGATCCGCCCAGTTTTAGCAAACGGCTGTATATGTCATTTGCCTTTTCCTTGGAAAACGGACAGCCGGAATGTTCAAGGCTGGCAAGAAGCTCGTCTGCGCGCATTTTCAGCTTATCCCGGTATTGATCTTTTTCCTGGTAGATATGCAGCCTTTCATCTGCAAAAATGATATTGGAAAACCCACGTTTAATGTTTTGAATCCCCGTTTGGTCCAGACGGCCCTCTTTCGGATCCGTGCTGAAGACAAATAAATGGATGTGCGGGTGATGTCCGGTATTGTGCATCCCGGCATACCAGCGCAGATGCTCCGGCAGAATGTGAAAACTTTCTGCGATATTGTCGATCTGCTGTTCAACGGCCTGTTTCCACGGCCTTTGTGTATCATATTCCAGCTTGTCCGCGTCTTCCCTGCGGATGGAGATGACATTTCTCCAAATCCTTCCCGTATAGGAAGCTACTTCATCGGCAACTTTATCAAGGTCAAGGTTTGGGGAAGAAGAGAAAAGCCCGTGGGCTCCTTCGCGGACAGCTCCCGGGCGCTTGGCCACATACTCGACAAAATTTCTTGCTTCATCTGCTCCGATTGTTTTTTCTGTCCCCGTTTGGCCGAACCCCATTTCTGCTGCCCGCGAAATTAACTCGGAGGCGTTTCCGACGGTTGGATGTTTCAGGTAGTCTTCATATTCAAACGTATCTTTTGCAGCAGGGACTTCCCGGAGCAGCCCGTCAATCGTCCGTTCCTGACGGATGGTCGCTTCCCGGCCGGCTTCTTCCCCTGTTAGTCCGAGCGGATTGAAGTTCAGGGAAACGCCTTCCCGGGTTGCAACGTAATTGACAAAATTTTTCGCCTGCTCTTTCGTCATGGCATATTTTCCATCGGCCTGTTCCCCCGGCTGGGCAATATGAAAATACTCGGAATTCAATATAATCCTCGCTCCGGACGTACGAACCATCCCCCTTTTGGAAACTTTAAAAAGAAAAACCCCCGGCGATTTTTTCGGCGGGAGCTTGCAGCTATTTATTTTTTGGCCGGCTTTCTGAAGCCTTTGAATTTATATTTCACTTTTTACATCGTCAATGATTTTGGATATATCAAGTGTCCCGTTTGTGTGTTTTACCTCATCGACTGCGCGTTTGCGCAGCTTACCGTACTGTTCACCGGAAAGACGAAGTACGGAAGCAAGCATCCGGGCCAGCATCTCCAGCTGGACCGCATACCGGAAATTGCCGCGCGAGATCCTCGTCCCCAAAGTTCCAACCAGTCCTTCCATTTTCGTCCCGAAAACAGAACACAGATATTCCTGGCTGAACTGGGACGTTATATAGCCAAAATAAAAATCAACTGATTTTTCAATGACTTCGTTCCGTGATGTGCTGTTAGTAAGTGAAATTAAAGTGTTCATTTTAATAATGCTTGCTTTTTTTATGTAGACGGAAAGTTTTAGCTTTTCATTACTACTAACGCGCTCATCACTAAGCAACTGGCTATTCGCTGATTTTTTCATAAAAAAGAATCCTTTCCAACAAATAAAGTGTACATGTACTTTTGCATGCACAGTAAAACATACGTTATCTGACATAATAATTGAAGAATCCATTTCGCTTTTCGCGTTTTGATTGAAAAAGTACCTGCAAAGCCCTAAAAATACATGTACTCTTCATTCAGCAAACGCCCAGCACTGCTGGGCGTTGTAGATTGGAGTACACGCGCCGTGCGTGTACTCCTTTATCCTGCAAAAAGGAATCACGGGCAAACAAGTTTTACACAAGGCCCGCAAAAAGGGCTGGAAAACCGCATGGGCAAGCCAAAATCAGGCTTTTCCTTTCATTTTGGTCAGTTTGGAATAGATTTTCCGGATTCAGACCCGGAAATTGGTCCTTCCATGACCTGCAGCGTGGAACTGGAAGCCTTGGAATCCACTGATTTTTTAAGGGAAGGCCGGGCAGCAGACACCCTGCTTTCAATGTACTTTCGGACGTCGGAAGGCACATATTTTTTATAGAATTTCATCACGGAATTGTCCAGAGAATCTTCTATTTTCAGCCCTTTTGCATTCATAAACTGCTTTGCTGCTGCAAATATTTCCGGGTCTACATCCAGTTCAACTTTTATATGTTTCATAAAATATTCCCTCTTTTTTCTTCGAAAAATTCATCATGAGTGCGGCACGGCGTGCCTAAAGCAGAGAAAAAACAACTGATTTCTTCTTGAATCTTTTCCATATATGCTTTCATGCTGAGGCCATTCTTCCGGCATGCGACGATCGCTCGAAATGCCTCGAATACGCATTTTCCCACATAAGTGCTTTCATCGTCGGTTAGGCCGAAGTATGTTTTGAATGATAATTCAGGAAAGCAACTGTGCCAGGATTCAATTTCTGAATCCAAATCACTTAAACGGCGAATGCCAGACATAACATCCTGAATTAGATTTTTTCCGGATGAAACCGTCAGCGCCGGCTTGTCCATCTTGGAAAGTAAACTGTCGCATAGGCCGATTATATTGCTGATCAGCAGAGTACTGACGATCAATTCGCTGTAGTTACAGTATGTATGAAACGGAAAATTGCAATCATAAATTTCTGTGAACCATTTTAATGCCCATTTCAAATCATTATTCCTTATACTTTGAATACAACTATCCGAATATTTATATTGATATTCGTCGTATTTGACGTCGTTCGGAACATCATAATTTTGCAGACCCTGAATCAATTTTGCCTTAATATGAAGCAGCATAGACTTAATAAAATCAATATCGGACTTGGAACAATTTACTTCCAAATTATCGTTAAATTGTCTCAGCATATTTGTTATTTGCTGACGTTTCACTAAATTAGATTTTTTAGTTCTCATTATATTTTTCTCCTTGCAATTTTTTATCTCATTGAATAAATTCCTGTGACATACACCAACGCTGATAACTAGAAAAAAAGTTTGTATGACTAAAAAAGCAGCGTCATCTTCTTTAATTCCATCACCGTCCCACAATGGATGAAAGCAGATAATAAAAAGCGCTGCCTGTAAAATCAGTATTTCAGTGGACATAATTGTCCCCTTGAATTGCTTAATAATCCGCACAAAATGCCTCCTCTCGGTTACCATGAAATTAATTAAAAAGAGAACCTAAGACAGAGAAAAAACAAGGCTTTTCCCAGCGTTTGGGCATGAAGAAAGCCACCGGATTTTTATCCGGCGGCAATCGTTATCTTACTCTTAAAATTTGATGGTTGGTAACTGATCTTCATTCAGCCTTTGTTCCTGTCTGCCTGCAATTTTTTTGTATAAGGCAAGGACAGGACCGTTTTCTGCTGCTATAGAGTGAATAAATTGCTTCTGCTCCCGTAAAGATATAGGTTTGGTTATTCTTTGGAAAAGCTTTGTCATCTTACGGTAATCGCAATTGAAAGCCTGAGCGCTGGCTTCTATCATCTCCGCAGCGGTTATGTCTGCAAAGTTTACTGAGTACCCGGCAACTTGTGCAATAAATTGAATATAAACTCGCTGCGTTCGGCCGTTTCCTTCACGGAAGGGGTGAATTGCGTTTATTTCGCCAAGGTAATAGGCTAGTTTACCGCAGATTGTATCAGGAGAGGCAGTAAGCAAAAAACAATCATTTTTGAGCTTTTCATAGATTGATACAAAGCCTTGCTCGATATACATACAGTTGCAAAACTGATTTCCCTTCGCTATATTTACAGTTCGCAACTGCCCGGCCCATGGGTACACATCGTGAAAAATGAATTTGTGGATTTTCTGCAAATGATTAAGGTCAAAATCTCCCCTAATCGGTGTTTGGGATATTTCAAAAATACGGATAGACGTGATCCGCCTTTCGGCTTCGCTTAATCGATCTTTATTTTCTATTCCCAACTTGTTAATCAAGACAAAAGAATGGGGATAACAATATTTGCTATCCCACTCGTAATCATACTGATATTCACTTTTCATAAAATCACCTATCTTGCTTAACAGAATATTGTTTCACTAACCGCTTGACCATTTCGTCAGACGAAACTTTTCCGGTAATACACTTTCGCAGTGTTACTTTATCTTCCTCAGTCAAGGGCATCCCTTCTATAGTCATTGTGCCGTTTATATCGCGGATTGTTTCCTCAATATTCTTCATAAAAAGGCACCTCGCTTTTACAATTTATTACAATATTATTATAGCATAACTGCAACAAAATATCAAAGAATTTGCTGGCCCGGCGTGCCTAAAGCAGAGAAAAAACAATGAAATTTTACCGGAACCTGCTCATGCAAGATAAGGCAGAGGGTTGACACTGGAGCCGTTGACACGGATTTCAAAGTGGCAGTGGTTTCCGGTGCTTTTGCCTGTGCTGCCCACCTCTGCGATTACCTGCCCTTTCCGGACAGCCTGTCCGCTTGAAACAAGCAGGCGGGAACAGTGTCCATACAGGCTGACAAGAGACGAAGAATGCCGGATAACAACGACATTCCCATATCCGGAATAAGCCTTTGCACCATACTGGGCATAGATCACGGTGCCGTCCGCACCGGCGCAGATTGGCGTCCCGTATGGCGCAGCCATATCGACTCCCCTGTGAAATTTCTTTCCACCGGATACAGGATCTATCCGTTCTCCAAAACCTGAGGAAATCGTAAATTGTCCTTTTGCGATAGGACTGGCAAAGCTGCCTTTTCCAGCACTTCCGCCTCCCAGCACCGAATAATACCGGAGAACGTGGTTCACATAGTTCACGTCACCGTATCCGGACCAGCCCAATTTGCGGGCTTCCATTTGTGAGAATTCGGCTGCATTTTTCGCGGAATATCCGCCTTTTTTCAGGGCCCATGAAATGTATCCGTTGCCGAAATTATACCCCTGAAGAGCCAGGCTGATGCCTGGAGTGTCGTCGGGGGACTTGCATTCTGCCGCCCGGAGGCAGCCGGCAAGTTCCTGAACACCGCACCGGATGGAATAGGCCGGGTCGGTAATCCCGTTTGGCTTATTGGGATATTGGGTGTTGCAGGGGCCCTCGGAACACTGCATCGGATCCCCTCCGGAACCCCCGCTTTCCTGCTGCATAACGGCCTCCACAAGCGGAAC
>DHOL01000042.1:0-2772 GCA_002410755.1 Ruminococcaceae bacterium UBA5391 | reverse complement strand
TCATCCGGCAGGTTTTCCCTTTATCATCTTTGTATTGCACTGTTTCGTAAAAGCAGGAAATCAGGTCTTGCCGGACACGGCTTTTGTCGGAATCGCTGACGTTGTCAAACAGCGTTATATATGCGGAGTACAGCAGGTTAGTATTGAGAGTCCCTGCGTCCAGCTTTTGCTCGACACTCATAACAAGAGGGGCAAAAGCGGAAGATACCGTATTGCTGCCATACCACTGCACATTGTGTCCCGTAGTCATTGTCCCCAGGGCTGCCGTGAGAAGGACCAGGCAGACAAACAGGCCTGTGAGGAAATGCTCAACTTTTTTGTTTTTTAAAAGCGGAAGCAATTTTGAGGCAGATACCATATTATTTGCCCCCGGCCGTACCAAACAGATCCGCTTTGTATTTCGGAGCCTGCACGGCAAGATGGTACCGTTCGCTGCCGCACTTAAAGAGGCAGCGTCCCTGGCTGGATTCAGAAATCAGGGCATATTCGCACGGCTTAACGGAAAGCAGGCGCTGGAATTCTTCCGGATCGCAGTTGCTGCCGGGATAAAACAGAAAAGAATGGGTGGGAATCGACAGCAGCGGTTTGGTGTAGGAAACAACCTCCGGCAGCATAAAATCCTCTACGTTCTGGCTGGCAAGGATAATCCCGGAATTCTTCTTGCGCCCGCGTTTGGCAAAAGAACGGATGTAATCAATGGCTATCTTGTTGTTCAGGAACAGGTGCAGTTCGTCAATAGCAATCTCCGCGGCCCCCTCTGTTAGGAATTTGTGGGACATATAGGAGAAGATATTCATAAACATGGCGTTTTTCAGGTTTTCGTTTGTTGAAAGCATATCCTTTACGCTGAAATCAATGAAATCAGCGTTCGTAATATTGGTATGGCCATTGAAGAAGGTACTTTCACTGCCGACGCAGATATCCCGCAGTCCCAGTGTAAGGGAGCGCAAAATATCTTTCGTATAAAGCTGGCTTTCATGTTCTTCGTAGTGATCCAGCTCGTCCTTCGCCAGCGCAAAGAGATCTGACAGGATAGGATAATCTTCCGGCCTGAGAGATGTAAAATCCGTTTCATCCGAAATATTGAACTTCTGATAGAGTTTTTCCAAAAGGATTTCCAGTGTGTCCAGCTGCTCGGGCGGAAAATTCTTATATGACCGGAAAAAGTCACGCAGATAGGCAATATGCTGGCTTAAACGAGTCTTTTTCCGGAATGCTTCCGGTAAACTTTTATCCCCGCTCCCGTCTGGATCCAAAGTCCAGATACGCGGTTCCAGGACGTTGATAAAATAGGTCCCTGCCATCATGTCAATATAACAGCCGCCCAGGTTCTGTGTCAGTTCCCGGTATTCGTCGTCCGGATCAAGGATAAAAAACTTTTTGCCCATCTGCCTGAAATTCGTAATCAAAAGTTTCAGGAGCCAGCTTTTTCCTTCTCCGGTATTCCCGAGAATCAAGATATGCCCGTTGGTTTTGTCTGCACTGCGCCGGTCAAAATTGACAACGATATTGGAACCGTTTACGTCCCGGCCAATATACATCCCGTCTGAATCCGCCTTGCCGGAATATGAAAAAGGGTAAAGGTTGGCAGCGGAGGAAGCGGGAAGAATCCGTTCAAACTGGGATTTAAACCGGTTGCTGCCAAACAGCGAGACTGTCTGAAAACCTTCTTTCTGCCGGAGCCAAAGCTGGTCATAAACCATTTTCGAGCGCGCAAAAAAAGACAGGACTTCCTGCCTTAATTCGATTAGCTCTTTTTTGGAGTGTGCAATCAGTTCCAGAAAAACTGCGCAGTGCAGCAGCTTTTCTTTTGTCCGGTGAATTTGTTCTGCAAGGATCTGGACGGGGATTCCTGGCTGCCCTGCATTTTCCGCCGAAAGATTCGGCAGAGCATGTGGACTACACCCTCAAAAAAGCAGTACAAATTTCCAAATGTAAACATTGCTTCACCTTATGCTTTCTTGCCCCATCCAATGATATTCCAGATCCAAAGCGGAGCTGTCAGCGAGACGACCAGGGAACAGAAAATAATTGCCGGAATATGCCATTCAAAATCTCCGCCGCTCCGCCGGTAATTCATCCAGGCTAAAATCAGCTTTACAATAAGGGCTATCGCAAGCCCCGCATCAATCAGGGGAAATACAACATTATCCACTACTTTTTCGATCTGCGGCTTCATGTACGAATTAAAGGCGTCTGTTACAGCCCCTGCCACATCAGCTGAAGCAAACGCCGGAACAGACAGCACCGGTATCAGACAGGCAATCATCAGACAGGCAATCATCAGCAGGACAATACATATTTTCCTTAATCGGGCAGCTTTCCTTTGAGAATTTAAACTTTTCATTTAAGGCACTCCTTTTTATTGTTCATCATGATTTGAAATAACGGCCGTTCACATCTGCAAAACAGGCCCATCTGCTCCCATTTGCTCCGGCGGTTCCTGCTGCGGCTTTTCCGGGCAATGGTTCCCAGTTCAAAGGCGTCCGGATCTGCCTTCAGAAAATACAGACTGCCGCCGTCATCCTGAAAAAGTACGGCATCCGACAGTTTACCCACAGCCGTTGCCACTTCTGATTCATTAACCGGGTTTCCATCCTCGTACAGGTTTAAATCTTCTTTGTTCATAATGAAACAGCTTTTCTCAGTTAAAACTCATGTTTATTTTGTTCAGTTAAATTTTTCCGGTATACACCGTATCGGGATTTTAAGAACCTGGGCGGTATTGATTTCGCTTGTCATGCCGGGCGAAACGGTTTTGCCGAACACCCA
>DHOL01000010.1:8320-12193 GCA_002410755.1 Ruminococcaceae bacterium UBA5391 | reverse complement strand
GAACGGCAGCATTTATGAGTTCGTGCCGGCATGGAAAAAGACAAAAATTATTGACCGCATCAATTTGCAGGCCGGCTGGATGGCGCACGGGGATTTCCTTTTGGTGCAGGAATACTGCCAGCCGGAGATTGACGAACTGAATGCCTACAGCTGGGATGAGGACAGGGACAACGTGCCGGAAGACGGAAACGACCATACCATCAATGCAGACCAGTATTCCTGGCTGCCATATAAGAGCCTGATAGGAAGCGCGGTGAAAAGGACATGAGCAAAATTAAAAGTAAAATCGGGGAGAAGGTGAGGACTTTGATTAGGAACTGGCTGCAAATTGAACCGGCACCGGAGAATTCCATCACGATACTGGAACCGCTCAGCTTCCAGGCATCCGTTATCCGAAACCAAATCTGGTATCGAGGGGACGCGAGCGAGCTTGACCAGCTGTACAATCAGCTCGGCGCCGGCGACACGGTCAACGCTGCCCGGTTCTGGGCTGCTTCCCCGTCGGATGAAAAAATCCGGAAAATTCATTCGGGATTGCCGTCTATCCTTGTTGATACGCTTGCTTATCTTGTGAAGTCCGACCTGGATGACATCACTTTCGGGAAAGACAAGACGGGAAAAAGCACGTGGGATTTAATTACCGATACGGAAAGCGGCGGAATCAACTTTCTTGACCTTGTTGGGAAAGGAATCGTTGGCGCGCTGAAATCCGGGGACGGAGCATTCAAAATTTCCATTGATCCGGATTTGTCTGATTTCCCTATTGTTGAGTTCTATGAGGCAGACCGCGTGGACTACATCCAGAAGCACGGCATTACGACCGGAATCAACTTCTGGATGCCCTATGCTGTTGATTCCAGAGCATACCGCCTCAGGGAATCATATGAAACAGGCAGGATTTCCTACACGCTGTTTAAGGGAGAGACGGACGATAAAGAGGTACCGCTCGACACCGTCCCTGAGCTGGCCGATTTGGCATCCCACAATCCAGTCGAATATGACGGTGGGTTCCGCATGGCCATCCCCCTAAAGTTCTTCGAGAATCCCAAATTTCCCGGGCGCGGCAAGGCCATCTATGAAAACAAGCTGGACAGCTTCGACGCGCTGGACGAAGTAATCAGCCAGTGGATGGACGCGCTGCGTGCGGGGCGTGTGAAGAAGTATATTCCGCGCGACCTTATCCCGACGGACATTAAGACAGGCCAGCCTGCGCCGCCAAACGATTTCGGCAGCAACTACATTGTGACAAATTCGGACCCGCATGAAAACGCCCAGAGCAAAATCCAGACGGAGCAGCCGGACATCAAGTACGATGCGTTCCTGTCCACCTATACGGCTACGCTGGATATGTGCCTGCAGGGGATTGTTTCCCCGGCGACGCTTGGCATCGACGTTGGAAAGATGTCTTCCGCAGATGCACAGCGCGAGAAGAAGGACGTCACCGGATATACCCGCAACACCATCACCGGGGTGCTGGAAAAAGTGCTGCCGGAACTGGTTAGCTCCATCCTCAAGGCTTACGACGTGATGCAGAATCAGCCCGCAGGGGATTATGAACCCGCCGTCAGTTTCGGCGAATACGGCGCGCCGTCCTTTGATGCCCGCGTAGACGTGGTAAACAAGGCAGCCACGGCAAACACCATGAGTGTGGAAACACAGGTGGATGAGCTTTGGGGTTCATCAAAGGATGATGACTGGAAGGCAGATGAAGTTCAGCGAATCAAACAGCAGCGCGGGATTGAAACCGTGGATGAGCCGCCAAAAGTCGGGGATGAGCTGCAGCCTGCCGGCGGTGATGCGTGATGCTGTCCTGGAAGGACATATCCGACCTTTTCGTAAAAATGGAACAGGGCCTGATAGCGTCCCTGAAACGGAACCTTTCCCGGCACAGAGCATGGGAACGTGAGGAAGGTTTCAGCTGGCCGGCCTGGCAGGCGGAGAAGCTGAGAAACATCGACCAGTTCCGGAAGGAAAACAGGGAAATTGTTGGCCAGTACGCTGATACGATTGACTTGGAAACCCGCGGCATGATGGCCGACCAGTTTACAGAGGATATGGACACCGCGTCGGACGGATCGGAAAAAGAAGAACATCCGTCCGGTATCCCGGAGGAACATTTCTTCGGTGTGAACGACCGGCGCCTGGATAATCTCATGCAGGATATGCACGGCACCGAGCAAAAGGCCCAGAGCGCCGCCCTCCGCATGATGGACGATATTTACCGCCGGACCATTTCGCAGGCCGCTGCGGCAATGGCAGCGGGCGCTGCAACGCTTCCGCAGGCGATTGACATGGCTGTAAAGGATTTTTTGAAGGCCGGAATCAACTGCATCGAATATAAGAACGGAAGCCGCGTGAATATTGCCGATTATGTCCAGATGGCGCTGCGCACGGCCGCGACGCGCTCTTACCTTCAGGGCGAAGCAAAACGCCGGGCGGAGCTTAAAATTGATACGGTTTTAGTCAGCCAGTACGGCGCCTGCTCGAAAACATGCCTGCCCTGGCAGGGCAGGGTTTATATCGACGACGTGTGGGGTGAATTCCATGGGGAGATTTCAAGCGGCCGCGGGAAAAGTGCAAACGGGAAATGGTATCCGCTGCTTTCCGTAGCGGTCCGGGGCGGGCTGTTTCACCCGAATTGCCGCCACACGCTGAGCACATGGATCGAAGGCGTCAGCCGGATGCCGGAACCGCTGGACGAGGGCAGGATACGTCAGAACGCCGCCTTGGAGCAGAAGCAGCGCACGCTGGAAAAGAAAGTCCGGGAATATAAGCGGATGGCGGAGGGCTTCCAACAGCCCGCCCTGGCCAAAGAATACAGACATAAAGCAGCCGAAACCCAAAAGAGACTGCGGGATTTTGTTACCGAACATGGCGACATCCTGCGCCGTGACTACTGGAGGGAGAAAACCTATGAAGTCCCCGTTGCAATTCCCCGGGAAGACGCTATACTGAAAGCAGACATCCGCAACAATCCGAACTTAACAATT
Organism: Ruminococcaceae bacterium UBA5391; assembly: GCA_002410755.1. Taxonomy (GTDB): domain Bacteria; phylum Bacillota; class Clostridia; order Oscillospirales; family Acutalibacteraceae; genus Thermocaproicibacter. The sequence continues at coordinate 9,203 of DHOL01000010.1, read as the reverse complement.
GATATCGGAAAACAGGGAAAGCATATTCGAGGGCATAATAATTATATTCCAGGCCGCAGTTATCTAACTGTCTCGGTAGAAGAAGTGCAGCGATTGGTGAATCAGTATGCGGGGACCGGGCAGCTTCTGAGAGACCGGAACGGCCATTGGAAGCAGACAGAATTAGTGAATTTTGGAAAGCCAATCGGAGTTGCAGTGGACCGCAGCGGAAAAGAAACACCGACATCAAAAGCCATAATCCATTACAGTAAAACAGGATGGCATATTGTCCCCACAACGAAGGAGGGAAAGCCCCATGACAGAAAATGAATTATACAAATACCGCGGGAAGAATATCCGCGTAACCTGCATTGATGGCCAAGTGTTGACCGGCTTTTGCAGTATGGTTACTCAGGCAATGGACAACGACCCGGAAATTGCAAGCATTGTGATTGAACCTAAAGGCGGAGGCCTTACAGAAATCATGCTTCCGGAAATCCAGTCCATTACAGTCGAATAAATACCACCTGCTGGAAACGGCAAGGTGGTATTTTTATGCCCAAAACATGCTGACGGCGTTAAAAGCTGCAAGGGAATCACAGCCGACAGGCTATAAAAGGAGTGTATTACCATGAAATATCTGAAACCAAATATTCAGCTGTTTGCCGCTGCATCCGGCACGTCTGCCGGCGGAGGCTCTGCAAAGAAAGAGGAAGCCACGCAGCCGCCCACGATAGCCGGTGCGGATGGGAAACCAACCGGCGCGGAAAGTACCCCACCATCCACGGATGACGTCCTTCCGAAGACACAGGAGGAGCTGGACGCCCTAATCGAGAAACGTCTGAAACGTGAACAGAAGAAATGGGCAAAGCAGCAGACCACAGTACCTGCGCAGCCTCCTGCA
>DHOL01000010.1:2645-8130 GCA_002410755.1 Ruminococcaceae bacterium UBA5391 | reverse complement strand
CTCCTGCACCGGCTCCGGCAACAGCGCCGCCTGCTGTGGATAATACCGAACTTCAGAAAACCCAGCGCGACCTTCTGGAGGCACGTGCCGAGCTGACCGCAGTGAAAAGCGGCCTTAATCCCGCCGTTGCGGAAGATGCTGTTTTGCTGGCCGTCCATGAAGTGGAGAAGACCGGGGACGATTTGGACGACGATTCCGTAGCTGATGCGCTGAAGGCTGTCCTGAAACGGCACCCGGAATGGAAAGCCGCGAAAGATGGGACCGGCTTCCGGGTGGGCGCCGGCGGCGGAGACGCGCAGCAGGCGACCACCGACATGCTCAACGAGGCTTTCGGCCTCACGAAGTAAAGAAAGGATGAATATTAATGCCGAACACTGTAAACTATGCAACCGTATTTCTTCAGCAGCTTGTGCAGAAATACACCCGGGAACTGCTGACCGCAGGCCTGACTACAAGGAAAGTCGAATTTGTCAACGCCAACACGATTAAAATTCCGCACGTTACGGTCGGCGGCTACAAAGACCACAGCCGCAGCGGAGGGTTCAACCGCCAGAATGCGACGAATGAATGGACGCCGAAGACTCTGGCTTTTGACCGCGACGTGGAATTCTTTGTGGACTCCATGGATGTGGACGAAAGCAACCAAACCCTCGCTGCCGCGAACATCACCAATACATTCCTGACGGAAAAGGCAATCCCGGAAACGGATGCCTATCGTATCTCGAAGCTCCACGCGGATTATGCGGCTGCGGGAGGTGTGCCGGATACCACGGCATTGACTGCAGCAAATGTCCTCAGCATCTTTGACGGCTACATGTCCCAGATGGACGATGACGAAGTGCCGGAAGAAGGCCGTATGCTGTACTGCACGCCTGCCGTGCGCAAGCTCCTGAAGGAAGCGCAGGAAATCAGCCGCTATATTGACGTTTCAAAAGCGTCCGCCGGTATTGACCGGCGCGTGCACAGCCTGGACGACGTCACAATCCAGATGGTGCCAAGCGGACGGATGAAAACAGCCTATGATTTCACGGACGGCTATGCTCCGGCAGCCGCGGCGAAGCAGATTAATATGATCCTTGTCCACCCGACGGCGGTCATTGCGTGCGACAAGCACAGCTATATCCGCCTCTGGGCGCCGGGGACACACACGCAGGGCGATGGCTGGCTGTACCAGAACCGCAAATATGGTGACCTGTTCGTGCTGGAGAACCGTATCCAGGGCATCAAGATCAACGAGCAGGGTGCGTAAGGAGGAATCAGGATGTTTGCAGTAAAAGCAAACCGGCAGTATACCATTACGGAAGCAGAAGCCGGACGGTATCAGGATGAAGGATATGATATCCTTTCCGACGATGCAAAGAATGTGCTGAGGCAGGGCAAGGGGAAAACGGTGCCCTATGTCAAATACCAGGAAGCGCTGGACCAGATAGCGGACCTTCAGAAGCAGCTGGGCGCGGCCGGGAAGAAGAAGGAGTAGGCCATGCCAACTGCGCTGAGATATGTTGCGAAAGCCGAATATGAAGCGATGTTCCCGGATGGGAAAGCCTCGGAATCCGAGCTGTCTCAGGCGGAATACGACGTGGATGCCCTGACTTTCAACCGAATCCGCGCTTCCGGCGGAATATCCGGGCTGACAGAGTTGCAGCAGGAACTGGTAAAGCGCGCCGTTTATTTGCAGGCGGGGTTCCGCCATGATTATGGGGACCTTCTGGATAATCCGCTCAGCAGCTACGGTATCAATGGCGTGTCGATGCAGTGGGACCATTCCGTGCTGGTCCAGGAGGGGCCGGTCCGCACGACGAACGCGGTTATCTCTCTCCTGCAGCAGACCGGCTTGGCCTACCGGGGCCTTGAAAGGCGGCGGTACACATGAAATGGCCTGAGCTTGTGCCCGCCGGTGTCTGCACTACGCCGATTAAGGTTGTAGTGACAGATGGCATCAATGAAAACGGCACCCCGAAGCAGGCCGCGGTGTTTGAAGGAATGTGCAATTATTCGGAGAAATCGAAAAATGTCCTGGACGAAGAGCGCCGCTTAATCACTTTGAAAGCTACCGCCCTTTTTCCGGGGGACATTGCCCCGGGAAAAGATATTGCCGGGAAAGCCATAATCAATAACGGTACCGCCACAAGGCGGATATATCGGTCAAGCCGTGGCCGGAATCCGGACGGTACGGTCAATTTCACGCAGCTGGAGCTGATGTAAATGGGTATCGGGGTTAAGGTTGAACTTGACGCCGCCGCCATCGCAAGATTAAGCGGCGCGATAAAAACGGCGGCGGAACAATCCATAGAAGCACTGAAAACAGACGTCGTTTCTGCTCAGGTGATGCCGTTTGATACCGGCGATATGCAGAATAACCAGACTTTCACGGAGACCGGGGACGACGGTGACAGCGTGACGGCACGCCTTGTCACCGGTTCTCCGCAGGCCCGCCGGCTTTATTATCATCCGGAATACAATTTTCAGAAGGGAAACAACCAGAACGCCGGCGGCGAATGGCTGGAGCCGTGGATTGACGGTGACCGAAAAGATTTTCTGGGGAACACCTTCCGTGATGAATTCAAAAAGGAATCGGGTGTGTAGATGCTGACGCTGGAAGAAGTGAAAGACTGGCTGGAGAGCCAGGATGATGCCCTTAAAGACTGCATCGCCGTCGGCGGGATTGATGGGGATAAAGAAAAATATGTCGGTATCTACCCACTCGGGCTGGCAGGAGACGCACAGCGAATCTGTATCGGAGGCGCAGAGCAGACAAGATATCAGGTTTGCCGGATGTCGGTGCTGCTGCACTGGACGGAAAACGCCGTTACGGCGGAAAACAAGGCCGTGGAACTATATAACCGGTTCTACGGCCTTTCTCATGTCAGCATGGGGAAAACGGGCGTGATTTCAGCCGATCCGGGTCCGGGGCCGATTCCGGTCGGCAAAGACGCCAATGGGATTTGTGAGTATGTGATTCAAATCAAATTCAGATATGAAAGGAATGAGCGATGATGGCGAGCACAGGGGTATTTCCCTGCTATGAAAATCAGTTTTCGGTTGGCACAAAAGGCGAAACAAGCACGGATACCGATATGAAGCCGATTGCCGAAATGGAATCCTACAGCATTAAATTCGACGGCAAGCCGCAGGAATGGACGCCGTATGAGACCGACGGCTGGACGGAGCGCATGATGACCGGGAAAGGGTTTACGCTGTCCGTTTCCGGGAAGCGGTGCGTCGGCGACGCCGGCAATGATTATATTGCGGGCCTTGCATGGCTGAATGGGAGAAGCTGCAATACAAAGATGACGTGGAATTTTCCATCCGGCGGGAAACTGGAATTCAACGCGGTTGTCAATGTGACGTCGGTTGACGGTGGAAAGAGCGAAGATGTTGCGCCGCTGGAATTTGATGTGCTGTCAAACGGAAAACCAACCTATACGGCACCGGCGGCATCCGGCGCATGACCGCAACACAACTACGGAAGCCCTCTGCCTTTGCAGGGGGCTGAAATTTTAGGAGGAATCAAGATATGGGAAAACTTTATACACTGGATGGAAAGCTTTTAACCGAGACACCGGAAATCCGCATCGGAGATAAGGTGTATCCGGTCGATGACCGCCAGAAAACAGTAAAGAAACTGATGAAGCTGCAGACGCAGGTATCCGGCTCATCCGACCCGAACGAAACTGACAGGCTGACAATGGAAGCTTTCCGGCTTGCCTTTGGGGACAAGGCGGCGAAGGAAATTGACGATATGAACATGCCGTTTGCCGCTTACCAGCGCCTGTTTGAGCTTGTAATTTCCGCCATGACCGGTGAAGAGCCGGAAGAAATCGACGCCCGATTTCAGGAGGCCAAGCAGCAGGCAGGTAAGCAGTCCACAGCAGAAAAACAGCAGCCACACCTGGTATGACGTCGATTTTGATGCCGTGCTGATTGAGCAGAGCATTGCAAAACAGTACGGCGTGCTCCCTTCCGAGCAGGGCAGCCTGAAATATTCCGACTGGGCGAAAATGGTTGGCGGGCTGATGAAAGATACCCCACTCGGCCAGACCGTATTGATCCGGTCGGAAAGCGATCCGGAAGTCCTTAAATATTTCACGCCGGAGCAAATGGCAGTCCGCCGGAAATGGCATGGATTCCAAATGCACCATACGCCGAAGCTCACAGTGCAGGAACAGCGGCGGCAAATTGCCCGGTTTGAAAAAATGTTTGCTTCCATGTTCGGGAAGAAAGGCGGGTGAATTTCATGGCCGGCGGTGTGTCGGTTGGGGTTATTACTCTGGACCTAAAAATACTCAACAGCCTTCAGGCACAGTTGGACGCGATTGCCGCCGGGGCACAGAAATCCGCCCGGCAAAGTTTTTCCCGCGTTGGGGAGACCGCGGGGAAAGCCATGCAGGAACCGGTCAAAAGAGCCGGAGAGGCTGTGCAGAAAGCAATTACCGCGCCGGTTGAAAAAGCGCAGAAAGCAGTCGGCGACAGTGTCCGGAAGACGCAGGCCGAAGCGGATGAACTTACGGCGCGGATTAACGCGTCGATTAAAGCAAATCAGGCAAAACTTGCCGCGGAGAAAGCGCCTAAAGAAGTGCTTGAAAAAGCATTTGCACCAAAGCCGCTTGCCCACCAGTACTCTACTGCGACTGAAATGTTTGCCCAGCGCGGAATAAAAGATGAAGCAAAAGCGCCGGACCTTTCCGAAACCTTCGCACCGGCCGCGGATGCCGCGGAACTGCTGCGGCAGAAAATGGCAAATCTCCAGCTGCAGATTGAATCAGGGCGGGAAAAGCTTGCGGGGATGAACCAGGAGTTTGCGGGGCTGAAGGTTGGGACTAAAGCATGGGATGAGCTCAGCGCAAAAATCACCGAGGCAGAGTCCCGGCTGATATCTCTACAGTCTACCCTGAATGCTACGCAGGCTAAAATTGAGAAACCGGCGCGGAAAGCCGCCGCAGCAGAGAAAAGGGCGCAGGAAGAAGCTGCTGCCGCTGCTGAAAAAGCCGCGCAGAAGGCCGCAAAGGCGCAGGAGCAGGCGGCAAGGCGGGCAGCTGCGGCCACAGAACAGGCGGCCGCGAGGCAGAAGCGGGCTGTGGCGGCAGGCTCTGTAGGTGCCGCGGGTATCCTATCCGGCTTTGGGAAAAAAGCCGAAAGCGGCTTCACGCGTTTTACCCGCAGAATACAGCGTGCGTTCCGGTCGGTTTTCCTGATGGCCGGAGTGTACGGCGCGTTCAAGGGAGTCCGGACTCTGATGAGCGAAGCGTCCGCCCAGAACGCGCAGTTTTCTGCTTCTCTGAACGCCGTAAAAGCAAACCTTGCGGCAGCGTTCCAGCCAATCTATCAGGCTGTGCTGCCGGCCCTCAACGCGATGATGGGCGCACTTGCTAGGGTGACACAGGCAATCGCATCGTTTCTATCGGCGCTCTTCGGTAAGACCTATGCTCAGTCCCTGGCGGCGGCGAAAAAGATGCAGCAGACAGCCGCGGCCGCCAAAAAGGCA
>DHOL01000010.1:0-2398 GCA_002410755.1 Ruminococcaceae bacterium UBA5391 | reverse complement strand
CATGTTATTCAGAAGAAGAGCAGCGCCGGGGGCTCCGAAACCGGCGGCATCAATTACGATGCCGTAAGCAGCAAAGGGAATGCCGCGGCGGAGGGCCTTGCGGAAAAGTTCCGGGCGGCATTTGCAAAAATCAACGAGGCGCTCGGCCCGACTAAAACGGCGCTTGCCAGCCTTGGAAAAGAGTTTCAGCGCCTTGGAAGCTTTGCCTGGAAGGGCCTCGTCGATTTTTACAACAGCTTTCTGGTACCCGTTGGAAAGTGGACGCTTGGGACAGGGCTTCCGAGCTTTATCAACGCCGTGCGGGACGGCATGGCCAAAATAGACTGGGGAAGAATCAATGCTGCCCTGCATGGCCTCTGGATGGCTCTTGCGCCGTTTGCTGTCCATGTGGGCGAGGGCCTGCTCTGGTTCTGGCAGAACGTCCTTGTGCCGCTTGGCACCTGGACCATGAATGAAGTCGTACCCGTTTTTCTCAACATTCTTGCCGGCGCGGTTAAAGTGGTGGATAAAGCCATTGAGGCATTGAAGCCTCTGGGAAAATGGCTGTGGGACAAATTCCTTCAGCCGCTTGCGCAGTGGACCGGCGGCGTGATTGTCAGTGCCCTGAAGGGCATAGCGGATGGCCTGAACAAGGTCAGCGACTGGATCGGACAGCACCAGCAGGCGGTGCAGGATATTGCGATTGCCGTTGGTTCCTTTGCAGCCGCATGGGCTCTGGTCAATGGCGCTATAACGGTCTGGAATGCCGTTGGTGCTGTTGCCACTGGGGTAACGTCCGGTTTTGGCGCCGCTGTGGCCGCTTTGACATCCCCCGTTGGCATTGCGGTGCTTGCCATAGGAGCAGTTATTGCAATAGTTGTGTTGCTGATAAAGCACTGGGACGAAGTAAAAGAAGCTGGTGGGAAGGCATGGGATTGGATAAAAGACAAATGGAACGGCGCGGGCGAATGGTTCCATGGAAGCGTCGTTCAGCCGATTGCTAACTTCTTTTCAGGCCTATGGGGGTTCATTACTGGAATCTTCGGTAATATTGGTTCCTGGTTCAAAAATGTTTTCAGCAGGGCGGCGGATGGAATCCGTTGGGCGTTCTCCGGAATCGGAGGCTTTTTCAGCAATATCTGGAACGGTATGACTTATGGCCTGAAGGGCGCGGTCAACGGCATCATCAGCGGCCTAAACTGGATGATATCGGGCCTTGACCGGATCCATTTCAATATCCCGGACTGGCTGGGAGGCGGATCGTTTGGAATTAATATTTCAAGCATTCCGTATTTGGCCAAAGGCGGCATTGTTGACCAGCCGACGCTGTCGATGATTGGCGAAGCCGGCAAAGAAGCTGTGGTCCCGCTCGAGAACAACACCGGCGGCCTGCGGGCAATCGCGGACCGGCTTATGCAGATGATGGGCGGAATCAGCGGGGGCGTCGATTATCAAAAGCTGCATGACACAATTACGCGCGCTCTGCGGGATTCACAGGTTGGCGTTACGCTGTACAGTACCAATTATGAACTTCTTGCAAAAGGGCTCATGAAGGTTATCAAAGAATATTATGGAGACCTGAATATTCCACAGCCAGTGTGAAGGGAGAAGGCAGCAGTATGAATATGATTGAAATTGACGGCTGGGTGCCGGTTCAGCCGAAAGAATTTCACATGGACACCTTAACACTGTCGTCCGAAAACTCCGGGGAAGACCTTACGGGATATACGCACCAGGACCCTGTGCGCTTTAAGCGCAAACTGTATTACACATGGGGGATGATTTCCTGGGCGGACTGCGCTGCCCTGCTTCAGAAGATTCAGGCTAAAAATGGCGTAAACCTGAACATTACCTATCCGGACAGGGATTCCGGCAAAATTGAAACACGCGCATTCCTTGCCGGGGACCGCACGGGTGGGACGTTTTATCTGATTGACGGTGAAGTTTGGGTTGACGGCCTACAAATTAACTTCAATGAGCATGGAGGCGATTTGCCCACATGATTAACGTATCGAAAGCTTACCGGAACCAAATTAAGCAGAATGGACGCAGATTCTCGGCCCGCGGAAAAATTTCATTTTCAGACGGCAGAACGGCTGATTTAACGGGTGATTCTTTCATGCAGGGCGGTGTCCAGTTCAGTGACTGTACATCCGCATCCAATGAGTTTGATGTCGGTACGGCGGCTGTCGGCAAAGCAACCATAACTCTGAAAAATTATGATGGCTGCTGGAATGGGTATGATTTTACCGGTGCCGTGATAACGCTTGCAACTGGGCTGCTTCTGCCGGACGGAACCACTGAATGGCTGGAAAAAGGAATTTTTACCGTCTATGATCCTGTTACCCTTGGCGGCGTTGTCGTTGAAGTAACAGCCAAAGACAATATGCAGAAGTTCGACCGGAAGTATGATTCAGCG
>DHOL01000005.1:1266-9703 GCA_002410755.1 Ruminococcaceae bacterium UBA5391 | reverse complement strand
TTGAACAGCGTCCAGTCGAAGTCAAACGGGTTCGGCAGGGCTGTCACCATTGCGGGAGTACCGCCGCGCTGCATACTGCCCTTCAGTTCCAACACCAGGTTAAAAAAGAATGTACCTGTGAAATTAAAGAAAATCATCCACAGACAGAATACCGTCACACTGACGGCAACAACAGCGGGAGTCTGTGAAAGGATACGCTGCATTCTTATTTTGAAGTTCATTCTACCGCCCCCTAAAGTGAAAATGGGGCAGGAATTTCTTCCGGCTCCGGTATATTAAAAGGCCATCATACTCACAATCCACTGCTTAATCACGGTGCATCCGGCACATAGGACAATTCCGACGATAATGGCCACAATCCGTTTTTTGCTTTTGTCAATGCTTTCCTCCGTGCCACGCATATGCTGTATTGCCGCGATCACGAAAAAAACTGCGGACAGGGCAAGCCCGATTACCTGGCCCGCCGTTGTAATGTTGTCGATAGTCTGCTGAATTTGTGACGGCAATGCAATCGACATGGTGTTTGCCTTGACAAGCAAAAACATGAGTGTTGTTTTCATAGGATCACCCCTTGTTAAAATTTAATGCCGACAGCAGTGCATCGGCATTTTCCGTAATGTATTCAGAATACTTTTCATCCAGCCATTCATCATAGCTTTTTCCCTTCTGCTTCAGCAGGGCTTCCACAATGGCCTTTTTCTTATTTCCTTTCCGGTCAGCCATTTACCGTTTCACCTCCTGTTCCATATTCCTATCTTTTTTTGGCCGTTTGCATAGGCATTCGTTGATATCTTTACCGTTGGTCGGCTGTAACAGTTTAACCTGAATCCTCGGAAATTTTTTCCTTAAGATATTGTAAATTTTCAGGTTTGCTCCTTTTCCGGCTTCGTCGTTATCATTTGCCAGAACAACTTCCCCGATCTGCGGATTTTCTTGCAGCCGGGTATACAGGGCCTTGTCCTTCCCTGTGCCGCATGTAGCAAGATAGTCATACCGGTTCACAGTTTTATTCTGCTGCTTCATCAGAGTCATAATGGATAATGCATCAATCGGCGCTTCGCAGACATACAGTTTTTCAGCCTTTGGGCTCTTAACCATCCAGCCGATATCTTGGCGGCTTCCGGCAACGTCGCATTTAAAGGAGGAACTTGTAAGGGTTGTATGTTTCGTTGCATAGGCTGCATTGCCATGCTCATCTTTGCCAACAAATACGACGTTGTGCTTGTTGTCCTCATAGATTAAACCGTCTTTAATGCACTGATTGACGATTGCTTTGTCAATGCAGCGGGTTTTTACCAGATAGGCAAAAGCGTGGGCATATTTGCCCTGCACTTTTTCAGGCAGGATAAATTCTTTTTTCTCCGGCGGTTCCCCCTGAGGAGCTTGTTTTTCATAATGCGTTGTAATAGGACCAGTGCGGTTATCTGCGTACTGTTCTTTAAGCACTTTGATAGCTCCTTCTTTGCTGTACCCGCCAAGGTGCATAACAAAATCGATCGGCGAACCTCCGGTGCCTGCCGAGAACTGATAGTAGCTGTTTGTTTCAGGGTAAATCCGGATACTGTCGTGTTCTTTGAGGGAATAGTACCCGCCTGTCTTCACAGGCGTATAACCCATATCCTGTGCGATGGTAAGCATGGGAATCTTTTTAATGCAGTCTAAGGAGTCCCTGCTGTACTTAGGCTGTAGCACAGGTGCATTTACCGGCAACTGCTTTTTCTCATTATCCGGCGGTATCTTTGCAAACATCGGCTGCATTTCCTTCCGCAGCTTCTGATAGGTCGCATTTACCCGCTTGAGCACATTCTCCAATTTGAAATCCTTCAACGCCGTACAGGCTTTGTAGTTCTCAGAGAAATGGCGTTTGCGGGAATCTGTCAGAGGAATGCCAAAGTACTGCTGGAGCATGATGGACACGGCGTCGGCTTCAATTTCCTTGACCGGCTCCGGAAGGCGGGAATCTTCCGGAGTCTTGTGCATCAATGCGTGTCCAAGCTCATGAGTGAGGGTTGACAGGCGCTCCGTATCGTTCAGCTTGTCGTTAATCCGGATCATATTTTCCTTTGGATAAAAAGCTCCCCGTAAAGAAATAGACTGTAAGTCTTCTTCCTTCACGGGGATACCTTTGCTTTCCGCAAACTGTTTTACTGCCTGATAAAGCTCGGCGTGCTGTTTTGATGAATACCCCATATCGTAAAACCGGGGATAATCTTCAGGCGGGCAATCGGTCTGTGAGATATCAAAAACCGTACCAACGCCAAAGCGTGTATAGGTAACTGTTTTTAGCTCTCCGGAAGCAATTTTTTTCTTTTCTTCCGGCGTCGCATCTGCAACCCGCCGATATCTTTTTTCCCCTTCTTTCTCTCCTAGCGGAATCAGTTCTGTTCTAATCGGATAAAAGATTTTTATTCCATGCTGACCTTTTTTCACACGGCAGCCTTTCTTATTCCAGTCATAGATACTCGCAACGAACGTCGCATACGGGTTTTGCTGCTGAATTAGGATGCTGTTGTTCAGGGAATAATTCCAGAATCTGTTTTGAAAGGCCAGCAGCTCGGCAATTTTCTGCGGATTTTCCCGGAAATTGCTCAACGCACTTTTGAGAACCTGCTTCACTTGATTCAATCGGCTTGACTGCGCCTGATATGCCTGCGTTGCCATATTATTTTCTCCCTTCCTCAATCGCAATTAGAATTTTCGTTCTTAATGGAACGTCTGCTTTTTCAATCGGAATGAGATGAGCCGTCTTTTCTACTGTGCCGATTTCAAGCATATGAGGATCTTCCAGCAACAGATAATAAACACACCCCGTATCGTCCTCAAAAATGGCTGCGCCGTCCGTATAGCCGATTACTGTGGCAATATCCTTTTCATCAGTTGCCAAGTTGTCCGCAAATCTATCGAGATTTTCTTTCAGCATAGTCTTGCTTCCTTTCATTGAGCTTATTTCCTTTTAAGAGTAAAATGGTTTGCAAAGGAGGTGTTGATTTTGAGTGATGAGAAACAAATCATTCATGTCCTTGCCTTGATTGTCATACAGCATCAATATGTCATATCATGAATTGGCTAAAAAGCTCACGGGATATTATATTTCTGCCGTAACTGAGCTCCGAAACAATGCCAAAATAATCAATTCAGCGTATGACAACAACAGTTCTACCTGACGACGGTATCTCTATCACTTTTGGCTCTTCTTTCGACTGCTTCGGAAGGAGAGCCTCTTCAGTTTTCTTTAACAGATATTTAAAATACTCCTGTTTAAACCAATTATCTCCATAGTTCTTGGCCATTTCTGAAAGTTTTTGCAGTGCTGCTTCATGTTTCATGACGTCCGAACGGAGGCTCCTTAAAAATTCATATGGTTTTCTCGTACAATAAAAATCGATTTTCGAGTAATCGGGGATCTTCAAGTCTTTACTGCTTTGTGTTTTAGGCACAGCATGGTTAGTCTGGCCTGTTAACGGTTCGTCTGCTAAGCACTCACACATCTGAGTGACAAGTGCATACAAAGCATTGCGATCTTTTTCTTCGATTTTTCCGTCGTCTTTTAAAAGGTCAAAAGCGTTAATAAGGCAATAGAATAGGGAACTTGCTTTTTCTCTGTCAATCATAATTTTATTCATCCTTCCATAAAATCATCAGTGCTCATTGTGTCCGCAAGGTCATTTGCATCTTTTTGCTGGTTACTTCCGCTGCTTTCCGCTGTTTGGGCATCTCCCTTCGGCTTCCTGTCGCAGAACTCGAAGTTGTAAACCGTGATGTATGGATTGTAAGCACGGCTTTTTTCCTTATCGTATTCCGGAATATGCAGCATACCTTCCACGAAAACCTTCTGGCCTTTATGGACATGTTTAAAAATAAAGTCACCCATACCTCGCCACGCGGCAACATTGATAAAATCCACTTTGTCTTTTCGCTGCTGACAAGCAAGCCGGAATTCACAGACGTTATAGTCCGTACCATTTTTCTTAATCGACCGCAACGTCGGCTCAGCGACAAGGCGGCCGATTCCCCATGCTTTTAGCATTTCTTTCTCCTTTCATTTTGCCAGGTACTGACTGTGCAAAGTTACAGTTAAATGAAGGGCAGTCACTTCTTTTCCAAGAAAATACAAGGGTTCCCGGAGCTGAAAGCTGGCGGAGGTTTTCATTTCCTTTGTTTTGGTGCAAAGGAAAGAAATATCGGAAATCTGGAATTTTTCCTTCCCGTTTTGGTATCCAACCATGTCGTCCCCGATTCCCAATGCACTTTGCAGGCGTTCCGTAAAAAGGTTTTTACTGAGTGCCGGCAGATAGTCCGTACCGTTTTTTATGGACTCAACCGCGTTTTGCCCTTCGGTTGCGGTACAGGTGTCAAGCACACACTGCGCGGTATTCTTAAGGTTGGCCGTCGTAATTTTAAGTTCGGAATAAATAAAGAGCGTACTAAACAGCACAAGCATGACAATAAAGAGAAGAATACCAAACGCCATTGCGCTCCCTTTTCTATCCCGCAGTTTTGCCAACAATATTTTCATAGCGTCACTTCCAATACTGCTGAGACTCAACTGTTTTTGTGATATGCAGGGGAACTGAGGCCGATATTCCAAGGGCCGATATCTTCGCGTCGCAGGACAATTTAATCGTGATGGTTCCCCCATACTGTACCGTGCGCTTCGACGAGTCAACATACTCCGCGGAATACTCAACGTCAGGCTTTAGCCCCGTTGCTTTAACGAGCTCATTGTACCGCGCTTCAACCCGGTCACCAGAGCAGCAGCCAGCATTGCCAGCCGTAACGGCCAGCTCACTGCCAAAATCATTTAACGTATTGTACTCGTTTACAGCCTTCATCCCGGCGGAAAGGGCAACAAAAAGTGCAATCAGCGCCAGCATGGCAAAAAGAGCGCCGAGATATTGGTCAACGCCGCCTTTTTTATCATGTAAAATTTTCACGCCTATACCCCCATCAACGCTGCTGAAGAATAGACCGCAACACCGAGGGCCACAAACACCGTAATGACAGAACTCAGGAACAGCAGCAGGGACATCATATTGATTTTGGGCTCTTTTTTCAGGGCCTGCTGTTTCAGGCGTTCCCGCCAGACATCAGACAGCTTATAGCTCAGGTTGTCAAAATACAGCGTCATATCGTCACCGCGGAGAGTGGAAAGAAGTCCGCGCACCAGTTCGCTGAGCAGGGAAGAATTGATTCTGGCCTCGAGGTTTTGAAGCGCCTGTTCCTGGTTGCCTGTCCGCATATCGGCTACCGTAACGGAAAGTTCCTCGGTCAGCGGGCTGGTATAATTGGCTTTATAAGTATCAATCAGTTCCAGTACGTTCCGGTTATTTTTCAGTTCATTTGCCATATAAGCGACGAAACGGGGCAGTTCTTTTTCGATTGCCATCCTCCGGCTGTCGCTCTGCCTGTCTGCCGCATGATACTTATGGAAAAAAAGATATACGGAAAATGCCAGTGGGATAACGGCAAGCAGTGGGTTTAAGAAATAAGCCGGAACCGCAGCCAACAGTGCAGCGGCGGAAGGCAGCACCGCAGCGGCAACATATTCTTTCGGGGATACGGCAATTCCGGCCGCATCCAGCCCCTTCTGGATTTCCGCCTCCCTGAATCTGTTAATTGGAAGGTGCCGGGCAAGCCATTTTGTGCAGCTGCTGACAATCCCGGGCGATTTTTTCTTAACCGGGCGTTTGTATGCAAGGCTTGCCTTCCACGGTGGAATCCCGAAAAGGATGGCAGCACAGCAGTACAAAGCAACAAATAAAAAGAAAAACAGCAGCATAAGCCAGGGTATCCTCATGGTACCACCCCCTAAATATCAAATTTAATCTCATGAGTTTCAAATGTCACCGCAACGGCGGTAATTCCAATCAGCAGGGCATTGACCGCAACCAGCGCTTGTGTTAGCGTCGATGGAAGCGCAACCATGAGACTGTCCGGGATAATTTTCAGCCCAATCCACAGCACAGCGACGGATGCTGCCGCAAGCTCCCAGTAAGACCGGAGTGGACGGTACAGCATTGTTTTCAGGTCATTGGTAACGACTTTAATGGTAGTCAGCTTATTGACGATTGGGCGCAGAGTGTACTTTAGGCTGCGGTCAACATTACACTGTTTCAGCGCATCGCACCATTCATAAAAGACAGAATGGTTGATTTTTGTTTTCATGTTGTCAATCGCATTGTCGATATTGGGATCAATATATTTTACCCGGTTGACAAACTCAGTAAATACCTGCTGAATCGGGGCATTCATGGTATCCAGGTTTTCCTCCACGGACAGCAGGATATTTTCTGTCCGTTCATACGAAACGGAGATGACGGACAGCGCGGTTTCCATTTCCTCCAGAATAAGCCTCTGAAATTTGATATACTGCATCCGGAAATAGAAAAATGGAATTGATGCCAGCCCAACAGCAAGGACAGGAGTCAGAAAATAATTTCCGGAAGCTGCCCCAATCATCAGCCCTGCTAAAAACAGGGCGGCCGAAGTTGCTAAGAGGGCGGCCGATTTGCCTTTGTTCCCCGTCGCTGCGAGCATGGTCTTTATCCGCCCGGCGGCAGCAGCCAGCGGATTCTTTCTGCGTTTTGCCTGATGGACAAGTGACAGTTGCTTCAGGCGTGTATGCGGAGCCTTGGGGCTTATGAATATTGCAGCGCAGAGGGCCGTAAAAATACAGGCAAGAAACAAATAAATCTTCATACCGTTCCTTTCCAGTCGGACAAAATGTCCGGCTCATTTTTTGATTTCTCTGATTTCCTCTTCGGTAATTCCGTACATTTTCATGTGAGCCAGCAGAGAGTCGGAAATATCATTAACCTGCACATGCTGCCCCTGAATGCGCACGCCGGAATCCGTCCTTTCATTTTCTCTTATCTGATATTCCCACAGCGTCCGGTACACAGAAGTATCGTTTTCTACGGTGCACTCTGACACATTCATAATTCTCCGCTTATTGTCTTCGAGCGTATGCAGATATACGACCAGCGGAAACGCCTGCCTTGCCTGCATGATTGCCGTATGGTAATCGGTCGGGTACTTTTTTCGGCAAAGGCCAGCGACACGTTCGTGCCCCTGCCGGGGGCTTCCGGCATGTGCTGTCGAGATAACCGTGTTCCCGGACAAGCTTCCTTCCTGTGCCGCATAGGCTTCCGTATTTCGCATTTCCGCGACACTCAGGATGTCTGGATTCAACCGCAGCGCTTTCTCAACAAGCTTTTCCTGTGTGATATTCTGCTCTTCGTTATTCATGTTTTCCCGCGAAAGCAGGTGCACCACGTTGTTTTGGACGGTTCCGTCTGCACCGCGCTTAATAAGGTAAATTTCCCTCGTGCCCTGTTCGATTGTGATAATCTGCATATCGTCCGGCATTTTAGAAAGCAGGTAGGTCTGAAAGGACGTTTTCCCGGTATTTACTTTTCCAACAATCAGGATGGATACGCCGCGTCTGAGTGCCGTTACCAGGAGCTGAAGTTCCTTCCTTGCGGCAAAATTTCCGGAAATGTAGTCCTGTTCTGTAAAAATGTGCTTACTAAGTTTTCGGATATAGCAGGCGACACCGACATCTTCATCGAGCAGGGGTGTTTGCAGGGCTGTAATCCGGATATTGCTTCCGAGACTTCCCTCAGCCATCGGCACAGCATTGTCCAATGTCTGCTTTGACTCCTGAAGCAGGCGCTTTAAAATATCGGACGCGTGCTGCGGGGAATTGAACCCGTCAATCTTGACCGATTTCCCGTTTATAAACCGCACGCGGATATCATCCCAGGAATTCACATTGATTCCTTCGACGAAAGCATCTTCCATGGGAGCCGTCAAGACGGAATACCGCTGGAGATCGTTATAGACTTTCTCGGCCAGTTCATCCACAGAGTAGCTTTGAAGGGAGACGCTTTCATCCTGAAGGTATTTTTTGATATAAGGCAGCATCAGTTCTTTCTTTTCAACGGGATGGCTGCCATTCTGGTTTATCTGCCAGTATATTTTGTTCTGTTCTTTCTGAATCCGGGCGAGGATTTGCGGATATTTAGGATTCCATCCTCTGCGCTGATAATCCCGTTTCATGCCAGGTCACCAATGACCTTATATAGGGCCTTGCGGTATTTTCGAGGCGGGATGATATCCGTAATGCTGATTCCATTGTAGATTCCAGACAGCCCGCGGCAGTACGGCAGGATGACAACCGGCTTGTCGTAGGTGCCGAGCACATCAGACAACGCGCTGTCCGGGCTGCTAACAAATAGCACCTGCTCTTCGCTGCCATGGGCCGGATGGTTCTGGCGGTAGTAATACCCTTTGACATCGGCGGTGGCAATATAAACGTTCTTCGGGTTTTGCGTCATGACAAATTTGTCGATTCTATTCTGCATGGTTGCCGTATCTACTACTACAGTGTCGGCGAGCGTGCCAAGCTCTGTCATGAGCGCTTTCAGATTGACCT
>DHOL01000005.1:841-1084 GCA_002410755.1 Ruminococcaceae bacterium UBA5391 | reverse complement strand
CTGCGGATTTTCCCCGTCTGCATAGCTGAGCATCATCAGGTTTTTATTCACCGTATAAGCATTGTCAAAGATTTTTGCTTCCGAGATTGCCGCAAGGGATAGGAGGCGGCCAAGGGAGCGCTTCCCATCCGACTTACGATCCGGAAACAGCATTTTAAAAGCGGGCTTCCCGCTGTCTGTCGATATAAGGAAAACCCGCTTGTTCTGCCTGGAAAGAAACTGTGCCAAATAAAAAGAAAAAAC
>DHOL01000005.1:0-606 GCA_002410755.1 Ruminococcaceae bacterium UBA5391 | reverse complement strand
TAAAAAGAAAAAACGGTTTTGCCGGAATTACCCGTTACTGCTACCAGTTCCATTTTTGAGCACCTCACTTTGTTTATCCAAAAATTTCTGAGCAGTTTTGCTGTCCCCGCGGTATACAAGGGCAAAATGGATTTCACTGTTGTCCTCATAACCGGTAAGTTTTACTGCCTGGGCAGGCGTCACCAGGAGGGTGACGGTTTTGACCGCTTCTTTTTCCTCCCCGGAGTCTGTCTGCTGCTTATCGACGCCTTTGCCGTCCGTTACCGCCAGCACTTCAACATAGGTAAGTTCCGGCGGAATTGCAGTACCGGATTTGTCGTTCTTAATGATGGATACAATATCACCGCTGCGGAGTTTATCAGACACAGCGTCGGAAAAATCCTTGACCGATACTGATACAGCTACACGGTTTCCGTCAAGCTGAGACAACCGGTCATCCGGCTTTTGAATGGTGTCGGACAATTTGTCCGACATAATCAGGTCGCCTTTTGAAAAATCAGTGGCTGCGTATTTCCCGACGACAGCGCCTTTGGATGCTGCTAATCCGGGAGATAAATGGTAACCGCCGACCGTAGCCGTTTCGACCATTGCGTCGGTAATTTTTTC
>DHOL01000018.1:16785-16987 GCA_002410755.1 Ruminococcaceae bacterium UBA5391 | reverse complement strand
GCCTGCGTGGATGCAGGCGGGCCGACGCCCGGCCTTGGCTGTGCTGGGCGCGGCATTATTGCGGCCCTTGAAAAGCTGAAATCCAAAGGCGCTTATGAAACCTACAGGCCGGATATTGTGTTTTACGACGTGCTCGGCGATGTTGTCTGCGGCGGGTTCTCCATGCCGATGCGCCCCGGTTATGCAGAAAAAGTCCTGATTC
>DHOL01000018.1:16295-16464 GCA_002410755.1 Ruminococcaceae bacterium UBA5391 | reverse complement strand
CATACTTCCGTAATCGGTGCGCTGGACCGCAGCGAAACAGTCCTTTCCGCAGAGGAGCTTGGCAAGACGGTAATTGAGGCATTCCCGCAGAGCAGGATGGCGGAAGAGTACCGGACGCTTGCGGGGAAAATCCTGAATGCCTGCGGGGGGAAGCCATGCTGAAACGTGC
>DHOL01000018.1:3126-16079 GCA_002410755.1 Ruminococcaceae bacterium UBA5391 | reverse complement strand
CCGGAATTCCGGTGCGGATTGCGGATGCCCGTTTCCCGTCGCCTTTTCTGCCGGGACTGGAATACTCTGCGCCTGCACGCGGAACCTGGAACATTGTCCATACCGGGATGCTGATTCCGGGTGCGCACCAGATTTTTGTCTGTGCACAGGGATGTCTGCGCGGTGTTGTGCTGACTGCCGCCGAGATGGGCGTCTCTGACCGCTTTTCCACAGTTGCGGTGCGGGAGAAAGACGTGCTGAGCGGCGATATGGAAAAGCTGATTTTCGACGGTGTCTCGGACATTATCGGAAAGCTGCCGGAAAAGCCGCCTGCCGTTCTTGTCTTTACGAGCTGTATCCACCACTTTATCGGCTGTGACCTTCCGCTTGTTTACAGGCACCTTCGGAAAAAATTTCCGGATATTGACTTTGCTGACTGCTACATGAATCCGATTATGCGCAAAAGCGGGCTTAATCCCGACCAGACGATGCGGAAACAGCTTTACAGTCTCCTGAAACCGAGAAAACTCAACCCGAAATCGGTAAGCATTGTTGGCAATGACTTTGCAACGGACAAAAAGAGCGAACTTTATGCGCTCCTTGCCGGAAATGGCTTTACCGTGCGGGAAATTACCGGCTGCAAAACTTATGAGGAGTATCAGCAGATGGCGGAAAGCGCTTTCTGCATCTCCTATTATCCTGCGGCGAAAGCAGCCGGGGATGAGCTGGAGCGCAGGCTTGGGCAGAAGCATATCTGCATCCCGTTCAGCTTTAACTATGATGAGATTTCTGAAAACCTGAAATACCTCTGTGAAACCGTCAGCATCCGGACACCCGACTTTTCACCGGGTATCGCCCGCTGTGAAGCGGCGCTCGGAAAGACAGCGGAGGAACTGGGGGATACGCCGGTTGCCGTTGACTGCACTGCATTTCCGCGTCCGCTTGGCCTTGCAAGGCTGTTGCTCAGCCATGGTTTCCATGTAACGCGGGTTTATGCCGACAGCTTCTCCAGTTCGGAGCACGCCGATTTTGACGCATTGCAAAGCCTTGCGCCGGATTTGCTTCTCTATCCGGTTTCCCAGCCGGCCATGCGGATTCTTCCGCGCAGTCCGGCGGAAAAGACGCTGGCCGTCGGACAGAAAGCTGCTTATTTTACCGGCTCCGGCTATTTTGTCAATCTGGTCGAAGGCGGCGGCCTTTATGGATTCAGCGGCATCTGCCGTCTCGCGGAGGTGATGTCCGAAGCATTTCGGGAACCTAAAAATGCAAGGCACCTGATCCAGATTAAAGGAATGGGGTGCGGATGCTGCCTATGAAACAAACTGCGAGAATCATTTCAACTTATACGGGCGATACTTCCGGCGTCTGTTCAGCACTGTTTGAGCTTGGCGGGATGACAGTGATGCATGATGCGTCCGGCTGCAACTCGACTTACAGTACCCATGACGAACCGCGGTGGTATGACAGCGACAGCCTTGTCTTCCTTTCCGGCCTCACCGAAATGGATGCAATTCTCGGCAACGACGATAAGCTGATTAAAGATGTTGTATCAGCTGCAAAAGAATTTTCACCGCGGTTTGTTGCCATCGCCGGCACGCCAATACCAATGATGACCGGCGTCGATTTCCAGGCGCTTGCAAAGCGTGTGGAAGAGGAAACAGACATCCCCTCGTTCGGCTTTGCGACGAATGGGATGCACTCCTACATTTCCGGCGCTTCCATGGCCTTTTCTGCCCTTGCGGAGAGGATGTGCACACGCGGTGTGAAAAGGGATCAGACGCTCAGCGTGAATCTCCTCGGTGTCACACCGCTTGACTTCTCTGTAAATGGCAGCAACCGTTCCATGAAAGCCTGGCTGGAGAATTCCGGCTTTGCCGTGCGGTCGGTCTGGGCCATGGGGAGCAGCCTGGAAGAAATCCAAAGCGCGGGCAAAGCGCAGGTTAACCTTGTGGTTTCGGCCTGTGGCCTTGCCGCAGCAAAAATCCTGCGGGAGATTTTTGGCACCCCTTACGTTGTCGGTACCCCGTTTGGTCACGCTTTTTCAGCGAAAATTATCAGGGCACTGCGCACTGCTGCCGGCACGGGGGAAAATATCATTGCGTGCTGTCCTTCCGAAAATGAATGCGATACGGCCATCATTGGCGAAAGCGTTACTTCGCTGTCACTTGCCGCTGCCCTGCGGCTTGAAAAAGGAATCTGCTGCCGTGTCCTCTGCCCGGTGGAAACCAGTAGCTCCCTGCTTTCACAGAACTGCCTTGCCGCAACGGACGAAGAGGAGCTGATTCCCTTCCTGCGGGGCATGAAGTGGGTGATTGCCGATCCGCTTTACCGACCGATCTGCCCTGCGGACGCGGATTTCCTTCCGCTGCCGAACGAAGCTTTTTCCGGGCGGATTTTCCGGGAATCCATTCCAAACCTTGTCTCCAATTTCAATTCTTTTGAAAAGGAAGTCAAAACATGAAAACCATCAAGCGTTTTCTTGCCGCTTTTATGGCATCTGCCATGATTTTAACTTCAGCGGGCTGCACCCCGCAGGAGAAGGCAAAGCCTGCCGCTTCAGGCGGCGTATCTTCCGCTGCATCTTCTACGATTACCGTGACCGACCATGCTGGCAATACCGTCAAAGTGCCAAAAAAAATTGAACGCATTGCGGTCTGTGATATTTATCCGCTGCCGTCGGTGCTGGCTGTCTTTTTCGATTCGGCCAAAAAAATTGTCGGCATGGCGCAGCCAAGCATGACTGCCGCTAAAAACAGCCTGCTTTCCGAACTGTATCCGGCAATCCTCAGCGCCAAGACCGATTTTATCAATGGTGCGAATGTCAATACGGAGGAGCTTTTAAAGCTGCATCCGGATGTCGTGTTTTACAGCGCAGGGAGCACTGCGCTCGGAAAGCAGCTGAGGAATGCCGGGTTTGCAGCGGTTGCCGTTTCCGCAAACAAATGGAACTATAACTGCATTGAGACACTGAACCAGTGGATTTCCCTCCTGAGCGAGATTTTTCCCGACAACAGCCGCAGCAAAATTGTGTCGGACTACAGTAACAAGACTTACGGCCTTGTGCAGCAGCGTGTTTCCAGACTTGCAGAGGAAAAACGCTCGAAAGTTTTTTTCCTGTTCCAGTACAGCAATGCAAAAATTACGACGTCGGGCAAGCAGTTCTTTGGGCAGTGGTGGGCTGACGCGGTTGGCGCCGTCAATGTCGGCGAGGAACTGTCTATGGATAATTCTACAGCCGTCAGCATGGAGCAAGTCTGCAAATGGAATCCCCAGAAAATTTTTATCACCAATTTTAATTCGGCACAGGCAGCCGACCTCTACTCCAACAAAATCGGGAATTTTGACTGGAGTACCATTGATGCAGTGAAGAAAAAGGAAGTATATAAAATGCCGCTCGGCATGTACCGCAGCTATACTCCGGGTGTAGACACGCCCATTACGCTGCTGTGGCTTGCCAAGGCGGTTTATCCGGACCTTTTTAAGAATATCGACATTACGGCCAAGACGAAAGAATACTACAAGACGGTCTTTGGCGTTACCTTGACAGACAAACAGGCAGAAAAAATCTTTGCACCGGTCTCCGCGGCCTCCGCGTTCTGAACCGTGCATCCGGAAAGGAGATACCCTAAAATGGGACTAAATGACACACCGTCCGGCGACCGGGTCCATATCGGCTTTTTTGGCCGCCGCAATGCAGGAAAGTCAAGCCTTGTCAATGCGGTCACCGGACAGGATATGGCCGTCGTTTCCGACACCAAGGGAACAACGACCGATCCGGTCAGCAAATCCATGGAACTGCTGCCCCTTGGCCCGGTCGTCATCATTGACACGCCCGGCTTTGACGACGATGCGGGGACTCTGGGGCAAATGCGTGTGCAGAAAGCACGGCAGATGCTGAACAGGGCAGATCTTGCCGTGCTGGTAGCAGATGCGTCTGCCGGTTTATGCGGCTGTGACCGGGAGCTGCTTAAACTGTTTCGGGAAAAGGGAATCCGCTATCTGATTGTGTGGAACAAAAGCGACCTTGTGCCGGGGCATCCGGCGCCTGCAAAAGAGGAAGCCTATGTCAGTGCAAAGACGGGCAGCGGAATCCCGGAACTGAAGGAAAAGCTTGCGCACCTGACACCCCCCGAGGACCTGCGGCTGCACCTCGTCGGAGACTTGCTGCAACCCCGGGATATTGTGGTCCTTGTGACGCCGATTGATTCCGCCGCGCCAAAAGGGCGTCTGATTCTCCCGCAGCAGCAGATGATCCGCGATATTCTGGAAGCCGACGCAATCTCGGTTGTTGTCAGGGAAAACGGGCTTACCGCGGCATTGAAGTCGCTTGGACGGAAACCTGCCATGGTAATTACCGATTCACAGGCCTTTGCGCGTGTTTCAGCCGAAACGCCGCCGGACATCCCCCTGACATCCTTTTCCATTCTGATGGCCCGCTACAAAGGGCTCCTTCTGGATGCGGTGCGTGGCGTAACGGCGGTCAGCCACCTGAAGGACGGGGATACCGTTCTTATCAGCGAAGGCTGTACCCACCACCGCCAGTGTGACGATATTGGCAGTGTCAAATTGCCGCGCTGGCTGAAAGAATTTACGGAAAAAAATCTGAAATTCAGGTTTTCCAGCGGTATGGGATTCCCGGAGGACTTGTCAGAATATGCCCTTGTTTTACACTGCGGCGGCTGTATGCTGAATCCGCGGGAACTGAAGTACCGCATGAAATGCGCAAAAGACCAAAGTATCCCCATGACGAACTATGGCGTCGCGATTGCCTACATGAATGGAATACTGGAGCGCAGTCTTGCTGTGCTTCCGGAAATCGAAAAGGAATACCGGCGGTGGGAAGGAAACGCGGAAAAGCCGTTTCACTGAGGCCACCGGTAAAAATCCTTCCTTATCTGCGGCTTACAGACGGAAGCTTTTCCTGCCCGAAATCCAGCACGGCGGCTGCATGGTTCGCGCGCTTTTCCGGAGGGGGGAGCTCCATAAAGTCTTTCCCGTATTCGCGCCGCAGGTAATCTTCCGGGTCCGACATCACGGGAAGCAAAAGAGAACCAAAAGGAAGAAAGTTCGGCGGGTTGGACGCCGGATCCTGAATCCAGCCGAAAAGGGAATTTACGTCTCCCAGATAGCACATCTTCCCAGATGAGACGGAACTGCTTTTGCTCCGCCAAAAGTCAATCCTTTTCTGAATCGCGACCGTGTCGATATGGAAAAGTTTCATCCCAAAACGGGCAAGCCCGCACACAGCCGAGGCCATTTTCCGGAGGACTGGATTTTGAAAGGGAAAATTCACCGGCAGCCCGCTGTGCAGATACATCATCATACACCAGAAACGGGCCATGCGGGCAAACTTTTTGGCAAGCCTTTTATTTTCCGGCAGGTAATCGAGCGGAAAGAGATCGATTGAAATATGCATCCGCTCATGGCCCGGGGAGTGCTCGGCCCCCTTACTGATAAAAAGAGTTCCGAGTTTCTGTATGGTTGCAAACGGTTTCATGTAGTCCGGGTTATTTTGTAAGGACTGGATTTCATAACCGGGTATCGTAACACCCTTACCGGTCAGTTCCAGAAGCCGGTTGTAGTCTTTCCGCGGCATGTAAAAATCCATGTCGTCGTCCCATGGGATAAACCCATGGTGCCGATAGGCCCCCAATACCGTCCCGTATGCACCAAGCACCGTAAGGCCATGCTCCCGGCAGAAAGAAAGCAGGTTGGCACCCATTTCTGTCAGTGTCTGCTGGAGCCGTTTTAAGTCCTGGGGCTGATATTCCCTGAAAAAAGCACTCATTAAAAATCCTTTCCTGATTGCTGGAATGGTTAGCCTGTATTCCGGCTTCTTTTCTCTGATATTTTACACCCTTGCCCTCCTAAATAACAGGGGCTTCCATGGAAAAAGAGAAAGCTCTGAGCAGAAAGAACCCGGCATACGGAAACAAATAGAAGAGAGAAAATAGAAGAATAAATAAATAATAATATCTATTATTCTTTTTAAACTGCCATAAATTTTTCTTTCAAGATACAATATGAAGCAGAATCAATTTTATGGGGGCATGTAGTGATGGTATATCAGTTTACAAAAGACCTTGAAACAGGCAATGAGCTGATTGACAATGAGCACAGGCAACTGTTTACTGCAATTAATAAGCTTTTGTCAGCATGTATGACGGGCCGCGGCCGTACAGAGATTGAAGAAACGCTGAATTTTCTCAACAATTATGTAAACAAGCATTTCAGTGATGAGGAAGGGCTGCAAAGGAAGTACCGTTACCCGGATTATCCCAACCATAAAAGATACCATGATGCATTCAGGAAAACCGTGCAGAACCTTGTTGATGAATATCAGCAGAAGGGCGCTTCCATTGACCTTGTGGCAAAGACAAATACAAGTGTGGCAGGCTGGCTTTTAAATCATATTAAAAAAGAGGATGTTAAAGTCGCAGCGCACATCAGAGAATGCACTTCTGCATGAATCGGAACGGAAGCAAAAAACGGGGCGGTTTTCCTGGCTTTCTGTGTGGGAAGTGCAAATCCAGCTTGACATATGACCATATTCTTCGTATAATAAATCCAGTACGCTTCTTTCAGAGATCAAAAAAGTCTTTCTGCAGCGCTGGGAAGCAGTCCTTTTGTCTCGAGGTGTAGCGCAGCTGGTAGCGCGCCAGCTTTGGGAGCTGGATGTCGCAAGTTCGAATCTTGTCACCTCGACCAGGCTGAGCCTGGACGCATCATGCGCCTGGGCTTTTTTTATGCTTTTTAGGTGCGGCCTGTGCTTCTTAGCTTGTCGGGGAAGGAGCCGCCGATTAAGACCGACGGCTCCTTCCGGTTAAGAGAGTGGAACACAGAAAGAAGCTGCATTCCGGAGCTGGAATCAAGATTTAGCAGTAATGAGGAGAAACCGGATGAATTCAGATCGTCATACGGATAATGTGGAGCAGGGCACAACGGATATGACGGTGGGAAACCCTAGAGATCTGATCCTTGCATTTGCAGTGCCGATCTGCCTGAGCCAATTATTTCAGCAGATGTACAATACGGCAGACTCAGTCATCGTGGGAAATTTTCTTGGAAAAAGCGCGCTGGCGGCAGTCAGTTCTGCCGGGACGCTAATCTATCTTTTGACCAGTTTTGTTACTGGTGTGGCATTGGGTGCCGGAGTAGCAATTTCCAAGTATTTTGGTGCCGGGAATTATGAAGAAATGTCAAAGGCGATTCATACCAATGTCGCATTTGGCGTTGTTGCAGGGGCGGCCCTGACCGTCTTTGGCGTCTGGTCAACCCCGACAATTCTGCGCTGGATGGCAACAGACCCAAAGGTGCTGCCTGACTCCATTATTTATTTCCGGTACTATTTTTACGGCGGACTTGCCATTGTGCTCTATAATATCTTCACCGGCATTATGACTGCGGTGGGGGACAGCAAGAGGCCGCTTTATTATCTGATTGTTTCTTCCGTCCTGAATATCATCCTGGATCTGCTGTTTGTGGCAGGTTTTCGCTGGGGTGTCGAGTCTGCGGCAGTTGCGACGACAATTTCACAGATTGTCAGTGTAATCCTTTGCATTGCACACCTGACAAAAAGGGGGACGGTTTACCAGATATCGCTCCGAAAAATCGGGTTTGACCGGGATATGATGGGAGAAATTGTCCGGTATGGCCTTCCGACAGGTGTCCAAAATTCAGTCATTGGCTTTGCAAATGTTATTGTTCAGACCTATATCAATTCTTTTGGAGAAGACGCGATGGCAGGGTATGGCTCTTATGCCAAAATTGAAGGCTTTGCGTTCCTGCCGATTACGTGTTTTGCCATTGCCCTTGCGACGTTCGTCAGCCAGAACCTCGGCGCAGGAAAGTATGACCGT
Organism: Ruminococcaceae bacterium UBA5391; assembly: GCA_002410755.1. GTDB lineage: Bacteria > Bacillota > Clostridia > Oscillospirales > Acutalibacteraceae > Thermocaproicibacter. The sequence continues at coordinate 8,241 of DHOL01000018.1, read as the reverse complement.
GCTGAGATAGGGGTCCGCTTTGGCATTCGCACGTCTTTTATCCTGGCAGAAACAATCGGCGTTTTTATTTTCCTCTGCTCTCCTTTCCTAGTGAGCCTTTTCAACAGGGACCCAAACGTTATTTTCTACGGTACCCAGCAGGCGAAAACGGAGGCGCTGTTTTTCTGCCTGCTTGCCTTTTCCCATTGCATTGCAGGCATTTGCCGCGGCGCAGGGAAAGCCGTCGTGCCGATGCTGATTATGTTTAGCGTATGGTGTATTTTCCGAATCCTCTATATTACTGTCGCGATGAATATTTCACATGACATCAGACTGATTTACTGGGCTTACCCAATTACGTGGACAATCAGTGCCGTGATTTACTTTATCTATTACCGAAGATCCAACTGGGTGCATGGTTTGGACTGATACAGACCGGGAATCCTGCACTTTCAGCAGAGAGGTGAATTTGCCGTGAAACTGTATTCAGAAAAAATTAGAGAGCAAAAGACGGCATCAGGAGCTGGGGAGAGAAAATCGGCCCGAGGCATCAAAGCCCTTTTAATGGCGCTGTTTATCCTCTCATTTTTCAGCTTTTTCCTTGCTGTCTTTCTTGTAATGAGGAACGGGTCATACAGCTCGGCGGTAATGGACAGTATGTGGCTGTTTTTCCTGCCATTGCCAATTCCTCTTGCAAGCCTGATTTTTGGCATTATCTATAAAAGGGAGGGAATGAAAACAACAAAGAACATCGTCGCAGGCCTTATTGTGGCGGTATTTCTCTGCTTTTACGGCTTTTCTCCCTTTTTGTTTCAGGGTATTTACGTGCATGACCTTTCTTATCTAAGCAGTGTCTCATCGGAAATCCATTTTACCCTGCCAGACAAAGGTAAAATTACAACACAGAAAGTCTCTGCTGAGGCCAAAACTTCATCGGATTCTTCCGGAGAACCGCTTTATTGCAGTACTATGAGTAAATTTGAGGTTGCCGGCAGCGGGCAGGCGGAGGAACTTAGAAATTCCCTTAAGGGAAGCGACCTGTGGGTGACTTCCCTTTCTAACCAGCTTGCCGGGATTGTTCCGGACTTTTACTCGATGCAGACTCCCAAAAGTGCCGACTTTGATTATTTCATGGTTTATAATGCGGACCTCAAAGTCTACAACACTGTGCCGGAAAAACCTGGGACTTACCATTTCTTCTATCTTGCCTGTGACAGCAAAGATGGAAGACTGTTTATCGGGGAGTATTCTGATACGGTTGCCCAAAAATGACCGGCAAATTTTGTTCTCGGTACTTGACCTTTACTTTTTGCTGTGATAGGATAAAAATAGAAAAGTGTTGATGGAGACCGACACCGCATTTTCTGTTCCCCCAGAGAGGGCTTCATTCTGGTGCAAGAAGCCTGGGCGGAAGCGGCAGACACCCCTCCTGAACTGCAGCGCAAGAAAGCTTTTGCAAAAGTGCTGACGTCCGGCCCGCGTTACGGGGCAGAGAGCCAAAAATCAAGGTGGAACCGTGCTGATATGACAGGCACCCTTGGAAAAAAGTCCAGGGGTGCTTTTTGCATCCCTACAATAAGAAAAGGAGCGAGAAGGATGAAAATTATTTACAAAGACGGCACTGTAAAGGAATGCCCGGCAGACCAGCAGCTGCATGTCATCCGCCATACGGCTGCCCATGTGATGGCACAGGCTATCAAACGCCTGTACCCGCAGGCCCATTTTGCGTTTGGCCCTGCGACCGACAACGGTTTTTATTATGACGTGGATCTCGGGGACGTCAAGCTAGCCGATGACGACCTTTCAAAAATTGAAGCGGAGATGCACAAAATCGTCAAGGAAAACCTGCCGATTAAGTCGTTTATCCTGCCGCGTGCGGAAGCTGTCAAGCTGATGAAAGAACGCAATGAACCGTACAAGGTTGAGCACATTGGGGACCTGCCGGAAAGCGCCGAAATCAGCTTCTTCCAGCAGGGAGAGTATGTTGACATGTGCCTTGGACCTCATCTGGCCTACACCAAAGAACTGAAAGCCTTTAAGCTTACCCAGCAGTCCGGTGCCTACTGGCGCGGCGACAAGAAAAACAGGATGCTCACACGCATCAACGGAATCGCATTTGCAAGTCAGGCTGAACTGGATGCCCACATAAAGTTGCTGGAAGAGGCAGCCCGCCGTGACCATCGAAAGATTGGCAAGGAAATGAAGCTGTTTTTCATGAACGACGTTGGCCCCGGTTTCCCATTTTTCCTGCCGAACGGAATGACTATTAAGAATGAACTGATCCAGTACTGGCGTGAACTGCATGAGGCAAATGGATATGTAGAAGTTTCCACGCCGATGATTATGAGCCGCAAGCTTTGGGAGACCAGTGGCCATTGGGACCATTATAAGGACAACATGTATTCCACCAAAATTGACGGCGAAGATTACTGTGTAAAGCCGATGAACTGCCCGGGCGGTGTCCTGGTTTACGCCAATGAGCCCCGCAGTTACCGTGACCTGCCGCTGCGCATTGGAGAACTTGGCCTTGTCCACCGCCATGAGTTGCGCGGCACACTGCATGGACTTTTCCGGGTCCGCTGCTTCACGCAGGATGATGCTCACATCTTTATGCGCCCCGACCAGATTACCGATGAAATTGTAAATGTTGTGCACCTGATTGACCAGGTATACAGTAAGTTTGGGTTCAAATACCATGTTGAGCTTTCCACGCGTCCGGAAAACAGCATGGGCTCAGACGAGGACTGGGAAGCGGCGACCAACGGCCTTATCCATGCTCTGGAGAAGATGAAGATGCCGTATAAGGTCAATGAAGGTGACGGCGCTTTCTATGGGCCGAAAATTGACTTTCATCTGGAGGATTCCCTTGGACGTACCTGGCAGTGCGGAACAATCCAGCTGGACTTCCAGATGCCGCTGAATTTCCACTTGGAATATACGGATGAAAACGGTGAAAAGAAACGCCCAATTATGATTCACCGTGTTTGCTTTGGCTCCATTGAACGCTTTATTGGCATCCTGACTGAGCATTATGCCGGCAAGTTCCCAACATGGCTGGCTCCAATCCAGGTTAAGGTCCTGCCTGTCTCGGAAAAGAGCGCAGACTATGCAAAATCGGTCAGTAAGGCACTGGCCGCTGTAAAAATCCGCACAACTCTTGACGAAAGCAATCAGACGATTGGCTATAAAATCCGGCAGGCTCAGCAAGTCGACCGTGTGCCATATATGCTGATTATCGGCACAAAAGAGGCTGAAAACCGTAATATCAGCGTTCGCGGCCGCGATGGCAAAACAGTGACGACGGAGCTGGAACCTTTTATCGCGCAGGTTCGCAGGGAAATCGATACTCGGGAATGCTGATGTTTACCTGAAAAGCTAAGGCAGCATTCTTTCCGGTTGAAAAGCCGGGAGGGATGCTGCCTTTTTGTAGGGAAAACACAATAGCACTTAGAGTGCGGTATACCCGCCGTCTACCAGAAGGTTTGCCCCAACAACGAAAGACGCCATATCACTGCTCAGGAACAGGATGGCATTTGCAATTTCAGAAGGCTCTGCAAAGCGGCCGATAGGGTGCAGGGCAACTTTTGAGCGAATCAGGTCTGCTGGAAGCTTGTCCAACAGAGGGGTGTTTACATAACCCGGGGAGACACAGTTCATACGGACGCCGAGCGGGGCGTAGGTCACGGCCTGTGAGCGGGTGAAATTGATGACACCTGCTTTGCTGATTGGGTAGGCAATGCTGTTGGCTGCACCAACTACACCGAGGATGGAGGCAACGTTGACAATGCACCCCTTCTGCTTTCCCTCATTTTTCAGCATTTTCTGAATGGCATATTTATTGGAGAGCACAACACCAATCAAATCGGTGTTCAGAACCCTAGTAAGATCCTCCAACTTCATTTTGTGGACTGGAGATTTTGTCTCCGGGATTCCGGCATTCCCGACGAGAATGTCGAGACGACCGTAATGCTCAACCGCTCCATCCATTAAATGGGCAATATCTTCTTCTTTGGTAACGTCGCAGGGGATATAAGTGGCTTCTTTTCCATTCCCGCGGATGGAATGTTCTACAGCAAGGCCTTTCTCATGGTTCCTGCCGGTAATGACGACCTTTGCCCCTTCTTCAGCAAACTTTTCTGCGGTTGCCAAGCCAATCCCCGAAGTGGATCCGGTAACGACTGCAACTTTATTTTGCAGCATTCCCATTTTAATCAAGCCTCTTTCCCGAAAGATTTTACCTTATTATAGCTCATGCAGGAGTACAGTTCAAGCCTTTGGCAGAGACAGCCTTATTCCCACCTGCGGACGCCTTTCATATGAAGGCAACGCGCTGTATAGTAGGAATAGTCCGAGAGCGGACGGTACAGTGTGTTAAAAGTATGAGCGGCAACAAGGATATTTCCTCCTTCGGTGGAAAGTACAACCGGCGTGTGATAGAAATGGCCTTCCGGTGTACCGAGCTGAATCAGGTCACCCGGCTGGAGAGCTTCCATGCCTGCTTCTTCTGCATAGGGGCCTACGGAGCGGTTCCCGGTTAGGAACCGGTAAAGAAATTCCACCCCGCTCCACGAAGCGGAACGGTTGTTTTGGCTGATATAAAACCACCCGTAAGTCGGGGCATAATTCATAATCCGACAACCTGCGTAAATACACTGGGAAGCGAAGTTTGTGCAGTCCCCGCCCATTCCATCAAAGTTGAAAAAGCGCGGGTTCCTCTTTAAAGCCCAGGCTTCAGCGTATTTGACGGCGGCAGAACGGTCATATGGAATTTCTTTCAGCATACTGCTGTATCCCCCTTCTTTCCCATGCCTATGGTATGAGGTAAGAGAGGAATAATATGAATCTGCCCGTAAGGTAAAACGCCGCTGATGCCCGGAAACTTTGGCACTTTGTATATGTTCCTGGCCTCTGATGCAGCATCAGTTTTTTTAAAAAAGCACTTGAATTTTTTGCCCAAATGTGCTATCTTTATAAGGCTGTTTCATTACAGTTCTGGGGTATTAGCTCAGCTGGGAGAGCGCCACACTGGCAGTGTGGAGGTCAGCGGTTCGAGCCCGCTATGCTCCACCAAAACAGGAAACCACAAGGCCAAGACCTTGTGGCTTTTCTTTTATCGGAAAGCGACCGGCACTGGGT
>DHOL01000018.1:1444-3020 GCA_002410755.1 Ruminococcaceae bacterium UBA5391 | reverse complement strand
TTCGAGCCCGCTATGCTCCACCAAGGCAAGCCCGCACGGTATCAACGTGCGGGCTTGCCTTATCCTGCAAAAACATCAGCAGGATGTTCCTTTACAATAGCAGAGATACGTGCTATCTTAAAAATAGGAAAAGAAATTCAGCGGGCGGCGAAATAAAGCCAGAAAAATCAAAATAGGAAGTGGAAATACAATGATTTTGAAAAACGGGGAAATCTTTGACCACAATTTTGATGTCAGGAAGGCAGATATTTCTGCTGAAAACGGCAAAATTGCGGAGATTGCGCCCGAAATTGATGGAAAGGAAACGCTTGACGTTTCCGGATGCCTGGTTGCCCCTGGTTTTGTAGATATCCATATCCATGGCTGTGACGGAGCAGACACCTGTGATGGGACGAGGGAATCAATTTCCCAAATGGCACAGCACCTTGTCCAGAACGGCGTGACCTCTTTCTGCCCGACAACAATGACGGTTCCGCTGGTGTCCATCCGTAGGGCAGTCCTTGCGGCAAAAGACTGCATGGATAACCCACCGGAAGGCGCTGCTGTCCGCGGTGTCAATATGGAAGGGCCGTATATTTCTCCGAAGCGCATTGGCGCACAGAAAAGCGAGAATATCCGTAGGCCGGACGCCTTGGAATTCCGCCGCCTGTATGAAGAGACCGGCAGAATTATCAAGCTGGTTGACATTGCCCCCGAAGTTGAAGGCGCAGGAGATTTCATTGAACAGGTCAGCAAGTACTGCAAAGTTTCACTTGCCCACAGCATGGCTGACTATGACGGTGCAACCCGTGCCTTTGCGCATGGCATTAACCATGTGACACATCTTTTTAATGCAATGACTGGCCTGAAGCACCGTGCGCCGGGTGCAGTTGGCGCCGTATTTGACAGCGAGACCGTCCGTGCGGAGATTATCTGCGACGGGTTTCATATTCATCCGGCTGTGCTCCGGACGGCGTTCCGGATTCTCGGAGAGGACCGGACTATCATTATCAGCGATTCCATGCGGGCGGCCGGCCTTGCAGACGGGGATTATGACCTTGGCGGGCAGACGGTACATGTGCATGGAGAGCGCGCACTTCTCTCAGATGGCACCATTGCAGGCTCAACATCCAACCTTGGCGCAGAAGTGAAAAACCTCGTAGGCTTTGGCGTCCCGGTGCGCCAGGTTATTAAATCTGCGACAATCAACCCCGCAAGGGAAATCGGTGCGGACAGGGAAATCGGAAGCATTGAGATTGGAAAGTCAGCGGACTTTACCGTTCTGAACCCGGATTTCAGCATCCGCCTTGTCATAGTACATGGGAAAATGGCCTATCAGGCTTAGCTACGAAGGCCCTATAAAAAATAAGGAGACGAAATTATGAAGCTGATTGAAACAAAAGACTATGATGAAATGAGCCGCAAAGCTGCGGGTATCCTTGCCGCGCAGGTTGTCCTCAAGCCAAGGTGTGTTTTGGGCCTTGCTACAGGTTCCACGCCGCTCGGCGTTTACCGTCAGCTTATTGAATGGTACAAAGAGGGTATCCTCGATTTTTCCGAAATTAAGACGGTAAACCTGGATGAATACTGCGGCCTT
>DHOL01000018.1:942-1288 GCA_002410755.1 Ruminococcaceae bacterium UBA5391 | reverse complement strand
ACCTGGATGAATACTGCGGCCTTGCCCCGGAAAATGATCAGAGCTACCACTATTATATGCACCATAACTTTTTCGACAGCGTCAATATCAGGCCGGAAAACATTCATCTGCCGGACGGCAGGGCAGAGGACGCTGATGCGGCGTGCAAAGCCTATGACAGAATGATTGACTCCCTCGGCGGCATTGACCTCCAGCTCCTTGGACTCGGTGGGACAGGCCATATCGGGTTTAATGAGCCAAGCCAGAGCTTTGATCGGGGAACCCACCGTGTAGCGCTGAAGGAAAAGACTATCCGCGACAATTCCCGCTTTTTTGAGAGTATCAACGATGTGCCAAAATATGCCAT
>DHOL01000018.1:500-769 GCA_002410755.1 Ruminococcaceae bacterium UBA5391 | reverse complement strand
ACCATGGGTATCGGGACGATTATGAAAGCAAAGGAAATCGTCCTTGTTGTCAATGGCCCGAAAAAAGCGGATATACTTGAAAAAGTCCTTTTTGGACCGATTACACCGGAAGTGCCTGCATCTGTTCTCCAGCTTCACAGGAATGTAACGGTTCTTGCAGATCGGGAAGCCCTCTTGAAAGTTCACGAACTCCATTCGGAAGTCTGAGAACTGTTGCAGCTTTCAGCAGTAAAATCCGCAGGGCTTTTTGCCCCGCGGATTTTTGCTTT
>DHOL01000018.1:0-239 GCA_002410755.1 Ruminococcaceae bacterium UBA5391 | reverse complement strand
ACTTTTCTGATTGCAGTCTTCTGCAAGGGGAAAATCAGGTTGCAATTTTTCCCTAAATATTATATAATTATTTATTCTTTCTATTTAAAAGACATTTCTAGGCTTTCCAGACAGGCTAATCTATTAGCTTCCCTGCAAGGTTTGCCCTGCGGGAGGAGGGCTGTCTGTTGCTGGACAGTGTGTGGTACCTTATGAGTACGAATTAGAGCATTGCCTGAAAAGGAAGTTAGATTTTTTGG
>DHOL01000026.1:15273-17680 GCA_002410755.1 Ruminococcaceae bacterium UBA5391 | reverse complement strand
AGGATTTCAAGCTGGCGGCCCGGCGTTTTTTCTGCCGCATACTCCTTGAGTTTCGCCGTGTTGACAACATAAGCGTCCCGGAAGACCTCGCTGTCAGCCGCTTTTCCCCCCTGGTCGCCGTCCAACAGTGGAGCGAGCTCAGGAGACGCCATTCCGCTGAAAATGCCGCTCTGAAGATGAAAACACGTAGAGCCGCCGGAACCGGTTCCTTTCGGCGCCCGCATGTTCTTCTTCATCGTGACAATCAGCACACTGTCGTCGTCCTTCACGTCGTAAAGCTTTTCAAACTTCTCTTTCGTTATGGAGTATTTTTCCGCAAGCTCCGCCGGGGTCTTGACCTCCGTCTTTTCCACGGTCAGGTCCATGCTGTAAACCGCCCCTGTTTTTCCCTGCGGGATATATTCATCTTTGGCCGGAGGAATCACGGTATTGATATGGATGAAAAATGCCGCCCAGACTGCCAAAATTGCTCCGATGCAGATCCAGAGAATGCATTTCTGCTTTTTCCCCCAGATGCCTTTCATTGCGCTTCCCCCTCCGTGTCAGTTATCTTCCCCGCCTTGACATGGATGACCACATTGCAAAGCGAATAAAGGTCCTCCGAATCGTGGCAGGACATGATAATCAGCTTATTTTTCTTTTTGAGATTGGTCAGCAGGTTCTTGACCATCTCGACGCCGCTTTCATCGACGCCGTTCAGCGGCTCGTCAAGAATCATCAGCTCCGGCGTGCCCATGATGGCTGAGGCGATGCCGAGGCGCTCCTTCATGCCGAGCGAATATTTGCGGTAGCTGCGTTTGTCGTTCGGGTCAAGGCCGACTGCGGTAATCGCTTCCCGAATCTCGTCATCCGTAACCTTTTTCTGGATATCCGCGAGAAAGCGCAGGTTTTTAAAGCCTGTGTAGGCGTTGAGAAAGGCCGGATTTTCAATCAGTACGCCAATGCTTTCCGGGAACGAGATATCTTTCCCCAGAACCTTGCCGTCGATTTCGACGCAGCCGGAGGTCGGCAGGATTAAGCCGGAAACCGCGCGCATCATCATCGTTTTTCCGCAGCCGTTCTCCCCTTTCAGGCCGTAAATGTTCCCGGAAGTAAAGGTTGCGCTGACGTGCTTCAGCACTTCCGCGCCGCGGATGGTTTTACAGTAGTCTTTCATTTCAATTTTCATATTTTTCCCCTCTCAGGTCTCGGAAAGCAGATCCATCCTGTGGATCTTTCCGGCTCCGATGATATAACAGGCCGCAATGAGCACAAAATCGGTCACGCACATCTGCCACGGGACAATGTTGCCGCCGGACTGCAAAAAAGCACTGCGAAGCGGCAGCAGCCCATTGCCGGGAAGCAGAAAGCTGCAGTAAAACAGCGAGGCGACCAGGATTGCGGCAATGATGGCATAGCCCATAACCGGTTTCACATACAGCGCAAGCACCGTCTGCAGGATGGATATGCTGACAGAGGTGAAAATCGGCAGCAGCAGGAAGATAATCGTCAGTTGGGCGGGCGTACATTTTGTAAGCGGAGCCTTGCACCAGAACGGCAGAAGTTTCGCGGAAACCGCGTAAGTCGGCCGCACGCCGAATGGGACGGCGCACCACGTGCAGAGGTAAACCGTCAGGTAGCCGAGAAGCACGCTCTGTACTGTAGCAAGACATTTTCCCGCCCACCAGCGCGATTTATCCTGCGCCAGGATGAATTCCATATAACGGGAGCCAAGCAGGTTTGCGTTGACGTCCCCCGCGATATAGGCAAACATCAGATTGAGAAATGTCCAAATAATCGGAAGCTGGAACGGATTCCCCGGACTCGGAATATAGACTTCCATCCCCTGGAACAAATAGGCGGTGATATCTCCTACGGAAGCGGAATAAAGCACGCCCCCCGCTATGCCGTTCCTTTTGAGCATGGAGGTCTGGCCGAACTGGATGCTTTTGAGGAACTGCATGATAATCAGCACGGTAATCAGAAAAAGCACGATGTATTTTCCCCAGGAAACCAGCATCGCATAACGGAGGTCATGCCCCACGATGTTATGGAATGCGGCCCGGTGCTTTGTCCCCGTATGTTTCATGTTTTAAAACACCTCTATTTTCCGAATCTTCCAGTTGAAGAAAACAAATGTGAAGACCAGAAGCACCGCGGTTTCGGTGAGGATAATCCCCGGCCCGGCGACAGTGAAGACCTGCTCGGGGACAAGATAGACAGCCGGCGAAAGGCGGTCAAATCCGAGAATGTTGCAAAGCTCGCAAAACAAAAAATAAACCATAAAGGGGAACATGAGGACAAAGAACGGGTTTTCCACATAGAACGCAATGCAGAGCGAAAGGCAGGCAAGCGCGCCGAAAAACACGAAGTCCAGCACAAGAAAAATTAGGATGTACAGGAACGGCGCACGATAAAAGATCGGGCC
>DHOL01000026.1:14552-15058 GCA_002410755.1 Ruminococcaceae bacterium UBA5391 | reverse complement strand
ATGCCGGACGGCAGGGACGCCGTAATCAGCAGCAGGTCAAAGATCAGCGGGCTGACCGCGGCCGTGCCCGAGGCAAGGAATACCGCAAGGTATTTTGCGGCGCCGTACGCCCGGCGCCCTACTCGCGTGAGAAGATTCTTCAGGTAACCGCCCCTTCTGTCCTGCAAAAAGGAATCCGCGAACGGGAAAGCCGCAAGAATCGGTATAATCAGATAAACGACTGCCATAAGGGGTGTATAGCTGCTGTCAAAGCCAAGCCAGTAGGACCAAAGATGAGTCGGCGCAAAGTACCCCTTGACACCCTCATAATCGTTTGAATACCCATTCCAGCAACTGCGGGCGAATGGGAAGTAAATGAGAAAGCCGTGTGCCAGTGCAAGGAGAAAGGTGAAAAGCAGGACGGCCCACATGCGCTTGTTGTCGAATGCGCGGCGCGTCTCGCAGGAAAAGAGCTTGTGCATCTTGCTTCGCTCCTGTTCTGTCAAAAATTTATGGATTTGGGTTCC
>DHOL01000026.1:12430-14303 GCA_002410755.1 Ruminococcaceae bacterium UBA5391 | reverse complement strand
TGATAATTGTCCGGACTCCAGACACCCAGTTATGTCCTTTAAACATGCACTTCCGCCGGGCTGCCTTCCCGGCGTATTACTTCTCCATGGGGCTCACTCCCTTCTCCATTTGGATGATTTTCAGCCTGCCGCGCGGTTCCTCTGCGCGGCGGCGGGCAGGCTGCGTTTATTTTGTCTCCTTGTCAATCCGGCTAACCTCGAACAGCGTCCGTTCCGACCAGGGAATAGGAGCTTCGACATATTTTTTTTCCAGTTTTTTCCCCACCTCAAGGTACAGTTTGCGGTTTTTGCCGCCCAAGGCGTCTGCCAACCGCTTCTGGGCTTTCTGATCGTCGCTCTTCATCTCATAATAAATCCTGATGGTTTCACGGCCGCCGGCATGAAAACGATAGGTAAGCATCCGGTCGTTATCCGTTCCGGATACTTTTTCCGTTTCCCGCGTATGGTTGGTAAAGTAAGCCGCAAACTGCCCTATCAAACCGACCGGTTTTGTCGCCGCGTCCCGGATGATTGACAGGTCGGCTGGCTGTACGTTGAATCTCTTTTCCACTTCCGAGGCGCCCGGATTTTCCACCGTCATCGTCACGCAGATGTACTTCCCATTGTACCCATACGTTTGCCCCAAACCCCGACCGGTGCTTTTTCCGGCATCCGGCGGCAGTTTGGATGCCTCTGCAACGGAATTCAGCGTGTAGCGCAGCCCGGCGGCTTCGCACGTTTTGCCAAGCTGATAGATTTTCGGGACCCCCATGTCCGGCGTTTTTATCTGGAGGGCATCCACTTTTACCAGCACCGCACCGTCCACGGTACTGCTGCCGCGGCCGCCAAGCTCAAGATAAAGCTGCGTGTCCCCGCTTCTTATAAAAGGCTCCAGAGATGTTTTTTTGATGGAGTAATAAATGCGGATTTTCTTTTTTTCGCCGGCCTTTACGGTAAACCGCGTGTACGCATCGCTGGTATTCGGATTCTCCGCCGCCGAAAGATAAACGAGAGAGTCCCAAGGAGCCTTATCAGCATACAGCGGCTCGGAAACATGGTTGATCATCTCCGGATTGCATACTTCGTCAATTCCGACCTCCCTGTCGGTACCCGTTGTGTTTTCCACTTCCGCTTCGGCCAGAAATAGCCTGCAGTCGGAACCAGTGCGTTCCTTCACGTCGTCGGCCAGCTTCTCTTTTTCCAAGTTGTCCGGCAGTTTTTTCACCTCTGAAAAGGAAATGGCGGTGTACTTCATGCGTGAGTACTTATCCTCGTAAGTTTCGCCGAGTTTTAAATAAGTGGGGCCGGTGCCTTCTGGAACGGCCTGCACTTGCGCCTGCGACGTGGCTGGCTTTCCGTTTACCCGCGTCGGCAGAACCGGGGATAATTTCTTCCAAAGATATATTCCAAGCACTGCCACCACTGCGGCGGAAAAGACTACAACAATTATGGTGCTTCTCCTGTTTTTCTGCCGGTGTTCCATACAAACCCCTCCGTTTTCGTTTTGCGCTGCAAAATCCGCTTCCTCTTCTGCCGCAAGCAAAATGTTGTTCGTTTAAAATATTCTCATATTGAAATGTTCATATCTAATATACCACAAATTGGTTTTTGTCAACCAAATATTGGCTGTTTTTACAATTTTCGTGCCGTTTTGTAATTTTGGCCTTGTTACAAATCACAAAATTCAGTCTTTCAGCAAACCGTCGGCAAAGGAAGAAAGAAAAATTTTTGTGCGGGATTGATTTTAAAAGTGCCGGAAACCATAAGTTAAGGATTGCCTGGCTTTTCCTTCATCCGGTTATCCCGGATTTCTCGTTTCGGGTGCAGTTCCTGATCGGTCGACCGGCAGCCCAAATTCGCCTAAATAGTGAAAGTGCAAAGGCCCCGGAAAGTC
>DHOL01000026.1:0-12256 GCA_002410755.1 Ruminococcaceae bacterium UBA5391 | reverse complement strand
GACTTTCCGGGGCCTTTGCACTTTTTAAGGGCACGCAAAAATAGTAAAAAGCGAAACACAGGCTACCTGACAGGTGCTCCGATATTTCCCCCTCTATCCGCGAAAAGCGCGCCGGAGGGAAGATAATTCTTCGCGGTTCGGAACGAGAAGCCGATAAAACGGCGTATGCGAATATTTGCAGAAAATCACCATGCAGGAAATCCCCTGAGACACCATGGAAAGTGACGTAGCAAGCGCAACACCCTGGATGTGAAGATACGGGATACAAGTAAAGCTCACAATGCAGTTTACAGCAAATCCAAGCGTATTAGGCAGGACATTTAGCTCCGGACGTCCATAAGCAGCAATAGAATTGCCCAGCACTTTTGCATAGGAAATTACGATGGTACCGACAATGAGATAAGAAAGCAAGGGAAGAACGCCAACATACATAGGGAACAGCCATGGAATAAACAAATATGCCGCCCAGAGAACAAGCAGGGATGCAATGGTAGTCACAACGGCAACAATTTTAGTGGAAAGCAGTGTCAGATGAAGCTTACTTTTCTGGTCGCTCATGGCAGCAACACGGCTCAGAATCACCTGGCTTACTGCGTCGGGAAGAAGCCATAGCTGCTGTGCAATGGTCAGCGCAGTGCTGAAAACGCCGAGGCTGCTGATGCCATAGTTCCCCTGCACAATAAAGTTCCCGAGGTTGCTGTTCAGGTAATTGAGGACATTGCTCACATGAGACTTAAGGCTGTAAGTAACCATGCTGCTGGTCTTGACGCGATGGTCATTCTCCGGGGCAGGGGCAGGTTCCGGCCCATTCCAGCGGTGGACACCATAAATGGCCATAATGATTGCCGCAAAGGAAATCGCGTTTGTGCACCAGATCCAGACACCCGCCGCCGGACGAAATGCAATAAAGATTGCAAGCATCGTTGCGAGAATACGCTGAGTCAGCGTAATAATGTTAAACATTTTAAATTTATTCTGGCCTCGCAGGGCACCAATCACGACATTTTGGAGGAGGGATAGCAGTGCGTAAACCAAAATCGCCACAAGATAGCTGGCCGGTGTCGTGTTAAAAAGACGGCTGTCCCGCAGGGAAACAAGCACAGCCGTGCTGCCAACGGCAATAATGGCAAAAGTGATGATTGTAAACCGCTTCAGGGCGCCCTTTGAATTTTCCGTTCTGTAATGCGCTACAAAATAAATGGCGGCAGAAGCAATGCTGAGTCCCAGAATGGTGTTAAATCCGCCGCCCCACGTCTGAAGTTCACTGTAATAACCCCTGATTTTCGGATTTATCCTGTGCAGCACAAAGATTGAAGAAACCAGTCCGAGGATGGTACCAATAATGTTTGTGCCGAACGTATAAAGAGAGTCACGGACAATATCGCTCCGGATTTTTTTCTCTTTTTGTTTTTCCGCCATTTTATTACTCCATATCCATACCAATTTAATATGGAGAGTATTATACCATGTTCCGTTCCAGATAACAATATTTCCGCATTTCCGCACTTAGCGGAAGGTAAGGTTGCTTCTCTTGAGGGCTTTGCGCACTGCATAAAAGCAAAGGGATACCACTGGTATCTCTGCAATGGTGGCACTGATTAAGGCAGCCGGGATTTCCATTACGATTTGACAAAAGCTAAAACGCTGCTCTTCAGCTTAATACGGTCAAGGGCACGCCCCGCAAGCAGGTAAATAACCGCGCTTGCTGCAGCCTGTATGGCATTGGCCGGGATTTCAATCAGCGGTGCAGAAAAGCTGTGCGAGAGGAAAACCTCCGTAAGATAGTAGCCGCCAATGCAGATAAGGCCTGCCAAGCCGGAGGCAACTGAGTTCCGTTTCGTAATGATCTTTTCACCCGTTGAAGCAAAGCACATAGCCATCAGGGACTTAATCAGAAGCGTAGGGAGCGCGAATGCTGCACCCCCCGTCAGCAGGTCGGAAAGCACCTCGCCAATCCCTGCCGCCGCAACAGCATAAGACATGGGAAGCACACTTGCTGCAAGGTAGACAAACGCATCGCCAAGATGAACGTACCCGCCTGTCGGGGTTGGGATATGCAGAATATAGGCTGTCACAACAAAAATCATTGCGGCAAAAAGGGCAGTCAAAACACCTAGGCGCAGAGAAGACTGTTTTTTCATGATGGACACGTTCCTTTTCCAACCCGGTTCCTCTTCCGGGCATTGATTTTACCGATTACTGTGCTATTATGATAGCGGAAAACTGTTTCTATTAAAAGTCTCAGTTTATAAAAATTCAATCAGTACAGTTTGCGGAGGGAATTCCCATGACTTACGACTATCTTCAGCTTGACAAAAGTTCGGCAGTGCCGCTGTACCGCCAGCTTTATCTCTGCATCCGCGGGGCGGTGGAATCCGGACATCTGAAAAAAGGCGACCGTCTGCCTTCGGTACGCAGGCTTGCGGCAGACCTTGCGCTGAGCTGCACAACGGTGGAAAGCGCTTACCAGCAGCTATGTGTGGAAGGCTACCTGAAAGCGTCCCCTCAGCGCGGCTATTTTGCACTGGACGCGGAATGCAATGTTCCCACGCGTCGTGCGGCACCGGCTGCCGTCCCTCATGCCGCCGCGGCGCCCGTGCGGTATAATTTTGGAAGTGACTGCGTGGATGAAAACAGCATGGACCTGACGATCTGGCGGAGGAATATCCGAAATTCCCTCAACCGCCGCGGTGCACTTGCTTCCTACGGAGAACATCAGGGCGAAGAAGAACTGCGCACGGCCCTCGCTTCCTACAGTTTCGGGATGCGGGGTGTTGTCGCCTCCCCGAAACAGATTGTAATTGGTGCAGGGACACAGCCGCTTCTTTTCCTGCTCTGCGGCCTGATTGCGCCCGACCGGCGCTCCGTCGTCATGGAGGAACCCGGTTTTCCCCAGGCAGAACAGGTTTTTGCAGACTGCGGCTTTTCTGTGGGGAAGCTCCCCTGTGACAGCAACGGCATCCGCATGGACAGGCTGGAAAAAAGCGGCGCCCACTTTGTGTACCTCAGCCCTTCGAACCGTGTCCGGACCGGCTCACCGATTCCCATGAGTCGGCGGGTAGAGCTGTTAAAGTGGGCCGGACGGACCGGCGGAACCGTGATTGAAGACGATTACAACGGCGAACTTCGGTACCGCGCACGCCCAATCCCCGCCATGCAGGGAATTGCGGATGGCAAGGGGGTTGTGTACCTCGGCTCATTTTCCAAGCTTTTACTGCCATCCATTCGCATTGGCTATATGGTGCTGACACCGGAACTGCTTGCACGTTATCTGCCGCGTGCTGCGCTCTACAACCAGACCGCTTCTAAAGTAGAGCAGCTTGCGCTGGCCGAATATATCCGCAGCAGGCAGATGGAACGCCACCTGCGCCGCCTGAGGAAACTTTACAGCGAAAAAAGCGAAGCGCTCCTGAAAGCCCTGCGGCGTGCATTTGGAGGCAAAGCGGAAATCCTCCTCCAAGAGACGCCGCTCACGGTCATCCTCACGCCGAAAACTTCCGGGGAAAGCGCCGAAAAGCTCTGTGACCTTGCCCTTGCCCATGGCGTGCGCATCCAGACAGCATCCGGGGGAAAACTCCGCCTCGGCTTTGCAGGCATCCCGCTTGAAGACATTCCGGTCGCCGTAGAATGCCTCCGCACCGCCTGGGAAGGAAGTTAATGTCAAAAGGCCTTTTCACGGACGGCAAAAAAGCGTATGATTGATAAAAACAATAATTTGGAAGGAGAGCCGAAAATATGCTGGACTACAAATTTGACACGCAGCTCCTAATCGAGGGGAAAAGCCTCTCTGAAAATGACATTCATGATTATATTGCTAAAAATATCAAGGGTGACTGCCTGCTTGCCGTCGGGGACGAAAACCTGATTAAAATTCACTATCACACCAACACGCCTTGGAAAGTGCTGGAATACTGCGCTTCCCTCGGAGATATTCACGACATTGTCGTGGAAAATATGGAACGGCAGCAAAACGGCCAGAAAGGCTGAGAAAGCATGAAGGCTTATGAACGGTTCCTTAACTATGTAAAATTTGGCACGACTTCAGATGAAAATGCACCGGAGAATGTCTTCCCGAGTACGGAGGGCCAAAGGGTACTGGCAGACGAGCTGGTAAAGGAAATGAAACAGATTGGCTTTGCAGACGCACGGTGCGACGCAAACTGCTACGTTTACGGCTCCCTGCCGTCAAACTGCGGGGGCAGCCAGCCCGCTATCGGCCTGATTGCGCACATGGACACAAGTTCCGCGGCAAGCGGGACGAATATCCGTCCGCGGATTGTAAAATCCTACCGGGGCGGCGACATCGTCCTGAATGCGGAGCGGAATCTCGTCCTGCGCGAAGAGGATTTTCCCTGCCTTTCGCACTGCGGGGGCATGGACCTGATTGTGACCGACGGCACCACGCTGCTCGGCGGTGACGACAAGGCCGGCATCGCTGAAATTCTGACGGCAGCAGAAAACATTGTCCGGGGAAAAATCCCCCATGGGAAAATCTGCGTTGCATTTACGCCGGATGAAGAAATCGGGCGGGGTGCAAGCCGCTTTGACCTTGCTGCGTTTGGCGCGGATTTCGCCTACACGGTGGATGGCGGCAAGCTTGATGACCTGGAATACGAAAATTTCAATGCTGCCGACGCTGTTCTGACCGTACACGGCATCAGCACCCATCCGGGTGACGCAAAAGACAAGATGAGGAATGCTCCGCTGCTCGGCATGGAGTTCCATTTAATGCTGCCGGCAGCCGAAACGCCTGAGCACACCGAGGGCCGCGAAGGTTTCTATTTTTTGGAGCATATCGAAGGGGAAGTGGAAAAAGCTGTTTTCCACTACATTGTGCGCGACCACGACTCAGCCAGATTTGAAGCACGGAAACAGTACATGCAGCGTGCTGTTAATTATCTTAATGCAAAATATGGGACCGGCACATTTGAGCTGGCGATAAAAGACTCCTATTATAATATGAAGCCCGTCCTCGAAAAGCACCCGGAAGTTGTAAAGCGTGCGGAAAAAGCCATGCGCTCCGCAGGGGTTGAACCGAAAGCCGTTCCCATCCGCGGCGGTACGGACGGTGCCGTTCTTTCCCAGATGGGCCTGCCCTGCCCCAACCTGCCAACAGGCGGCTACAACTGTCACAGCCGCTTTGAATTTGTATCAATTCAGGAAATGAATAAAGTTGTAGAAATTCTTATGGCACTGCTAAAGTGCCAGTAAAAATTTCTGTGCGGTATTTTCTCCGTTCCCACTTGCGGGGACGGAGAATTCTTTATCGCAATTCAGGTAAAAATGTGCTATGATTAAAAAGGTTTGGCATATGGGGCGCCGTCCCTGCCCTGCCATTGAAAACGCGCCGATTTCATGCTATAATCATTTAATCGGTAAAAGCATGAAAGCATTGAAAAAAGGGAGCTGCGGAACATGATCAGTGTAAACCGGTACCATACGCACCTCTGCGGTGAGCTAAGCGAAAAAGAAATCGGCCAGACCGTCCGTGTGGCGGGCTGGGTGGAAAATATCCGCAATCATGGCGGCGTGCAATTCCTTGACCTGCGTGACCATTACGGCGTCGTTCAAATTGTTATTCATAATCAGGAAATGCTCAAAAATGTCGAGAAGGAATGCACTCTCACAGCGAAAGGAAAAGTAATCCCGCGTGACGCGGACACTTACAACCCGAAAATTCCGACCGGAACGGTGGAAATTGCCGCCGACGAGCTGACAGTGCTCGGCCCTGTGACGGCACCTTTGCCATTTGACATTGCGTCCTCCCTTGAAACGAAGGAAGACGTGCGTCTCCGTTACCGATACCTTGACCTGCGCAACCCGAAAGTCCACCGAAATATTGTGCTGCGCTCACAGGTCATTTCCTACCTGCGTCAGAAAATGACAAGCCTCGGCTTTCTGGAAATTCAGACACCAATCCTTTCCGCTTCTTCTCCAGAGGGCGCACGCGACTACCTGATCCCCAGCCGCCGCCACCCGGGCAAGTTTTATGCCCTGCCGCAGGCTCCGCAGATTTTTAAACAGCTTCTGATGGTTTCCGGCTTTGACCGGTATTTTCAGATTGCACCCTGCTTCCGCGACGAGGATGCCCGTGCAGACCGTTCGCCGGGCGAATTTTACCAGCTTGACTTTGAAATGGCATTTGCCGAGCAGGAGGATGTCTTTGCCGTTGCAGAAGAAGTGATCGGTGATACCTTCCGTAAATTTTCAAATAAAAAGGTTTCCCCTGCACCGTTCCGCCGTATCCCCTACGCGGAATCCATGCTGAAATATGGCACGGATAAGCCGGATCTGCGCAATCCGCTCGAAATTATCGACATTACAGATATTTTTGAAGGCACGGCGTTTAAGCCATTCCAGCATAAAACAGTCCGTGCTGTCAGCGTGCCGGACTGTTCCGCCCAGCCGCGCAGTTTCTTTGAGGGGATGCTTTCCTATGCCGAAAGCATTGGCATGAAGGGCCTTGGCTATATTAAGGTAACCGGTTCCGGTGAATATCAGGGGCCAATTAACAAATATCTTTCTGAGGAAAAGCGTGCGGAGCTGACAAGACGTGCTGCACTGAAGCCCGGCACCGTCGTCTTTTTCATTGCGGATGAAGCGGACATGGCGCCGAAGTTTGCTGGGCAAATCCGCACGGAGCTTGGCAACCGCCTCGGCCTGCTTAAACCGGATTGCTATGAGTTCTGTTTTATCGTCGATTTTCCGATGTATGAAATTGATGAGGAAACAGGCGCGACAGTATTTACCCACAACCCGTTTTCTATGCCGCAGGGCGGGATGGAGGCCCTGATGACAAAGAAGCCGGAAAATGTGCTTGCCTACCAGTACGATATTGTCTGCAACGGCGTAGAACTTTCCTCCGGCGCAGTGCGCAATCACAGCCTAGAAATCATGAAGAAAGCCTTTGCAATCGCCGGTTACTCTGAAGAAGAGCTAAAGACAAAATTTACTTCCCTCTATCATGCGTTTCAGTATGGGGCCCCGCCGCACGCCGGTATGGCTCCCGGCATTGACCGTATGCTTATGCTGCTTACGGATGAGGACAATATCCGTGAAGTCATCGCATTTCCGATGAACTCGAACGCACAGGATGTAATGATGGGATCACCGAACGAAGTCACAGAGCAGCAGCTTCGGGAAGCTCACATCCGGCTGAGAAAATAACGGGCGGGAGGAAAATGCCATGGTAACACACGAGGAAATTCTGAAAATTGCAAATCTTGCAAAGCTTTCCGTCTCACCGGAGGAGCTTGACGGCCTGACAAAGGACATGAATAAAATGATTGGCTTTGCGGATACCATCAATGCCGCGTCTGAAGGCGCAGGCAGTTTCGACAGTGCCGGAGGGCTTTCCAATGTCTTTCGTGAAGATCAAGTCGTACCTTCCTGCCGCCGGGAAAAAATTCTTGGCAATGCGCCGTGTACGGAAGGCGGATATTTTCTCGTGCGGCGGCGCAGTTAGGAGGCATGTGGAATGGGACAATACGGAACGATTGCGCGGCTTCACAGCCTCCTCTCTGAAAAGCGTCTGAGCTGCACGGAATTGACCAGGGCATACCTGGATGCTATAAAAAAAGAAAACAGCGCCCTTTGCGCCTATGTGAAGGTCACACCGGAAACAGCGCTGAAAGCAGCTGCAAAAGTGGATGCAAAAATTGCTGCCGGGGAACCTCTCGCACCACTGGAAGGCATCCCCATGACGCTCAAGGACAATATCTCTACAAAAGGTATTGAGACAACCTGCTGTTCCCGGATTCTGAAAGGCTATGTGCCAATTTATGATGCAACCGTCTGGGATCTGCTGAAAAAGCAAAATGCCGTCCTGCTCGGGAAAAGCAACATGGACGAGTTTGCAATGGGTTCTTCCTGCGAGACCTCCTGTTTCGGCGGGGCAAAGAACCCGCACAACCGAAAGCGTGTGGCAGGCGGTAGCAGCGGCGGTGTGGCAGCGGCCGTGAGCGCTAACCTGGCAGCGTTCGGCCTCGGTTCGGACACCGGAGGTTCCATCCGCCAGCCAGCCAGTTTCTGCGGTGTTGTCGGATTCAAGCCGACTTACGGCGCGGTTTCGCGGTTTGGCCTCATTGCCTATGCTTCAAGCTTTGACCAGATTGGGCCGATTGCGCCAAGCGTGGAGGATGCAGCACTTATCTATGACGCAATTTCCGACTACGACCCGATGGACTCGACAAGTATCGGGAGAAAAGCACCTGTTTCCCCTGCTCTTGAAAACAGCATCCGCGGAAAAAAGATTGGCATTGTGAAGGAGTATTTCCGCGGCGTCCGCCCTGACGTTGATTCTGCCATAAAAAAGGCAGTTGGTGTGCTCTGTTCGCTCGGTGCGGAAACCGTAGAATTTTCCCTGCCTGCCATTTCATACAGCCTTCCGGTCTATTACATTCTCGCCTGCGCGGAAGCTTCCTCAAACCTCGGACGGTATGACGGCATCCGCTATGGCTACCAGACAAAGCAACACTTTGCCGACCGCAACGATATGGTCTGTAAAACACGCAGCGAAGGCTTTGGCGCAGAAGTCAAGCGCCGCATCCTGCTCGGTACTTATGTGCTGAGCGCCGGATACTACGACGCCTATTACAAAAAGGCACAGAACCTGCGGGGGACGATTATCCAGTCATTCGGCGAAGCATTCCGGAAATGTGATTTTATTGCGGCGCCTACCGTCCCCATGACAGCGTTCCCGGAAAATTATGCAGCTAAGGACCCGGTGGAAACATACCTTACCGACCTCTGCACAGTGCCGGTCAACATTGCCGGGCTGCCTGCCGTCAGCGTGCCCTGCGGCTTTGGGAATGACGGGATGCCCGTAGGGCTTCAGCTGATTGGCCCGGAGTTTTCGGAGGCACCGCTGCTGAACGCTGCAAACCAGTATGAGCTGGCATCGCGCAAAACATCTTTCCGGTCTGTGGAAACGGGGGTCAGGCTATGAATTACGAACTTGTCTGCGGGCTTGAAACGCATGTGGAGCTTTCAACGAAGACAAAAATCTTCTGTTCCTGCACGACGGAATTCGGCGGCGAACCAAATACTCACTGCTGCCCAATCTGTATCGGCCTGCCCGGCACGCTTCCAAAGCTGAACAGGACTGTTGTGGAGTATGCCGTGATGGCAGGGCTTGCAACCCATTGTGAAATCAATCCGGATGCGCGGATGGACCGAAAAAATTACTGCTACCCCGACCTGCCGAAAGCCTACCAGATTTCAGAATATGACCAGCCGCTTTGCCGGAACGGCTGGGTTCAGTTAAAGAGCGGGAAAAAAATCCGCCTTACACGCATCCATATTGAAGAAGACGCCGGAAAGCTTGTCCATGAGCGCGGCAACACGCTGATTGACTATAACCGCAGCGGCGTCCCCCTGATTGAAATCGTCTCGGAGCCTGACATCCGCAGTATTGAAGAAGCCACGGAATATGTGGAAACACTTCAGACTACTATGCGCTATCTTGGCGTCTCCGACTGCAAAATGCAGGAAGGCTCCCTGCGCTGTGACGTCAACATCTCTGTCCGGTCAAAAGGCTCCCGGCAGCTTGGCACCCGCACGGAAATCAAGAACATGAACTCGTTTTCACACATGACAAAGGCAATGGAGTACGAGATGAACCGGCAGATTGACCTCCTGGAAAGCGGAGAAAAAGTTGTGCAGGAAACCCGCCGCTATGATGAATCGACCGGCTGCACCGAGGGGATGCGCGGCAAAGAGGACGCGGACGATTATCGTTACTTCCGGGATCCGGACCTTGTGCCAATTCACGTGAGCAAAGAAATGCTTGCATCCATCCAGGCAAGGATGCCGGAGGACCCACAGAAGCGTCTGGAGCGTTTTGAGCGGGAATACAGCCTGACGGAAGCCGATGCGGCCCTGCTGATTGAGCGCCGCAGAGCCGCAGATTACTTTGAGGCCGCCGCAAAGGGAACGAAAAATCCGCGTACCGTCGCAAATTGTATTACCGGCCAGATTTTCGCTCGCCTTGGCACGGATGCAGCAAAAGACGATTTTCAGGTTAATGTTTCACCTGAAAATCTTAATGCCCTTCTCAGGCTGCTCGACGCAGGAAAAATCCGCACCAGCCAAATGAAAGCGGTCTTGGAAAAAATGCTGGATACTGGAAAGCCCGCATCTGCCTTTCTCAGTGAAAAAGACCTCGCAGGTATCAGCCCGGAAGAATTGCAAAAGCTCTGTGAAAAGGCTGCCGCAGACAATCCGAACGCGGTGAAGGATTACCGTGCCGGAAAAGAAAAAGCCCTGAAAGCCGTGCTTGGCGCTGTTATGAAAACAACGCATGGGCAGGCAAACCCCATGGAAGCACAAAAAATCCTTGCGGAAATTATGAAAGCATAAAAGGCCATAAACTTTTATGGATTGGAGTGGTTTTTTCTATTCCACCGATGTGCTGCGATAAAGCAGACTACGGCAAGCATGAAACAGACAACAGCCGTAGAAAGGTTAGGGTTAACAAGGGCTGTTTTTTCCGTAACGGTGACAAGGCCTCCAAAAAGTTTGGCGGAACCATTTTTCAGGATTTCTGTAAAGTGACGCTTTGCGTAGCAGTAGAGGGACACCTGACAGGAACCGGTAACCAGAGCAAGAACTGCTGCCACACGCAGCAGCAGGATGCTTCGTTTTGGGTTATCCGACATTTTCTTCTTCCTTTCATATTTCTGCTCCTTAAAAAGCGGAAACAGACATTTTAGCTATGATAAAATAATTATATCAGATTCCTGTATTTTTGTCTGTCTTTCCATCTGGAAATTCTCTACTGTTATCCTCCGGTTTATTCCGGAGACATTTTAATCCTGATTACAAAGAGGCACACCTTGTACAAAGCTGCACAAGGTGTGCCAATTTTTCCGGCTTTTTCAGGCGGAAGGACTTTATTTCATGTTCTGCTCGTAGCTTTTAATCATGCTCTTGACCATCTGGCCACCGACAGAACCAGCCTGCTTGGAAGTAAGGTCGCCGTTGTAGCCGTTTTTCAGGTTCACGCCAACTTCGGAAGCAGCTTCCATCTTGAACTTGTCCAGCGCCTCACGGGCTTCCGGAACAACATGACTGTTTCTCGACATCCTCAAGCACTCCTTTTCTTCAAATTCATTTCCCTATGCGTTTGCTTTCTTAGCTTGCCGCTTCAGGCTTTTTTTATAACCGGTAAAATCTGCAAAAATCAAAGTTTAAATCCGTCTCCCAGACTGACGTCAGAAAGAAGTAACACTGCGCTGACAAGCAGTATCAGTCCGGGCGCCAAAGGCCTGGAAAGCAAAACACTGAAGTCGTGCGGTTCCAGCACGGTACCGCCGAGCGTTTTCAGGTTCCGCTGAAGACTCACTTCGGCACGTTCCGGCTCCAGTGAAGCAATGCTCAAAGTGTCCTTTGAGCCGGTGCCGCAGGTAATAACAGCTGCTTTGCTTCCCCGCAGCACATCCGCAGCCTGCCTGTTCCCAGAATCCATCACACAGAAAAATCCGTCCGGGACACCGGCAGGCTGTTGTGAGCACATGTGATCCTTAAAAAGCAGAATACCCGCTGGTACGCTTATTTTCGGGACAACCTCACTTTCACACACAAAGTACCGTGCAACTGTGCCCTGCTCTGCAACGTGTTCCTCTCCTGAAAAGCAAACACCTCCGCGGGCCGCGAGCGCCGGCAGCAAAGCTTCCGTAAGCGTGTGGTCTGAGGGGTCCCCGCAGATTAAAATATCGATCATTACTGCAACACAACTCTTTCTGTCCCCGGCTCCCGGCGGGATATGTAGCAGGGCGGTGCCGGAATTATCCCTGTACCGCCCGAAAAGAGAATTACTTCATGTTCTCTTCGTACTTTTGAATCATGTTCTTGACCATACGTCCGCCAACAGAACCAGCCTGTTTGGAAGTAAGGTCGCCGTTGTAGCCGTTCTTAAGGTTCACACCGACTTCGGAAGCGGCTTCCATCTTGAATTTGTCCAGGGCCGCACGGGCCTCAGGAACAACATTAGAACTCTTAGACATTTTACTACACTCCTTATTTCGATATTTTCCTGCGTTTGCTTTTCTATTTTGTGTTGCAGTATGTAAATTTATGAGTGGCTCTATTTTCCAAAAGATGTTGATGACAAAAGCGCAGAAATTTTTTAAATACTGATATTCAGTTACCACTGTCAGCCAAACTGATTATGGCACTAAAATTGTCAGCAAACATCTGGAGACCGGGATTGCCGGCAAAATTCAGTTTCGTGTTTTTTATGAGCCCTGCAGAAGCG
>DHOL01000013.1:3286-5719 GCA_002410755.1 Ruminococcaceae bacterium UBA5391 | reverse complement strand
AGATTTCAATCCACGCTCCCGTGTGGGGAGCGACATATGAATAATGCATTAGTCCACAATAAGAAATTATTTCAATCCACGCTCCCGTGTGGGGAGCGACGCCGGAATCTGTGCCGAGGATTGCCAAGCCGCTATTTCAATCCACGCTCCCGTGTGGGGAGCGACTAAAGCGTAATACGTTTTATAATTTTGTAAGACTGATTTCAATCCACGCTCCCGTGTGGGGAGCGACGCGAATGTTTCCGTCCGTAGCCTGTGTGCGATTTAATTTCAATCCACGCTCCCGTGTGGGGAGCGACAGCAAAAACCACTAAATCAATCGTATGGGTCTGCGTGGCTTTCGTAAGAAAACACTGAATCAGAGTAAATGAAAGGATCAAGCCACTAAGCGGATATTTTCACTGCTTAATTTAAGCAGTGATTTCAGGTGCGAACGAATCCGAAAAATGATGTACGCTTCCGGTTCGCATGGAGCTAAACGATTAGCGGGTCTTCTACGTCAAATGCTGGTTTCGCCCCGAAATGTTCTATTTTGGTTTTGTAATGGTCACCAAGATAGTAAAAGCGCAGACTGTCCTTTTCTGGATTGATGGTTTGCTTTAATTTGTGTTTGACCGTACAGCACAGAGCGGAATCCATAACGCATTCAAAAACCGAATTTTGAACTCGTTGACCGTAATTAACGCAGATCTTTGCAACTTTTCTCAGCCGATTCTTTCCGGCTGCGGTTTCCGTATTCACATCGTAGGTAATCAGAACCAACATAAACATTCACCTACTTCCATAAAAACGGCGGATAAGCGTCCAGATCTCCCCGCAGGTAACGCGCCAGCAAAAGTGCCTGCGTGTAGGGCACCAGTCCCCATTCCATCTTTTCGCCGAGCATGGGATGAGTAATTTTCTCCTGTTTTTTTTCCTGCCAGGCGACAAGAACTTTTTTGCGAGTGATGTCATCCATCAGCACTGCCCCGTCTTCCTTTTGGACAAATCCGTCGCCGTTGATCTGACGGGTATTAATCAGCGTTAGAACGAAGCGATCCGCCAAAACCGGGCGGAATTCTTCCATCAAATCCAGAGCAAGGGAGATGCGCCCAGGGCGATCGCTGTGAAGAAATCCAACATAAGGGTCAAGCCCTGCGGTTTCAAGCGCCGCGGCAGTGTCATGGGCCAGCAACGTGTAAACAAAAGAGACGAGAGCGTTCACATTGTCCCTAGGTGGGCGCCGGTTTCGGCTTTGAAAGAAGAACTGTTCTTTTTGCTGGAGAATCAGATCGTCGAAAACGGAAAAATAGCAGGTGGCAGCCTTCCCTTCGATGCCGCGAATCTCATCAAGCGTTTTCGCATCCGGGAGGTGCCTGAGCGATTCGGCAATCAGGTCAGAGGTGTGCTTCAGTTTTGCCGTGTCCAGCCGCATTGCATAGTCGCGGATGGCCCGTTCGATGACCCATCGGGAATTGAACAGCTTTCCTGTAATCATCCCTCTGGCGATGGCCAAGCTTTTTTCTTCGCTGTCGGACACCCGATACTGCTCTTTCCGCAGTAGCACGTTCCCCTGCTCGGTACCGCATACCCTCGCGAGAAACCGTCCGTGCATGGTAAGAAATGTAAGCGCAACACCCCGTTCAGCGCAGGTACCCATCAGGGCTGGGCTGGCGCCCGTGTATCCGAACGCCACGATCCCGTCAAGATTATGCAGCGGAATTCTCCGCAGTTCATTTCCACCTTTTTGAATGACCACGTTTTCGCCGTCCAATGCGAGGTAGGCATCCGGAGTTGTGACATACAGCGTATTTCCCAAAATTCTCACAGGGATTCCTCCAACCGTTTCCGAACATATTCCGCCGCTGAATCTGTACGGTAAAGCCTCGGCAGGCACAGATCTTTGAGGGAACAGGCGTTGCAGCTTTTGCCCGGTTTTACGCGCGGAGTATATTCCCGTGTGTAAAGCTCATGCATTTCTACTAGAAGTGCTTTTACCTTTTCCCGGAGAGTCTCATCCAGCACGACCGCAGTTCGCCGCGCCGTTTCGCCATAGTAGAGGTACGCCTTCGGGATGCGGTCACACAGCAGCATTTCTTCCAGACACATGGCCTGGCAGCAGAGCTGAAGACTGTCGGCATCGTTTTCTTTCGGTCGGCCCCGCTTGTACTCCACCGGCACGGGGAGCCATTTGCCCTCCCTCCCGGCAAGCTCCACTCCCTTGGGCGACGCATGAAATTCCACCACGTCGCAGACACCGTTCACGCCCAATTTACGCGAAAAAACCGCCATCCCGCGGGAAATGATTCGATTCACACGTTTCTCCGAGAATAAGGGATCATGCGCATTTTCATGCAGAATCTGCCCTTCGGCCGTCCGCAGGTTTTCACTCCATTGTTTCTCAATGTGAATCAGCGCCCACTGACGGCGGCAGAAAGCGAAATGCTGGAGCCC
>DHOL01000013.1:2918-3136 GCA_002410755.1 Ruminococcaceae bacterium UBA5391 | reverse complement strand
AGCCCTGCAATATTTAGATAGTCCTCTTCGTCATATTCCATACTCAAATCTTACGGGTGCAGGTAACCCCCTGCGGAAGAGCCTTTTCGTCCACTGTTACCCTATAATCGGAGTAATTTCTGGCAGGGGCTGACTTGTCTTTCCGCTCGACCGTAACCGTGTTGAACAGTCGGTAGGCAGGCGCGTTGCCCAATTCGCTGTCGTGCCGGAACACGATC
>DHOL01000013.1:2362-2766 GCA_002410755.1 Ruminococcaceae bacterium UBA5391 | reverse complement strand
CGCTGTCGTGCCGGAACACGATCAATTCACGCACAGCCATTTTACCGCGCGCGGCGGAACGATCATTTTCAAACATATTGATAATGGCGTCCCAAAGCAAGGTAAGGTCTTCTTCCGAAAAGTGAGTGAAACGGCGTGCCAGATTGGCCGAGACGAAACCTTCCGCCCGGTAAAGTGCATAGGGGACAATGTGTTTGCGCCCCATTTCAGTGCTCTTTTTCTGGGCGTCTTCTTCTGTCGCGATTGCAATGCGCGTGATAGTGACCTCCTGAGGCACGATTGGGTCGATGCTACGGGCAAAGCCGATCTGGACCGGGCCACGCACTTGCCCACAGTTAAGCGCCGCCTTGACGAAAGTCGTCATCACTGCACCGAATGTGCGGATATCGTAATACTGGCTGCAC
>DHOL01000013.1:2012-2160 GCA_002410755.1 Ruminococcaceae bacterium UBA5391 | reverse complement strand
GTAATACTGGCTGCACATATAGTCACGAATCTTGCGGTCGATGTCAGGATCGTCTTTTTTGCTGATTTTTTTCTCGTCGATCTTCAACGCCTGAAACGCGCTGCGGTCACTGACGTTGAGCGGAACGTTATCCTTAATATAGATGCGG
>DHOL01000013.1:0-1779 GCA_002410755.1 Ruminococcaceae bacterium UBA5391 | reverse complement strand
GTTTCCACATAATTGCGGATTTTGCGCTTTAGGCAGACGTCGGTAACGATGCCATGACCGGTTTCGGGGTCGATGCGAGGCATATTGCCTGCGTCAGGGTCACCGTTTGGGTTGCCGTTTTCCACATCAAACAGGATCACAAATTCATAGCGGTTTTTGATCGGGTCAGCCATTTTTATTCCTCCTCAGTAATGTGCTTTTTCTCTTTTGGAGTGAAAAAGTTCTGTACTTGATGGTAATAACCAAGAACAAAAATCGATTGGTCATTTAGAAACAGATGGGCAGGGAAAGGATTTCCGTCTACGTTCAGCTTGTCCATCAATCTGCCAATCAATTTTTCATCAAAGATATAAATAGGCTTGCCGCCCTCCATTTTGCGGATTTTTTCAATGTGGTTTTCGTAAAGCTTGAAAAGGGTGGGGAAAACGTTTCCAGGGGTTGCACACGCCGAGGTGAAAAAGCGGTCCTTTATGGTTGAATTAATGCCCGGGCTGGCATCTTTCTGCGCTTTTTCAAGTGCCGCGAACAAACGCCCGAGCACATACGCACGGTTATTGCTGCTTTCGCTCAAAGACACGGTTAAAACCTCCTTATAATCCTCGTTATTCTTTATCCGCAGCAGGCAGGCTTTTAGAATAGCCGCTCGACCGCGGGTAACCTTCTGAATATGCCGGTCCGGATCGTCCTGTTCGGCACGGATTCGCAACAAAACAGCGCTTTGAAGCGACTGTGGGTAAGGCAGGTTAAGCAGAATGGAACGCAGAACCTCTCCGCTCAGCAGCGGGGAAGAAGCCTTGTTGTTTGAATTCGGGTTGACGGTTTCACGCAAAAGCCAGTATAGCGTCAGATGCGGGAAATCCTGTGGCGCGTGGGCAATTGCAAGATCATCGTAGTGTTTCTTGATGTGCGTGAGAAAATTTCCAAAGCTGTCACGCAGGAAGAATCTCACGGAAATGCGGGCAGCATTCGGTGCAAGTCCAAGAACATAGAACGGTGTCTTCATTTCGACGTCGTCGGCAACAGGCTTTCCCTCTGCAAGTCGTTTCATGATGTTGTCAAGCAGCTTGTTGCCATCTTCATTCTGCGGACTGAGCATGGCGGTAAAAATATTCTGGTAAACGGGTTTGGAACTTTCTGCCCAATAGACGACGGTAGTGTCGCCGATACTGAGCCGGTGTTCATGGTCTGCCAGCAGATGATTCAGCGCGGTTCCATAAGCGAAAGCTGCATATTTTCCAACCGGCGCGTTCAGTCCCTGATCTTTCACATGTCCATAGGACTCGTATGCATCGGCATTGAAACTGACCAGATTGGCGCCGGCTGTCTGCGCTCCGGCAACACCCTTAATTTTTGCGTGAAGAATGGCAATGGGTTCGTTTTTTCCGGTCACAAGGCACGGCATGCGTATACCATCGTCGAGAGATGCGCGATAATTGTCCCATGCGCTCCGAATTTCAGGGTCATCCTGAGCAAATGTGCCGCTGTCAAGCTGAAAAACAAGATACCCACCAGCCAATATTTGTTCCCGATGCGCCTGAAACGCGGCGTTTGTTTCCGCTTGACATGGATTCCATGACCGAAAAAAGCCAAGCACCGCTTTCGCTGCAGGGCAGTGGACGTCTTTCAGAACTGTCTCATGCAGCTCGCGGCTGGCGGCAAAACAATTGAGGGAACGTTCTGGTTTGCCTTTTTTATCAAGCCCCAAAAAGTAGGATGAATTATCGCACATGAAATTCGCAGAAATGCCGACGGAACGGATTGCCTGCTCCGGTACTGTTT
>DHOL01000051.1:46303-46718 GCA_002410755.1 Ruminococcaceae bacterium UBA5391 | reverse complement strand
CTCATTGTAGCGGCGGCCGTACATGAGGCGGCCTGTGAATTCATCGACAATAATGACCTGGCCGTCTTTCACGACGTAGTCGATATCCTTTTTCATCACGCCGCGCGCTTTGATGGCCTGGTTTACATAATGCTGAATCGGCAGGTTCTCGGCATCCGTGAGGTTGGAAATTTTGAAAAACTCCTCGGTTTTCTTAACGCCGTTCTGAGTAAGTGTAGCGGTTTTTGCCTTTTCGTCAACAATATAGTCTGCATCCTTGTAAAGCTCATCGTTGTTTTCCTTGTCGTCCAGCTCCGCAACTTTCACACAACGCAGCTTTTTTGAAAAGGTATCCGCAACGTGGTACATTTCCGTTGACTGGTCGCCTTGGCCGGAGATGATAAGCGGCGTGCGGGCTTCATCAATCAGGATGGAG
>DHOL01000051.1:45797-46047 GCA_002410755.1 Ruminococcaceae bacterium UBA5391 | reverse complement strand
GTCAAAGCCGAACTCGTTATTGGTGCCGTAGGTGATATCTGCGTTGTAGGCGGCCTTCCGGCCGGCGCTGTCCATGTCGTGGACGATAAGGCCCACAGAAAGGCCAAGGTAGCGGTACACCTTACCCATCCACTCAGAGTCACGGCGGGCAAGGTAATCATTTACAGTAATAATATGGACGCCCTTTCCCTCAAGGGCATTCAGGTACGCAGGCAGCGTAGCGACAAGTGTTTTGCCTTCGCCGGTCTTC
>DHOL01000051.1:36010-45682 GCA_002410755.1 Ruminococcaceae bacterium UBA5391 | reverse complement strand
ATAATCGTTGACCGTAACAATATGAACCCCCTTGCCGGTCAGGGCGTTCAGGTAAGCAGGCAAGGTCGATGCCAGGGTTTTTCCTTCTCCGGTCTTCATCTCTGCAATGCGTCCCTGGTGCAGCACGACGCCGCCCAGAACCTGCACGGGGAAATGACGCATCCCGAGCACACGGTCAGAGGCTTCCCGGCAGGCAGCAAATGCGTCCGGGAGAACATCGTCCAGGGTTTCTCCGTTGGAAAGGCGTTCCTTGAGTGCGGGGGTCTGTGCTTTCAGTTCTGCGTCGGTCATGGCACGGTATTTTTCTTCCCGGCCAAGGACGGCCTGCTGGACTGGGCGGATCCGTTTAAGTTCACGTTTGCTGTAACTGCCAAAAAAGGCGGACAGGATAGATTTCATGAATTTCACCTCAGAAAACCACCGCCGGAAAAGCGGCTGCTCAATTTTCTACACAAAGTTTATTATATCATACCCGTCCTAAAAAACATAGCTAATTTTTAGCCGGTGCGGCTGCTGTTTTCAACGGTGCTGGAGCTTTCGCATGCTTTTTTGCATTTTTCTTCTTTATCTTCCCGCATATCAGAAGCAGGAGCGGCAGCAGAAGCTGGAAAGGCATATTGGTAAACGGGAGGTACCTGCGCATTGACATGCCGGAAAGCAGAGTGCTGTACAAGATATAACTGAGCGCTGCCATCAGCGTAGCGCAGGACGCGGCAGGGCGCAGGGTATCATGCAGGCCAAGAATCCTGGAAACGCCGACCGTAGCAGAGTACAGAGCTACGCTGATTTTCGACGTTGCGGTCAGCACCATATTAATACCGATGAGCACGGAAATCCGCGTGATAAATTCACCTACTGAAATAACTCCGACGGCATCATAAGAAGCGAAAAGGTACATCTGGCACACGGGCGCGCCCAGCAGCAGCAGATTCCGGAAGGTAATAATGGCAAGGTTTATGCCGCCGAGGATAACCCCGTTCAACAGAATGCGGAATGGCTTTACAGAAGGTTCGGTTTCTTCAAAAAAAGGCAGGCACAGTACCGTTTCCCCCATGGAAAGTGAAAAATTGTAAAACGCGCCGGTCATAATGGCTTTGGTGCCTGCGCCAAAAACCGGACGGATATTTTGGGGGTCCATGAAAGGCAGGCCCAGGATGAACATAATCCCTAAAAAGATCAGTATAATCGGCAGAAGAAACTTGGCACAGCTTGCAACATTTTTCGGGCCGCAGCGGATCTGCACAGCTACGAGCGGTACAGAAAACGCAAGGATAATGACCTGAGGTGTCCTTGGCAGGTTGACAAGCTGGATAAATTCGTCCAACACACGAAAAACCTGTGCACCGAGAAAAACCGCATAGCAAATATAAAGTCCAGTGAAGATTTTCCCTCCGACTTTTCCAAAAGTCTCCTCTGCAATGCCAAAATAGCTCCGCCCGGGGGAAAGGCGGAGGATGGACGCATACATCCACATCACCGGCACGGCTATTACCACGGCAAAAAGTGCCGCAATCCACGAATCCTGCATGGCGTCGTCACCGCTGCCAAGCGCAATCGAGCTTCCGGTAATCTGCAGCGCTACCAGTGCCGAAAGCTGGCTGCCGGATATTTTTTTCACGACGATTCACCTCCAAGGAAGTGGAGCAACGGCTGAAGCACCTGAAATACCGCCTTTTCCAAATCAAACTGCACGCCGAACCCCAGCATCAGGTCAATGGCAAGTGCCAGTGCATAAACGCAGGCCGCGAACCAGACGGCCGGCTTTTCGCGGTCCTTGTCGCGGAGCTGCGGCACAAGGTCTACTGCCACAAAAATTGCCACCATTAAAAGGGAAATGATGACATGGTTGATGTTTTTTATCTCACTGCTGTTTTCCTTTCGGGTACATAAAGCCGGTGTTACCGATGCGGACTTTTGCCGATATACTGACCTTTACATTGCGGAAAGTATCCCGCCAATGCGGCTTCAGGCTTTTCCAAAGCTCGGGATTGCTGTTATAAACAGAGCGGCCAAAGCCGAAGATGTCGCACCCAAGCCCTGCCTGCACGTCGTGGATTTCCTGTTCTGTACGCGCACAGATTGCTTTCTCAGCCAGATTTTCAATGCCCTTTTCCCCAAGATCGGCAAGAAGGTTGCGGGTCGTGTTTTCTTCGTCAAAGGTGCAGTTTGCTTCAACGAAAATGTTCATAGACAGTTGATTGTGATTGCCAAAAACGGGTTTAATTTTTGTGTTGCTGTCCCGAACCTGAAGGGCAATCTCGCGGTCACTGGGGTTGATGCCTACCACAAGCTGCCCCAGCTTCACACGCGAAGTGAGGAATACGTCCACGCGCGTCTGTTTTTCATCCCGCCAGCCGACAAGCTTATCGCCCTGGAATACTGCTGTCCCGTCGATTGCCGTCTTGGACACGCCTTCCGCTGAGGATTCCCGTTCCAGGCAAGGCAGCGTCAGGTCTTTTCCTTCGCCGAGAAGGACGTCGTCCGCCTGGTAAACACAGACTTTCTGGCTCCTGCCTACGGAGGCGGCCTGGTCTATTGCTTCGGAAACACGGGGCGATATTGCACCTTCTGTTTTTGCTTCCGGCTCGAGGAGCTCCGCGGCCGTCTCCGCCGTGGAAACATACAGCTGCATGGTAAAACGTGGCTGCGGGTCCCGGTTAAGCCAGTCCAGCACAGACGTAAGCCCTTCCTCCGCAATCTCACGGCTGAAAATGGTAATCTTGCAGTCGCTGAAATAAAGCTCGTTTTCTGAAAGCAGAGAGGCATTTGCCGCCGCATCTGCGATTGTGTCACCTTCTGCAGAAATAAGTTCTGCCTTCTGGTTGCCATTGGTGCCGTTGCCGCCTGAAAGGTTCAGCATTTCCAGAGTCAGGCGGTATTTATGCCCTGTGGTGCCCTTGTCAACTGCCATGCCGCAGACGATGAAAAGGCTCTCTACTTCATGGTAGTCCCAGCAGCCGGAAAACGTCAGCATAACTGTCACAGCAAGCGCCGAGGCAATAATACGCCGGAATATTCTCATTTTCCGGTACCATCCTGCTTCTGGCGCACCCGGTTGCGGGATAGGTGTTCCGGCCTGCGGATCATTTTCCACCAGGGATCGCGGACAACGGTATCTTTCCACTTCTGCGAAGTATGGTGTGAATCATTGGAAAGGAGGGGTACGCCGAACGACTGCAAATTGAAAAGCAGTACAAGCAGCGCGAGATTCCCGTAGAGGAACCCGTAAAGGCCAAGGATTGTTACAAGTGCAAGCATGATTATGCGCACTACAATGGTAAACCCTTTGATTTTTGGATTCATCAGCCCGGTGATTCCGGCAAGCGCTACAATGACAATAATCGGTGCGCTGATAAGTTTTGCCTGTACAGTCGCCTGCCCGATGACAAGGGCACCTACGATGCTGAGCGTCTGCCCCATGAGGCCCGGCATTCGCGCGCCGGACTCGCGGAGCATTTCAAACACAAAAAGCATGAAAAGCATCTCCAGCACCGAGGGGAACGGCACGCCCTGCCGCGCCTGTATGAAACTGATAAGCAGCGGCGTCGGAAGGATTTCCGGGTGGTAGTTCACCAAAGCGATATAGACAGCCGGGAACATGGCGGAAATATAGAAGGCCATGACGCGCAGGATGCGCCCGATTGAGGCAAAGTAGAAATTGAGGTAATAATCTTCGTCGCTCTGGAAACTTTCAATAAACAGGTAAGGCGCGGTAATTGCCTGCGGCGTGCCGTCCAGCAGAAGCGCCACACGCCCTTCCAGGAGCTTTGCTGCCACCACATCCGGCCGCTCGGTGGTGCCGATTGTGTCAAGGCAGGCCCACCGCTTGTCGCGGATCAACTCCACAAGGTATTCGGTGTCCAGCACGCCGTCAATATCTATTTTTGCAAGGCGGCGTTCCATTTCGCGCAGTACGGGGCGGTTTACAACACTCGCAAGATAGCACAGGCATGCCTTGGTGCGTGTCCGCCGACCGAAAGTAAGAAAGCGCAGCTTGAGGTCCGGCGTGCGCAGACGCCTGCGGAGCATCGAAAGGTTCATGAGGAGCGACTCGTTAAAACCCTCGCGCGGGCCGCGGAGAACCCGCTCGCTTTCCGGTTCGCTGATGGCGCGCGTCGGAAAATTCTTTGTGCTGAAAAGCAGGGCTTCGTCACAGCCGCCGGCAAGCAGCACGGTATCGCCGTAAACCGCAGCCTGCACAATTTTTTCCATCTCCGGCGTCTTTTCAACGTCGTTCGAGCACACAACCCGGTCCATCACGTATTCTGCCAGGTCTCCGGTTTCCTTGGGGAATTGATACTCAATCAGCGGGCGCACAATATCATCGTTGATAATCTTGTTATTAATCATGCCGTCGGCATAAATTAAACAGAACTTCAGGTTTGGGTTTGTCTGGTTTGTAAGCTTCCGGAACCGCATGGTATCGTCTTCCGAAAAGACATTTTCCCTTAAGTAACGGATATTTGCCTCAAGGTCTGCCGAAGGCAGCCTGGAGCTGCCAAATCCCCCTTTATCCATGGATAACCGCCCCCAGATTTAAAATTGTTTTCCCGTCCCGGAGAAAAGGCCTTGGAATTCACGAAACTATCGTTCCACAGAGCGGAAAAAATATTCTATTTTGGCTTATGCAACAAATATCCATATAACTGATACTATCGTCGATTGCGCGGCACTGCCGTCCGGACTACAATGACTATAGAAAAGCTACAGGCAGGAACAAAGATTAAGAAAAGGCACCCGGTATCATGAAAGGCCTGGCGCCGGAGCGGAGGGATTGTCATGCTGCCGTTGGAGGCAAAGGAGAAGATTCAAAGCAAAGACTTTCTGGTAAAGCTGGAACAGCTTTATGTCTGCGGGGAACAGGGCGCCGCAAAACAGGCGGAGCGGATTACCGGAGCAATCGGGCAGTTTGAGAATATTTACGGGGGAAACCGGGATATCGCGGTTTTCAGCGCACCGGGGCGCACGGAAATCGGCGGGAACCATACCGACCATCAGGGCGGGCGTGTGCTTGCTGCCGGTGTTGACCTGGACGCCATTGCCGTCACTGCACGTTCTGCAAACGGGAAAATCCGTGTTAAATCCCACGGCTTCACAGAAGATGCGCTTTTTTCCGACGACCTCCAGAAGAAGCCGGAAGAAGAGGGGAAATCCATTTCCCTCCTGCGCGGCCTCTGCAAAGGATTTTCGGACCGCGGCTATAAAATCGGCGGGTTTGACGCCTACACGACCTCCGACGTGCTGACCGGTTCGGGGCTTTCGTCTTCGGCTGCGTTCGAGGTACTTATTGGCACTGCACTCAACAGCCTTTTCTGCCGGGATGAGTTGCCGCCGCTCGCTGTGGCGCAGCTTGGGCAGTACGCAGAGAATGAATATTTTGGCAAACCGAGCGGCCTTATGGACCAGGCTTCCAGTGCAATCGGTGGATTTGCGCTGATTGATTTCTCTGATGCTGAAAATCCGCGGGCGGAAAAAATCCCATTTAATTTTGCAGGCTGCGGCTACTGCCTCTGCATGATTGACACAAAAGGCAACCACTCCGACCTGACACCGGATTATGCAGCCATCCCTGCCGAAATGAAAAAAGCGGCGTCATGCTTTGGCAAGAAGATCCTTTCCCAGGTGGATGAGGCAGAGTTTTATTCCCGGATTCCCGCTGTGCGTACTGCCGCAGGCGACCGTGCCGTTCTGCGCGCAATCCACTTTTTCTCGGAAAACGCACGTGTGCTGGAAGAAGCCGCGGCACTCCGAGCAAACGATTTTGAATCCTTTAAACAGCTCGTCATTGCAAGCGGGCGTTCTTCCTTTGAGTATCTGCAAAACACCTACTCTTCTTCCCACCCGCAGGAACAGGGTGTCCCGCTGGCCCTTGCGCTCTGCGAGCATTACCTTGCCCCGCACGGCGGCGCATGGCGTGTTCATGGGGGCGGCTTTGCCGGTACGGTGCAGGCCTATGTCCCTAAGGACATCTTCCCGGAGTTTGCTTCCCGGATGGAAAGTGTCTTCGGCAAGGGAAGCTGTCGGCCTCTCTCCATCCGCCCTGTCGGCGGCATCCGTATCCTTTAATTATCTTTTTCCTTCAGGAAAAAGACGGAGAAAAAGGACTTTAATCTTGCTTGCCTGCAAAGCTAACTTAAAACCCAATCCCATAAAAAGCAAAATTCGTCCCTTTCTTACAGAAGGACTTCCGGGAGAAAGTTAAAGCCAGATTCTTTTCATAAAGTTTTCGCTAAGGCCTTTTTCAAAAGGCCGGAAAAAGGAGAAAGAGGAATTATGGCAGAATTAAGATGGGATCCATTCATTCAGGACTGGACCATGGTGGCATCGAACCGGCAGAACCGGCCGCAGATGCCGAAGGACTGGTGTCCGTTTTGTCCTTCGTCCGGCAATGTGCCGGACTATGAAGTCATGGAGTATGACAATGATTTTCCGGCACTGCGCCAGGACCCGCCCAAGCCGGACGATGTAGCAACAGATTTCTTTAAAGTGCAGCCCTGCTACGGCAAATGCGAAGTGATTCTCTATTCGTCAGAACATACGGTCACACTGCCCGAACTGTCCAATGAGCACATGAAAAAGCTTGCGGACCTCTGGTGCCAGCGTTTTGACACCCTTCGCGCCGATCCAAAAATCAAATATATCTTTATTTTTGAAAACCGCGGCGACGTCGTCGGCGTAACAATGCCCCATCCGCACGGACAGATTTACGGCTACCCGTTTCTGCCCAAAAAGCTTCAGCTTGAGACGGCTTCCGCAAAAGAGTATTATAAAAAGACGGGGCACTGCCTCTGGTGCGACTATCTGACAAATGAGAAAAAGGAGAAAAAGCGCATCATTTTTGAGAACAAGGACTTCACCGTTTTTCTTCCGTTTTTCTCAGCTTACCCCTACGGGGTCTATATTCAGTCCAACGCACACAAACAGTACATCACCGATTTCACACCGGAGGAACGCGCCTCCCTCGGCCTTACCGTCCGAGATACCGCCGGGATGCTCGACAGCCTCTTTGGCTATAAATTCCCCTATATGATGTGCATGCACAATGCACCGGTCAACAGCGGCGATTATTCCAAGGACTTTCACTTCCATATTGAGTTTTACCCGCCAATGAGAAGCGCTACGAAGCAGAAATTCAACGCTTCCAGCGAAACGGGCGCATGGGCGGCCTGCAATCCAACCTGCCCTGAGCAGACGGCGGAAGAACTTCGTCAGGCCTACAAGCGTTTTCTTGCGCGAAAGGAGAAATAAAGCTATGAATGTTTTAGTTACCGGAGGGGCCGGGTACATCGGCTCCCATACCTGCGTGGAACTCCTCCAGAACGGCTATGGTGTCGTCGTTATGGACAATTACTGCAACTCTTCACCCGAGGTCATCAGCAGGGTGGAAAAAATCACAGGCAAAAAGTTCCCAGTCTACCGCTGCGATATGCTTGACTATGATTCCTTTGAAAAAATCTTCCAGGAAAACAAGATTGATGCAGTAATTCACTTTGCGGGCCTGAAAGCCGTCGGCGAATCCGTGGAAAAGCCCCTTGAGTATTACCACAACAACCTTACCGGCACACTCAACCTGCTCCGCCTGATGCGGAAATACGGTGTGAAGCGCTTGGTTTTCAGTTCCTCTGCAACGGTCTATGGGATGCACAACAAAGCCCCGTTTACCGAGGATATGCCGCTTTCCACAACAAATCCCTACGGGACTACAAAGCTGATGATTGAGCAGATTCTCAAAGACGTCTGCCATGCCGACAAGGATATGAAAGTTGCACTGCTGCGCTATTTTAACCCGATCGGTGCACACAGGAGCGGCCTCATCGGAGAAAACCCGAACGGCATCCCGAACAA
The DNA here is from genome assembly GCA_002410755.1 of Ruminococcaceae bacterium UBA5391. Taxonomy (GTDB): domain Bacteria; phylum Bacillota; class Clostridia; order Oscillospirales; family Acutalibacteraceae; genus Thermocaproicibacter. Next base: position 37,837 of record DHOL01000051.1, on the reverse strand, counting down.
CCTGATGCCTTATATCATGAAAGTTGCCATCGGCAAGCTGCCGGAGCTTCATATCTTCGGCGACGACTATCCAACGCACGACGGTACCGGTGTCCGCGACTATATCCATGTCTGTGACCTTGCAGCCGGACACATCAAGGCGCTTGAGCATATTGATGAACTGGACGGCGCCCGTGCCTTTAACCTCGGCACCGGCAAAGGCAGTTCTGTCCTTGACGTTGTACACGCTTTTGAGCGTGTAAGCGGTGTAAAAATTCCCTACAAAATTGAAAGCCGCCGTTCCGGCGATATTGCCACCTGCTATGCGGACTGCACACGTGCGGAAAAGGAACTTGGCTGGAAAGCTAAGTATAACCTTGACGACATGTGCCATGACAACTGGATTTTTATTAAGAAAAACGGCTGATTGATTTTTTCCCCGCTGTCCCGGGTAAAGAAAGGCTCCGGAAATCAGATTTCCGGAGCCTTTCCGTGTCTTGCTGAGGGTTCTGCGGGGCAATGGCACAAAGCTTTTACAGAATTTTTCCCCCGAAAAGTGGTGCCCTTTTTTCCTATTTATGTATAGAAGGCGCCATGCACGGCGAAAATAAGCTTGAGGTGATGGAATCGTGGAATATCTGCGGGCTTTTGTGGTCGGCGGGGCAATCTGCGTTATAGGGCAGCTCCTGCTGGATTTCACGAAGCTGACACCGGCACGCATTCTCGTTTCATTTGTCACGGCAGGGGTTTTGTTCGGTGCGATTGGTGTCTACGAGCCGCTCGTCAAGTTTGCAGGTGCGGGCGCAAGCGTACCCCTTACGGGATTTGGCTATCTGATGGCAAAGGGTACACAGGAAGCCGTAAGCCAGAAGGGGCTGCTTGGAGCATTTTCAGGCGGCCTGACCGCAGGCGCTGCCGGGATTGCGGCGGCGGTGTTTTTCGGCTATCTGGCCGCGCTTTTTTCAAAACCAGGAGACAAGAGCTAAGCTTGTTTTCCGCGCTACCCGGAAAGGCTGGAAATGGGCCGGGTATGCATGGCTGCTGTACCGCCTGATGAATGGGAATATCCTTTACACACTGCTGTGGCAGGCTGTAAAGTTTTTGTACCGCCGCTACCGCGCGATGAAGGCCCGCTGAAAAGCGGGGGCACCGGTTTATGGGCCGAAACAAAAAAGCGGACAGGCATTTTCAGCCTGTCCGTACTCTTTTTACAGAGCAGTCCACGTCACTGGATCGAGCAGTCAAGGTAATGTTCAAGGTCTTCCTCATCCTTCTTTTTCTTCTCAAAGAACAGGACGGCCGAAACTGCGATGGAAACAACTGCGGCAATGGCGGAAAAAACCGCGACCCAAATATAAATCTTATTTGAATTTTTCAAAACCGGACACCCCCGTTTTTCATGAAATCCACGGTAGACTAATCGATTTGATTCTATGATAAACGTTTCGTGCGGAATTGTCAACGGGAAGAGGGATGCTTCTCCCGTCGAAAGCAGGCGAAAAAAGCAGAAGCGGCTCCCGGGAATGCAAAAAAAGCAGGGCCCGAAAGCTCTGCTTTTCCGTTACGCCTTACCATTCAGCTTACGGACAAGGGAAGATTTTTTCCGCGCTGCATTGTTCTTGTGCAGGATTCCTTTTACGGTGGCCTGGTCGATTTTCTTGACAGCGGCTTTTACCGTATCGGCCTTCTTTTCGTCATTTGCGTCGATGGCGGCGACAGCCTTTTTGATCTCGGTTTTCAGTTCCGTGGAAGCGGTTTTGTTGTTGCCGGTTTTCACTGCGGTTACCTTCACACGTTTTTTCGCCGATTTGATGTTGGGCATAATTCCACCTCCTTCGGCAGTCATAT
>DHOL01000051.1:32458-35818 GCA_002410755.1 Ruminococcaceae bacterium UBA5391 | reverse complement strand
GGCAGTCATATATTATATGATACCATTGATATCAATAAAAAGCAAGAAAAATCTGCGGTTGCGGGGCCGTGTGGCCCCGGGAAAGGAGCACAAATGACTTTTCGCACGGATTTGGCGCTGGAGCGCTCTTCAAAGCCTTCCAGCCGGGTACAGCGTGAAATGGACGGCTGCACGGAAACGCGCATCACGGAAGACGGAAAAAGCTACATTACGCTGGAGGTACAGTCTATTTCCGATCATATTGACGCAAATGATTCTCTGCTGAACCTGCTTACGGGGAACCTTTCCGGCCTGCTGCCGAAAGAGGGGCCGGTACTTGTGGCAGGGCTCGGCAACCGGGCTGTGACGCCGGATGCACTGGGGCCGCTTACGGCGGACCGTGTGCTTGCAACACGGCATATCCGTGGAGAACTTGCGCGGGTAACGGGCCTTGACGGGCTGCGGCCTGTTTCCGTTTCAAGCCCCGGTGTGCTTGGCTGTACAGGCATGGAGGCTTTTGAGGTCCTTTCCGCCCTGGTCCGTACGCTGAAACCCGCCGCTGTCGTTGCTGTGGATGCCCTCGCTGCGCGGAGCCCTTCTCGTCTGGGCTGCACGGTGCAGCTCTGCTCAGGCGGCATCTCGCCCGGCGCCGGTGTCGGGAACTCCCGTCCCCGCATTGATGAAGAAACGCTCGGCGTACCCGTTATCAGCCTTGGCATCCCGACCGTTGTTGACGCCTCCACCTTTGTGTGCGGCCTCTCCGGAGCTGGAAATCCTGCCCCTGCCCAGCCGCGCTCCGCGCCCATGATGGTTACTCCCCGGGAAATTGATCTCATTATCCGCCGCGGCGCCCATCTTCTTGCAATGGGCATCAACCGTGCACTCAATCCAACCCTTTCCATTGAAGAATATGAAGAACTGACCTGACCTGCGGGCCCCCTTTAAAAGATGCCGGATAAAATTTCTCAAGTTATCTTTGCGTCGAAACATTGGAATCTGTCAAGTTGGGAAAATGCTTTTCTGCCGCTGCATGAAATTTTGCTCGTCCTCATAAGTATAGAAGAAGTCCTATCGGGAAAGGGAGGAAGAGTATGAAGGGATTTGCGCGGAAAGCCGCCGGGCTGATGACAGCGTTGTTGGCGGTGGCCGGTGTCGTTTGTGTTGGAATGCGTATTCCGGCCGGAGCAGGGCAGAAAGCCGCGGACGCTGCTGCGGGGTTTATTCTGCCGGCAGGGAATGCGGATGCTCTTTTCCATGAGGAAGACGACGACACGGTTTCCTCCAACAGGAAAACGCCGTCTGCCACAGCGCCGTCCGGGGCGGGAACACCGGATAGGACGACTTCTTCCGGTGTCCCCGCATCTTCCACTTCACAGTCTGCCTCTTCTTCTACGTCCGCGTCTGCCGTTTCCCAGACACAAAACGGGAAAACCCTGGAGCTGACGATTGGAAACAGCGGGACGAAGGTCGGGAATTTCTGGGTAAAAAACAGCACGGAAAAGCACACGTCGATTGACTTTGTAAATGAGCTTGCCAAAAAGCTGCCTTTTCAGATCCAGCGGAACAGTTCTTCCCCTCAGGTGCTGATTTACCACACCCATACAACGGAGTGCTATGGTGTTGCCCGGTCAACCGACCTGACGAAAACCGTCTGCGCAGTCGGCGACAAAATCGCGGCAGTGCTGGAAAGTGCTGGAATTAAAACCCTCCATGACAAGACTGTCCATGACTACCCCGCTTATGACGGCTCCTATGGCCGCTCACAGGCAACTATGACGAAAGACCTGAAGGCATACCCGTCCATTCGCGTAACTCTTGATATTCACCGCGATGCAATGCACCGTACCGATGGCACGGAGTTAAAACCGGTTGTACTTGTGAATGGGAAAAAGGCGGCGCAGCTCATGATTCTCGCCGGATGCGATGACGACGGCTCGCTTGGCTTCCCCAACTGGGAGCAAAACCTCCGTCTTGCTCTCCGTCTGCAAAAACAGGTCACCAATTCCTGCCCCGGCCTTGCGCGGCCGCTCGATTTCTGTGCGCGGCGTTACAATGAGCATATGACGACCGGCTCCCTGCTGATTGAAGTTGGAACGGACGCCAACACGCTTGACGAAGCGGAGTACAGCGGAACTCTGCTTGGCAAGTCGCTGGCGCAGATTTTGAACGGGTCTGCCTAAAACGGAAAAGAAAGTGTAAAATTATGAAAAATTTTTCGGGCCGCCGGATTTTTTGGGCCTCATTTTTCTCGGCGTCCCTTGTGCTGCTCCTGCTGTGGGGCCTTGCCACGGTTGATTACGAGTGCCGGAGAATCGGCTTTGGCGACGGAAATACGCTGATTTACCGTATGACCGGCAAAAATCCCGCCATAACTTGCATCGACGGCGGAATATGATATAATTATCTTATTATATTGTCACTTGGATGGGAAAAGCCGCGGATGAAAACTGCCGGGGACGGAGGATTTGACATGACCAGACGGAAAAAGTATTTGTGCATCTTCAGTGTGTTTTTTTGTGCATTTCTTTTTCTGTGTGAAACGTCCCTCCATATTTATACAGACGCGGTCATTACCAGCCCAGGAGCTCAGCAAACGGATGGATTTGACAATCTAGGGGGAAACCAAGGGGGCGACCCGGAAAAGGCCGCCGAAGAAGCTGCTTCAAAAAAAGCCGCGGATGATGCCGCCGCAAAGGAAGCACAGCGCGTGGTAAAGACACAGACAAAACCGGCTTCGGGCAACTTTTTCACCGACCTTGCGTCACAGTTGCTGTCGTCGTCAGAGGTTGTTTCAGAAGCTTCCTCCTCGAGCGGTGTGCTCCTGCCGTCCGTAGGGAACATCAGCGAAGTGGATCCGCTCGCTTCCGCTACGGAAAACCGCGTCCTTTCCAAAAAGATGAACCTGTACGGCATTCTTGCATGGGCATGTATTGTCCTTGGTATTGTCGTTATTCTGATTGTCGTTCTGAGCAACCGCTTTCCGCCGCGCGGCTCCGGCCGCAGCCGCTATCACCGTGGGAAGCGCCGCAGTAAACACCGCAGCAAACACCTGCTCAGTGATAAGTACTATCATCATATTAACCGTTATTGACAGGCCCTGTGGAAGGGCTCGTCTGGAATCCAAGGTGTCATTATGAAAATTCCACGTGAAAATATCCGGAATTTCTGCATTATTGCCCATATTGACCATGGGAAAAGCACACTCGCCGACCGTATCCTGGAGCAGACGGATTCTGTCCCGCTCCGCGAAATGGAGAACCAGATTCTCGATAACATGGACCTGGAGCGTGAGCGCGGTATCACGATTAAAGCTCACGCTGTTACGCTGCTGTACCATGCGAAGAACGGGCAGGATTATATCTTTAACCTGATTGACACGCC
>DHOL01000051.1:30865-32238 GCA_002410755.1 Ruminococcaceae bacterium UBA5391 | reverse complement strand
GATGCGTCACAGGGCATTGAGGCACAGACACTTGCCAATACTTATCTTGCCGTAGACGCAGGGCTTGAAATTGTCCCCGTCATCAATAAAATTGACCTGCCGAGCGCCCAGCCTGAAAAAGTCCGCCGGGAAATTGAGGACGTCATTGGTATTCCTTCAGATGATGCACCCTGTATTTCCGCAAAGCTCGGCATCAATATTGACCAGGTTATGGAGCAGATTGTCGAGAAAATACCGGCACCGAAGGGCGACGAAAATGCGCCACTCAAGGCACTGATTTTTGACTCCTACTATGATTCCTATAAAGGCGCCGTGGCGCACGTTCGTGTGTTCAACGGCACTGTGAAGCCCGGCGATGAAATCCGCATGATGTCTGCGGGCGGTAAATTCACCGTTGTGGACTGTGGTTACATGCGCGCAACGTCATACGAGCCTGCCCCCTGCCTTCATGCGGGTGACGTCGGTGTGATTTCCGCTTCCATCAAGGCAGTGCGAGAAGCGCGTGTCGGCGATACCATTACCCTAGCGTCAAATCCCGCAAAGGAACCGCTTCCCGGCTACCGCCCCGCCCAGCCGATGGTCTTCTGTGGCATTTACCCGGCAGACGGCGCAAAATATCCTGATTTGCGCGACGCGCTGGAAAAGCTTCAGCTTAACGACGCAGCGCTCAGCTTTGAGCCGGAGACTTCCGCAGCACTCGGCTTTGGTTTCCGCTGCGGCTTCCTCGGCCTGCTGCATCTGGATGTTGTTCAGGAACGCCTTGAGCGGGAATATTCGCTCGACCTTGTCACAACCGCTCCGAGTGTTGTCTATCGTCTGAAGTTGACCGACGGCACGGTTAAGATGATTGACAACCCGACAAATTATCCTGATCCTTCGCAGATTGCCGAGGCGCATGAGCCTTTTACGGACACGCATATCTACACGCCGAAAAACTATGTCGGCAATGTAATGGATCTTTGCCAGGAGCGCCGCGGGACATTCCTCGACATGAATTACCTTGATACTGACCGCGTGGACCTGCATTATGAGTTGCCGCTCAACGAAATAATCTATGACTTCTTCGACGCGCTCAAGAGCCGTACGCGCGGCTATGCTTCGCTTGACTACACGCTCTCCGGTTACCGCAAAAGCAATCTTGTGAAGCTTGATATCCTGCTGAATGGTGAGCCTGTGGATGCGCTTTCGTTCATCATTTTTGCAGATGAAGCTTATCCGCGTGCCCGCAGGATGGTGGAAAAGTTGAGGGATAAAATCCCGCGCCAGCTTTTCGAGATTCCGATTCAGGCGTGCGTAGGCGGGCGTGTGATTGCCCGTGAAACCGTGAAGGCCCTGCGCAAGGATGTGCTCGCCAAGTGCTACGGCGGCGACAT
>DHOL01000051.1:29310-30639 GCA_002410755.1 Ruminococcaceae bacterium UBA5391 | reverse complement strand
AAAGCTGCTGGAAAAGCAGAAGGAGGGCAAAAAGCGGATGCGCCGCATTGGCACGGTGGAAGTGCCAAAGGAAGCATTCCTGAGTATCCTGAAACTGGACGAATGATTCTCCGGCCCCTGCAAAGGAAGCGGGGGCCGTTTTTGCACTCCGCCGCAGGGCGGGGAGAAAGGAGGCCTGCGGTATGGCAGGCCAGCCGGAATGTTCCTCCGGAAAAAGTATTGGGCTTTATATCCATGTGCCGTTCTGCGACGGCAAATGCCCGTACTGCGATTTTTTTTCGCTCCGCGGGAACAGTTCTATGATGGATGATTATACGGAATGTATTATAAATAATTTAAAATCCTCTTCGGAGCAAACAGCACGGAAAGCGGATTCTTTGTATCTTGGCGGCGGAACACCGAGCCTGCTCGGCGGCAGGCGGACAGCACGGATTGTTGAGGCAGCGCGGAAATACTTCGGGTTGGAAGGTGCAGAAATCGCTGTAGAGGCAAACCCTGGAAGCGGGCTTGCAGAGTTTTTTCGGGAAGCTGCGGCAGCGGGCGTAAACCGTGTATCACTGGGGTTGCAGTCCGCTGATGGGGATGAGCTTCGTCTGCTGGGGAGGCGCCATACGGCGGATGATGCGGCACGGGCCGTGGAAGCTGCACGGAATGCAGGGATTGGCAGCATTTCGCTTGACCTGATGCTTGCGGTTCAGGGGCAGACGGAAGAAAGCCTCAGGCATTCCATAGAGTTTTGCGCTTCATGCGGTGTGCAGCACGTTTCAGCCTATCTGCTGAAAGTGGAGCCGCACACTTTATATTGGAAAGAACGCGCGTCGTTGCGCCTGCCGGATGAGGATACATCTGCGGCACTTTATCTTGAGGCTGTCCGGCTGCTTGCGGCCCACGGATACCGGCAGTATGAAATCTCCAATTTTGCGAAGCCCGGCTTTGAAAGCCGTCATAATCTCAAGTACTGGCACTGTGAAGAATATCTCGGACTCGGGCCGTCAGCACATTCGTTCCTCAGCGGCAGGCGGTTCCATTATGCGTCCAGCCTGCGGGGATACCTTGCAGGGGACGGGCCGGTTCAGGACGGCACAGGGGGGGATTTCGACGAATTTTCGATGTTGCGGCTCCGTCTTGCGGAGGGCTTAACTGACCGTGTCTGCCGTGCACGCTTTGGCTATGCGGTTCCGGAAAAAATCAGCCGCGCCGCAGAGCGGTACGAACCTGCCGGACTAATACAGTGTTTCCCCGGCGGGTTCCGGTTTACACCGCGGGGGTTTCTTGTCTCTAATGCCTTGACGGCAGAAGTCCTTTTTCCATCCCCAGCCTCTTAAAAGA
>DHOL01000051.1:25255-29126 GCA_002410755.1 Ruminococcaceae bacterium UBA5391 | reverse complement strand
CGAGAACCTTTAAAGCTCGCTATCAAAGGGCAAGAAAAACTCCTACAAACCTATCTCCTAACAAGAGACTAAGCAAGGACTTTCAAGGCATTCCCTGGATTTTCTCCAAAATACATCTTCTTTGAATCACAAAAAATTTACAAATAAGATATTGACAATCGGGCAAAGTAATGGTACTCTATAAGCAGTGTTAGCACTCCGATATGCCGAGTGCTAACACAATCGGAAAGAAGGGACCAGGGTTGGAACTGAGCGAACGGCAGCAAAAGATTTTAGCGGCGGTCGTAGAAACTTATATCGCCGATGGTGTGCCGGTTGGCTCGAAACTGCTCTGCAAAACCCTTGATTTCCGCGTTTCCTCTGCAACTGTGCGCAATGAGATGAGCGAGCTTAGCACTCTGGGCCTTCTGGAGCAGCCGCATACATCGGCCGGGCGTGTTCCTTCCCAGAAAGGATACCGTGTTTACATCGACTCACTCATGAAGCGCAAGCCGATTTCAAAAGAGGAGAAACGGTATCTGGACAGCATGATCCTCCCGGCAGCCTATGACCCGGAAAAGCTCCTCGACGGTGTGGCGCGCGTGCTTGCCTCGTTAACAAGGTATGCGGCGGTTTCTACTGTGCCGAGCGGGAAAAACGGTGTCGTGCGCGGGGTGCAGCTCGTTCAGACAAGCCGGCGCACTGCAATGGTTCTGCTGATGATTTCGGCCGGGACAATGAAAAGCCACGTGTTCCACTGTGACTTTGACCTTTCGCCGGAGATACTGCGGGTATTCTTCCGCCTGCTGAATGAAAAGCTGGTGGGGGTGCCCGTAGTGGATATCACGCCTGCGTACATGCAGTCTTTAGCCGCGTCTCTCGGCGATATGGCAATTATGATGAGCAGCGCACTTGGCGCTGTTGCGGAAGCAGCGCGCGAGTCCATGTGCAGTGAAGTCTGCCTTAACGGCGAAGTAAATCTGCTTTATTACCCCGAGCTCGGTCAAAACGAAATCCGCAATATTATTGAGTTCCTTTCGCGTCCGGCTGAGCTGTGCCGGTTGCTTTCCCAGCAGGAAGGCGCCTTGCAGGTGTTCATTGGGCGGGAAGCGAAACGCCCGGAGCTTGCGGACTCCAGCATTGTCGTTTCCCGGTACAGTGTCGCCGGGAAAAGGGCCGGTGCCATCGCAATTATTGGTCCGACACGGATGAATTACAGTAAGATTATCTCCAATATGGAATACCTTTCCGGTTCGGTTGGCAGGTTATTGACCGAACTGATGGATCAGGACTGAAAAGGAGGTTCTTTTCTTTGGAACAGGAAAATAAAAACGGGGAAAAAGAAAAACAGGCAGCACCGCCGGAAACAGAAGCGAGGCCTGTCTCGGAGTCTGAACCTGCACCGGAAGCAGGAAAGCAGGGCGCATCCCAGCCGGAAACGGCAGAGGCAGGGAACTCACCCAAGAAGGATTCTGCCGGTGAGGCGCTGAAAAGGGAGCTGGATGAAACAAAGAAAAAGCTTGAAGAGACGGAAACGGCCCTTGCAAAGCAGAAAGATGTTTTCCTGCGGACAGCTGCAGAATATGACAACTTCCGGAAGCGGTCAGCCCGCGAAAAACAGTCCGCTTACAGCGATGCCACGGCAGATGCCGTAAAGGAAATCCTGGGAGTGGAAGATAACCTTGAGCGTGCGCTTGCACAGGAGAACTGCTCCGCCGAAGACCTGCGCAAGGGAGTTGAAATGACACAGAAACAGATGCAGGATACCTTAAAAAAGCTCGGTGTTTCTGAAATGGAAGCTGAAGGCAAGCAGTTTGATCCTTTGCTTCACAATGCTGTTTCTCATGTAGAAGATAAAAAGTACGGCGAAAATGTTGTTGTCAAGGTTCTCCGGAAGGGTTACGTTTTGAATGGCAAAGTCGTCCGCCACGCAATCGTTCAGACGGCCAACTGATTTCACCTTCCGGGTACAACAGATGTTCGGAGAAAATTTCAGTGGCTTTTTCTCCGGGGAAAATGAAGGCTCAGGCCCATCTTTTCACCACTTTTTTATAGATTTCTTTTTTCTGCTTTTCTTATTTTTATCCTGTTAAATTAAATATAGATTAAATTGAATTTACTGGAGGAATTGAATATGTCGAAAACAATCGGTATTGACCTTGGCACCACAAATTCGTGCGTAGCAGTTATTGAAGGCGGCAAGCCTGTTGTCATCCCGAACAGCGAAGGCGCGCGCACTACACCGTCCGTCGTCGCATTTACAAAGAATGGTGAACGCCTCGTCGGCCAGGCGGCAAAACGTCAGGCCATTACAAATCCGGATCGTACCATCTCATCCATTAAACGTGAAATGGGCTCCAATTACAAAGTAACTATCGACGGTAAGAGTTACACGCCGCAGGAAATTTCCGCCATGATCCTTCAAAAGCTGAAGGAAGACGCGCAAGCCTATCTCGGTGAGTCAGTCAATTCTGCGGTTATCACGGTACCGGCTTACTTTACAGACAGCCAGCGCCAGGCTACAAAGGATGCTGGAAAAATTGCCGGTCTTGATGTAAAGCGCATTATCAACGAACCGACCGCTTCTGCACTTGCCTATGGCATTGATAAAGGCGGCGAGCAGAAAATCATGGTCTATGACCTCGGCGGCGGTACATTTGATGTCTCCATCATTGAAATGGGCGACGGCGTGCAGGAAGTTCTTGCCACGGCCGGAAATAACCGCCTTGGCGGCGACGACTTTGACAAGCGCATCATGGACTGGATGATTTCCGAGTTTAAGAAGGAAAACGGCATTGACCTTTCGGGCGACAAAATGGCTTTGCAGCGTTTAAAGGAAGCTGCCGAAAAGGCAAAGATTGAGCTCTCCAGCCAGACTTCCACGCAGATTAACCTGCCGTTCATCACGGCAGATGCAAACGGCCCGAAGCACCTTGACATGACTCTGAGCCGCGCAAAGTTTGAGGAACTGACCGCAGACCTGATTGAAAAAACAGAAAGCCCGGTCAAACAGGCCCTTTCGGATGCAGGGCTCTCTTTCAATGATATCAGCAAAATTCTCATGGTCGGCGGTTCTTCGCGCATGCCCTGTGCGCAGGAGCTTGTCAAGAAACTGTCCGGCAAGGAACCCTTTAAGGGCATCAACCCGGATGAGTGTGTCGCCATTGGCGCCTCGCTTCAGGCCGGCGTGCTCGGCGGCGAAGTACAGGGCCTCCTGCTTCTCGATGTCACACCGCTTTCACTCGGCGTTGAAACCCTCGGCGGCGTTATGACAAAGATTATCGACCGCAACACAACCATCCCGACCAAGAAGAGCCAGATCTTCTCAACTGCGGCAGATGGCCAGACCTCCGTTGAAATCAATGTTCTACAGGGCGAACGTGAATTTGCACGCGACAATAAGCAGCTCGGCATTTTCAAGCTGGACGGCATTGCCCCGGCGCCGCGCGGAATCCCGCAGATTGAAGTATCTTTCGATATTGATGCAAACGGCATTGTAAATGTGTCCGCAAAGGACCTCGGCACCGGCAAACAGCAGAAGATTACAATTTCCTCCAGCTCCAACATGAGCAAGGAAGATATTGATAAGGCTGTAAAGGAAGCCTCAAAGTTCGAGGCGGAAGACAAGAAGCGCCGCGAAGCGGTTGACCAGAAAAATGAGTCTGAAAATCTCTGCTACAGTGTCGAAAAGCTTATTAAGGACAGCGGCAGCAAGATTTCCGACAGCGACAAGACTGACCTTAACGCAAAGACTGCCGCTGTCCGCGAAGCGATGAAAGGCGACAATGCTGACGACATCAAGTCTAAGACAGAAGATCTGAAGAAAGCTATGTATGCCGTGAGCGAAAAACTCTACAAGAATGCTGCACCACAGCAGCCACAGCAGCCACAG
>DHOL01000051.1:5831-25109 GCA_002410755.1 Ruminococcaceae bacterium UBA5391 | reverse complement strand
ACAGCAGCCACAGCAGCCACAGCAACCACAGCAACCACAGCAGCCGCAGGGGCCGTCCCAGCAGGCGAATCCACAGCAGAACAGTCGGAATACCGGTTCGTCAACCGATGCTAACGGCAACACCGTCTATAATGCCGAGTATCACGACGTTGACGATAAAGACAAAAAGTAAAACCGGATGAATCTGCATTGGTGGAACTGGAGGCAGAAATCCGGAGCATCTAAAAATTAAGTTTTCGCTAAGGCCTCTCAAATGAGGCCAGGCACCGCAGGGCAGCCAAAAACGACTGCCCTGCGCGTGTGATTTTCGGGGGTGATTGTGCTTGGCTGAAAGCAAAGACTACTATGAGGTAATGGGCGTACCAAGGAACGCCACCGACGGAGAAATTAAAAAAGCATACCGTGAGCTTGCAAAGAAGTACCATCCGGACCTTCACCCGGGTGACAAGGAAGCGGAGGCGAAGTTTAAGGAAGTCAACGAGGCGTATGAAGTCCTGTCCAATAAGGAAAAGCGTGCGCGCTACGACCAGTTCGGCCAGGCAGGCGTTGACCCCAATTTCGGCGGTGGAGCTGGCGGCAGTCCGTTCACCGGCAATATTAATATTGACGATATTTTTAACAGCGTATTTAATGACTTTGGGTTCGGCGGCTTTGGGGGAATGGGCGGCACCAGTGTCCACCACACCTCCAGTAATATGCCGCGCCGTGGCAGTGACAGTGAAACTTCCGTCACCATCAGCTTTGAAGAAGCTGCAAAAGGCTGCGTCCGCACAATCCGGTACGAGCAGGTGGATCTCTGCGGAACCTGCCATGGCACCGGCGCACGGAATGGTGCCGTGCGAACCTGCCCGCAGTGCGGCGGGACAGGGCAAGTCCGTATCAGCCAGCGTACGCCGTTTGGCCTGGTTCAGACAACCCGTACCTGCGACAAATGCGGCGGCTCCGGCAAGGTAGTCGACAGCCCTTGTCCAGACTGCGGCGGTTCCGGCAGGGTTCGCCGTTCATGCAATATTGAAATCAATATTCCCGCAGGCATCGCCGACAGCCAGGTGCTGAACGTCAGCGGCAAGGGCAACGCCGGGACAAACGGCGGGCCAAGCGGCGACCTGCACGTCCTTGTGAGCGTGCGCCCGCATCCGCTTTTTGAGCGCCGTGGAAATGATGTCTGGTGCGAAATGCCCATTACATTTGCCCAGGCTGCGCTTGGTGCAGAAGTCGTTGTGCCGACGATTGACGGCAAAGTAAGTTATATGGTTCATCCGGGAACTCAACCCGACGATGTATTCAAGCTGCGCGGCAAGGGAATCCCAAAGCTCGGCGGCCACGGACGCGGAGATCAGTACGTCCGCATGACGGTCGAGGTCCCGAAGAACCTTTCCGCAAAGCAGAAAGAGCTTTTGCAGGAATTCGAGGGAATTGGGGAAGATAAAAATTATCAGAAGCGCCATAATTTTTTTGATAAACTTAAGGAAATGTTCGGCGAATAAAAAGGATAAAGTATTTGCCATAAGTAAAAGCACCCTGCGCTGAAAATGCGCAGGGTGCTTTTGTCTCCTTTGGGAAAAGAAAAATTATGCAATCTTGCCAAACTCAGCTGGGGAAACAGCGCCGCAGCGGATGATGCGGTCACGCATGAAAATATACAGTTCCGTAAATGTTGCTTTTTGGTAAGCGAAAATCATTGCGCTCGCAGCAATGGATGCAAGGCTGGCAATCGGCCATAGGAGCCAGGAAAAAAGGCTGAGCACAATGCCCGCCAGAAGGAACCAGCCGAAAAAGGAAAGGTACAGCACAAAAATTTCGCCTTTTTCACCGTTTGTCATCATACTGCTGATTTGCCTTGCGCGGTCTCCCGGCATGGTCGGATTATCTGCGAGGATAAACGGAACCATGGTATATTTAAGGCCTTCGACGATGCCGGGGATAATGAGCGCCAGGGAACAAAGAAAAACAATCAGCGCTGTCGTCAGCATCCCGGTAATTGTGCTGCTGTAGCTGTCGGTAAAACCGGTAAACATGATGCCGATGTCCGTCTGGCCAAAGCGGTTTGCAAGGAAAAAGCGTGACACACCGACAATAAGCGGAAGCCCTATAAAAATAAAAAGCAGAATTGCCGGAATCGTGTACCAGTGGAATGACACCACATTTTCAAAAACTGATTTCGGTGACAACAGATCGATCCCTTTTGTGCTGAAAGATTCAGAAAGGCTAAACATATTAACAATCAGACTGTTAATCAGGCAGACGGCAAATGCTTTCCAGTACTTGTCACCGGAAAGCGCCATTTTTGCGTTTTCCTTCAGGACGACTCTGTCCCACATGGTTGATTTCCCCTTTCCATAATTCGGAGGTGTGCAGCCGCACCCGTTTTATCCCTTTCATGTGTATTGAATGGCTACCGTCATTATACTGGATTTCCATGCAAAGGACAATCTTTTTGCGGGATTTTCCCGAATTTCCGACAGGCGTTGGAATTTTACCCGGCAACAGAATAAAGCCACCGAGCCAGCAGGCCGCAGGCGTAAATAACTGGCTGGTGAAACAGGTAAATTGCAAGTGCATGGCGTCCAACCCAAGAGAGTTGCGGCACTGAGGAGCGGTACATAAAAGCCGGAAATTTCCCCGCCTTTGCCAGCTTGCCAACCCATACTCCTGCCGTATAAACAAAGATCCAGGGCAGCATTGGAAAATAGTCAGCGCTGACAAATTTATCGTTATGGAACCCGAGCGGTGCAAACCAGTTTTCCGCATAAAGCCCCTCCGGAAGGCGCACTGCAAACGGGTACCCTGGGCCGAGCAGGCCATCCTGGACATGACGTGTCAGCAGAAACATCGCAGCACAGGCAAGAACTGGCCACCATGAAAATGGCTCTCGGTCAAGCGCCGGCTTCACTAGGCCCGTCAGCACCATACAGGTTGCAAGGAAATGAAGCACGCCAAAGATAATCCGGTCATTCGGTACAACCAGCCATGTTACAAGCGTGACACCCATTGCAAAAGCGAAAAGTTTCAGCCCGCGTACAAGGTTTGAGTGGGAAAGGTTGCATGCAATGCCTGAGATAAACATGAAAAGTCCGGCAAAATATGGTTCGGCCACCATAAAAAAGCTAAAAAAGTAGACACCCGCTTCCCCGCCGAACAGGTAGCCTTCTGTATAAAACGCATGGTAACAGACCATACAAAATACGGCAAAGCCGCGCAGCTCGTCCAGAAACCAGATTCTACCGTCTTTCCTGATGCTGGCAGAATGATATCCCGTCATTCCTCTGCATTCCCCCTGAAAGCTCCCGCACAGCAGGCGCACTAATGGATTTATTATAGCATACAAAGCAGGGGTATGCTATAATAGATGCAAATTCAAAAAACGGAGGGAACCGAATGGCGGAAACAAAACAAACAAAGGGAATCACCATGATGCAGGTTACGCCGGCATACCGTGCCATCCTGTTTGATCTTGACGGTACACTGACAAATTCCGGTCCTGGAATCATGGATTCGGTCCGCAAGACACTTGCCGGGATGGACAAGCCTGCACTTTCGGAATCCGGCCTCCGAAAATTTATTGGGCCGCCGCTTTCCACCAGTTTTCGGACATTCTGCGGCATGAACGAGGAAGAAACGGCCGATGCCATTCGCCGCTACCGCCTGATTTACCGAGGTGGCAATATTTTTAACGCTTCCGTCTATCCCGGCATCCCGAAACTGCTTACCGCCCTCCGCAGGGCTGGTGCATTTCTCGCTGTGGCAACCTCCAAACCGGCCTCCATGACAAAAGACGTGCTGAATCATTTTGGGCTGATGCCTTATTTTGATTTCGTTTCCGCAGCAGATGAGAGCGAGCGCAGCCGGACAAAGGATACCATTATTCTTCCCGCTGTTAAGGCTGCCGAATGTTCCCCTGCACAGGCCATTATGATTGGGGATACCTGTTTTGACGCGCAAGGTGCCCGCCTTGCGGGGACGTCTTTTATTGGTGTCCTGTACGGTTTCGGCAGCGAAGCGGAAATGCGGAAAGAAGGCGCGGAAAAATTTGTCCGCCTGCCTGCTGAACTGCGGCCGATGCTGATTGACAACGGCTGAAGAACGCGTTATGATAAGAGTAAACCGAATAATGGGGTGCTGGGTATTCCCGGCTGAGAGGGCACGGAACGACGTGCTAAACCCTACTACCTGATCTGGATAATGCCAGCGTAGGAAATTTCCAAAACGGTATCAAAACGCTCTGTGGCATTCCACGAGGCGTTTTTTCTATGTAAAAGTCGTCTCGTGCTTTCGCGGAGTGGACTCCAGGGACAGGGCCTTTCGGTAAATTTTACTGATGGAGGGCTCAACTATGGAAAATCCAGGAAAAGTATCCAAAAGGAACGAGGTCAGCCCAAAAACGCTGCGCCTTGTGGAAAGCGCCGTCATGCTTGGGCTTGCAACGGCCCTGAGCATGGTAAAGCTCTGGCAGATGCCGCTCGGCGGCTCCGTGACACTTTGCAGTATGCTGCCCATTCTGCTAATTAGTTATAAGTACGGTCCAAAGTGGGGGATTGGCGTCGGTTTCGCCTACAGTATCATTCAGATGATGCTTGACATTGGCGCTGTTTTTTCCTGGGGCCTTACGCCGATTGCTGTGGCAGCATCGTTTATTTTTGATTATCTGTTTGCATTTACTATGCTCGGCCTCGCAGGCATTTACGGCAAAGGTCTCAGGCAGTTTGTCTGTGGATTTTCTACAGCGGTTGGCCTGCGTTTCGTCTGGCATGTAATAGCCGGCGTTACGGCATATCTTTCCGTTGTGCCAAAGGATTGGGCCGCTCACCCATTTCTTTATTCGATTGCCTATAACGGCTTGTTCCTGCTGCCAGATTTTGCAATCTGCCTTGGGGTAGGTCTGCTGATTTACCGGTGCAAGCCTCTCCGCAATTACCTTGATGGGAATACTGCTTCCCTGTAAACAGAAAGGCCGACCGTTTTTCCTTTTCTTCGGAAAAAGCCCGCAAAGAAAGTTTGCTTGTGCATTGAAGTTAGAATACTTGTCTTCTGTCTTTCTTACCGGGTAAAATGGGAGAAGGAAAACATGATTATGCGATCCGCTGGAAACCATATGGTGACAGGTTCCCGCGGGCACTGGAAAAAATGAGAGTAACAGGGAAGTCTCCGCCCGGGAAAACAAGCGGAAAAGCTGGAAAGCTTTCAACACAATCTGCCGAAAACGTTGAAAACTATTCTGCTTTTTCAAAATACATCCTATCTGCCGGGTTGCGGAAAGCCACAAAACCATATATAATATTTCCATATGATTCTATTCTGGTAAAGCTGAAATCAATTTAATAAAGAAGGATCTAAGGAAATGAAACTTGGAATCGTGGGGCTTCCAAATGTGGGCAAGAGCACACTGTTCAACGCGATTACAAACGCCGGTGCGCAGGCGGCGAATTACCCATTCTGTACCATTGAACCAAATGTCGGCACCGTTGCCGTGCCGGATAAGCGCCTTGACTGGCTTGCCAATCTGTACCATCCTCTAAAGTATACACCTGCAACAATCGAATTTGTCGATATTGCAGGCCTCGTGCGTGGGGCTTCCAAAGGTGAAGGGTTGGGCAACAAATTTCTTGCGAATATCCGTGAATGTGACGCCATCGTCCATGTTGTCCGCTGCTTTGAGGACAGCAATATCGTTCACGTTGAAGGCAGCATTGACCCAAAGCGTGACATTGAAACGGTTAACCTTGAGCTGATTCTCTCAGACCTGGAAGTGCTCAACCGCCGTATTGAAAAAACACAGAAAATGATAAAGGCGGACAAAAAATACCAGTTGGAGCTTGATTTCTTTAAACGTGTTAAGACAGCGCTGAATGAAGGCAAATCCGCACGCTCCGTGGATTGTACCAAGGATGAGGCAGAGCTTCTTTCCTCGGTTTCTCTCCTAAGCAATAAGCCGGTCATTTACGCAGCCAATATGAGCGATAAGGATTTTAAGGCTGGAGTCGAAAACAACAAGTATTTCCTTCCGGTGAAGCAGATTGCCAAAGCCGAAGGCGCCGGTGTGCTGCCCATCTGCGCCGAGACGGAAGCGGAAATTGCAGACCTTTCCCCGGAAGAGAAAAAACTTTTCCTTGCAGATATCGGCCTCGAAGAATCCGGCCTTGACCGTTTGATCCGCGCCTGCTACTCCCTGCTCGGCCTTATCAGTTTTCTGACGGCTGGTGAACCGGAAGTACGTGCCTGGACAATTAAAAACGGGACAAAAGCGCCGCAGGCTGCCGGCAAAATTCACTCAGATTTTGAGCGCGGTTTTATCCGTGCAGAAATTGTTGCATTTGACGATCTGAAAGAATGCGGCTCGGTTGCTGTGGCGAAAGAAAAGGGCCTTTACCGCTCCGAAGGCAAGGATTATGTAATGAAAGATGGAGACGTGGTGCTTTTCCGTTTTAATGTCTAATCATCACTACAGGTTTTATTTTCCCCCTGCACAGGGCTTGCTTTGTGCGGGGGATTTCTGTTTTTCTAGGTTCAAAAAAATTAATAATAATAATTGTTATTTATTATTGACTTTTTTCTATACCCCTGTTATAATCAGGTCAGGAAAGAAAATACTGGGAACAGAAAATAATAACAGGAGGAGATATATTTATGGAATTCAAAGGCAGCAAAACAGAAGCAAATCTTTGGGAAGCATTTGCGGGTGAATCTAAGGCACGCAATCGTTATACGTTCTACGCTTCACAGGCAAAAAAAGAAGGGTATGAACAGATTGCCTCTATTTTTGAGACAACCGCAGACAATGAAAAAGAACATGCAAAGCTCTGGTTCAAATACCTTTGCGGCGGAAAACTTGGCACAACGGCTGAAAACCTGAAGGCGGCTGCCGAAGGGGAACACTATGAGTGGACCGATATGTATAAACACATGGCAGAAACTGCCGATGCAGAAGGGTTTAAAGATATCGCCGACACCATGCGCCGCATTGCGACGGTAGAAAAATCACACGAAGAACGCTATGCAAAGCTCCTTAAAAATGTTCAGGACAACCTCGTTTTTCAGTGTGATAAAGATACTGTCTGGGTTTGCCGCAACTGCGGATATGTTTACGTTGGGAAACAGGCACCGGCTATTTGCCCGGCTTGCAAGCATCCTCAGGCATTTTTCGAGCGGAAAGCGGAAAATTACTGAGAAAATAAGACCGCTTTCCTGCCAAATTGCCTATGAAAATGGCCCGGAATTATTTTCCGGGCCATTTTTTTGCTCCGGAGACTCTAGTCTGGCGCTTTTCCGGAGATTTTACGGTTTTCCTATTTGATATAGCTGCTGTTAAAAAGGATCTGCAACAGACTTTCCTGCTGCAAAATCTTTTATGGCCTGCAATGCTTTATCCACATCTGTTTTAGTGCAGAGGCCATAAACCTTGCCATCTGACACAGCCGTATAGGAACGGTTTGTGCCCTCATAAAGCTCAACTGCATCAGTGCCTGCCTTGTCAAAATATTCGTAGCGGACTTCAATGGTAGGCTTGCTGCTGGAAGGCTGCTGATCTGCCTGGGCATAAACGGAAAGCGCAATCAGTGTCTCGTAAGCATTGCGGTAATTCGTATCGTAGTCAAGTTGTTTGCCTCCAACTGAAACCTTATAGTCATATTCCTTTCCACTGCCGGAAGAGATAGCAGAAGAAACTTTTTCCGTACGGGCCACATCAATCTCGGTCTTGTCCGTACCGGAAAAAATAGTGACTCTCTTAACATTCTTGATGTTTGGCAGGAAAATTGATTTATTCCGCAGGGCAAACAAGCTCTGGGAAACCAGGCCGTTTATGCTGTCTGTTGTAACAGCATAAACAACCGGTACTTTGTCGAGCATCGCATAATATTTTGACGAACCATCTTTTGCGCCGATTATAAGCTTATAGTTCTTTTTATTTACTGTATACTGCGCAACGGCAGTCGGGTTGTCAAAGCCATACTGTTTCAGTGCAGCAGAGTTTGGGTTTGCCGCAATAACACTGTCGGCAGTTAGGGAAGTAAGGCTTGTTTCAAGTGACTGCACGTTTGTGGAGTCCGTGTCAAATTCATCCGGTTCAATAATCGCCATAGACGACTGAGTGGTGCCCAACTGGTCTGAACTTTTCAGCTGAAGCGTAACACCGGTCGGATATGCACTGCCGCTCAGGATGATTTGGGTGAAATTATACTGGGACGAAGAATTTGACGAAGGCGAATTAGAAGGGGTTGAAACGTTATCGGCCGCGAGAGAAATCATATCTTTATTGATAAAATAGGTTGGTGCTTCCAGAAGCCCTGCGTCAACAGAGACAACATAGACTTTGTCAGAGTTATCGCTGCACATATAGTAGGAACCGACACTTGTTGCAGTCTGGTTGCCAATCTTGTAACCGTAGGTGGATCCATCTTTAAATGTAACGAGGACGGTTGCCTGCGGGGAAGAAAGGCCATAGTCACTAAGATTGCTTACCGTACCGATTTCTTTGCTTGCTGAAAGGCTGAAACCATTTTTTACAGCTGCGGCCGTTTCTGCCGTATCGATTGGACAACCGGCAACTTCCTTGACTGTATAGTTGGTGACAGCTGAGGATTTGGAAGAAGCCGAAGACATTGAAAAGTTCTGTGTCACGGTTGGTACAATCGTATAGGTGCCCTTCTGGTTGGTTACTTTCATGGAGACGACGTCATTGCTTGATTTTGAGACAAGCTGGACGCCACCGGAAGAAGAAACGGAGGAAGAGGAAGAAGGTGTTCCCCCCGTCTTCTGAAGAACAACTGCTGTGACACTAAGCGCTGCCGCGCAGGCCACAACGATGATGACATTTCTGGTGCTGTGTTTCATGTTTACAGCGTCCTCCTCCTGCGGTAGACGATGATCCCGGCTACAGCCACAGCTAATGGAATCAGCAAAGTAAATACACCAAAGCCGAGCCAGCGTATACCGGTCTCATTGACGGAAATATCTTTTGCATAAAGCTCATGGTTTGTTGTAACAACGTTACTCGACGAAGCACTGGTTCCGGTTGCATATTTGGAAAGATCAAGCACATAGCTGCTGTTTGAGAAAGCTGACGCTCTGAGAACATCACTGCTGAACATCATGGTGGAGCCGGAGAGAATCAGGTTTGCATGGAAAGGCTTATCTCCGCTTTTCAGTAATTCTTGGGAAATTGCTGCAAGTGTATGGGTTGCATTTGATTCTGTCGCTGTGCTTCCGCTGGTTTTTACAAGAGTGGAAGTGTCACTGGACTGTACCAGCGCATTGACAGATTTGCTTCCAATGCTTTTTGCCTTAATGGTAACAGGGCAGACGTAAGGGGTAAGCAGTTTTGAATAGGTCGAACTTGAGCCACCAAGACTGATATTCGACCGGGCATTTGCAAAAAGGTTGAGCGGACTTTGGAAATAATTAGACTGGTTGGTCTCTGCAACAGCCGTGTCTCCTGAAGCAGACAGGCCCCATTCAGCGAGATAGGCGTCCAGTTTTGTCAGACCGCCCTGGCCCGCACTGTATGCGATGAGAAGGGTACGGTCCGTTGCTGTGCTCGTATCATTCAGGTATTTATCCAGCTTTTCAATTTCTTCGTCTGTGTAGTCTGTCGCAGGGCAGCCAAGTATGAGGAGCTGTGTCTTGTCCGGAATTGCGTCGGTTAACAGGCTAAAC
Source organism: Ruminococcaceae bacterium UBA5391 (assembly GCA_002410755.1). Taxonomy (GTDB): domain Bacteria; phylum Bacillota; class Clostridia; order Oscillospirales; family Acutalibacteraceae; genus Thermocaproicibacter. Next base: position 15,458 of record DHOL01000051.1, on the reverse strand, counting down.
TCCTTTGTTTCAAAACTGTTGTTCCCTAAAAGCTTCTTATAGCCGCTATCGTCCATTTTTTCATTGTGGCCAGTTTCAAAGGCTGCAACAGGCATGGTATCTGAAGTGACCGCATTCAGGGCAGAAGTAAGGGCAGAATCAACTTCAGAGTAGTAGTTATAGGAAGAACCGGTGCTGTCCGACTGAGCGGTAAACAGGTCGCTTGAAGTCAGGACACGGTAGCGTTTATCGGACTGAATAACAATATCACCGGCTGTGAGGTTGTCGGACTTATATTTCTGTACAAAGGCCGGATTCTTGTCAAGGTCAAGATAGTCCAGCTTAAGATTTGTGTTACGCTCAGCGGCTTTTGAGAACAAACGGCTTACTTGAGAATAATCGCCGTTGGATATTGTCCCATTTTCACAGGCAGTTTTTGAAGCGCAGATGGTAATAGAGATCGGTATTTTTACTTTGTCCACCATTTTCAGTGCGTCGGCAGAAAGCGTATTGGTGTTGTTTTTAGTTATGTCGAGGTTCAGGGACGGAAAACGGTCGCCAAGAATGCCAACTATCACATTAATAAGAATTACAACGGCGATGAAGCCCGCTGTGAATGCGGTAGCAGTGCTGCCGTGTCGAAACTTTTCACTCTTTAAAAAGGATGGTTTTTTCTTTTCCGGTTTCTCTGCGGCCTTTTTTGCTTTATTTTCCGTAGTGTCCGCAGATTCAGCTGGATTTCCCGTTTCCTTTTTTGTCTCTTCTTTTGCAGTTTCAGCAGACTTCTCTGTCTGCTTTTCCGGTTTCCCCTCTGCTTTTACGGCTTGATTCTCCGTGGCGTCCGCAGGTTCGGCCGGGTTTTCTGCTTTCTTTTTTGTTTCTTCTTTTGCAGTTTCAGCAGACTTCTCTGTCTGCTTTTCTGATATTACAGTCTTATTTTTTTCGGCTTCGGCGGAGCCGGAGAGCTTCTTTTCTGTTTCTTTTTCCTTATTCATCTCAATGTTCCCCCTTAGCTCCATCTTCTGCTTTCCAGCTTACGGGCAGTCAGGAAAATGAAGACAGCCGCAATACTGATAAAGTAAACTAGGCTCGAAAGATTTAAGATTCCATTGGTGAACGGCTGGTAGCGCGCATCAAACGAAATCCAGTTAAAGACGTTTTTAATCCAGTCGATGGAAATACTTGACGCTATGTTTCCAATAAGAAACAGGAACATCAGTACGCCAAAGGTTGCCACAGCCGCAACAAGCTGACTCTGCGTAAGGGAAGAAATAAAATTTCCGATTGCAATCAGTGCAGCACCGCAAAGTAAAGCTCCAATAAAAGTACAGAAAATCTTCGGCCAGTCAGGTGAGCCCATAAAGGAAATGACAACGGCTGGAATCAACGTGGCAACAAGCGAGACGGTAAACAGGTAAAACGCCGCAAGAAATTTTCCCATGACAATGGAAAAAACGCCCACGGGCGCTGTAAGAAGGCCCTGGTCGCTTTTTGTGCGGATTTCCTCACTGAAGGTACGCATTGTGATAAGCGGAAGTAAAAACATCATCAGCCAGGAAAATACTGAAGCATAAATCATCGGGATATAATCAGAAGACTGCGTGGCAAGAACTTCCATGTAGAAAAAGCCAAACAGCAGGAGCATTGCACCGCTGAAAACATATCCGATAGGCGAAAGGAAGTAACTCCGGAATTCCTTTTTTGCAATCGCACTCATTTTTTATTCCCCTTCCTTTCAAAATACTGGTCGGCGTTATCGCTGAGGTAGGTGGAGCCGGTCAGGCGGAGGAACACATCTTCCAGAGAAAGTGCACTGCTCTCTTCACTGAGGATTGGCCACCCGCGTTTTGAAGCGATGCCGAAAAGCGGGCGGCGCAGGTCGGTTTTGGCACTGCCGTCTATTTCATATTCGTACACGCCGGGTTCCCGGAGGCCGTCGTTTGTGACGCGGGTAACACCGTGGATACTTTGGATGGCACGCTTGATTTCCTTAGGATCGCCTTCCATATGGACTGTCAGCTTTTGTTCGCCGTTCTTTTCGCTGCCGTGTTCCAGCTCATAAGGGGTGCCATCAGCAACAAGCCTGCCGCGGTTAATAATCATAATGCGGTCTGCAACGGCCTGTACTTCAGGGAGAATGTGTGAACTGAGAATTACGGTATGGTTTTTGCCAAGGTTCCGGATCAGGTTGCGCACTTCGATAATCTGCTTCGGGTCAAGGCCGACGGTCGGCTCGTCCAGAATCAGCACAGGAGGATTCCCCACAAGAGCCTGTGCAAGCCCAACGCGCTGGCGGTAGCCTTTGGAAAGGTTCGCAATCAGGCGATTGTAAACGTCAGTAATGCGCGAAAGCGCGCAGATTTCCCGCAGGTGCTTTTCCCGCGAGAGCTTGACCTTTTTCAGCTCATAGACAAAGTTGAGGTATTCCTTAACCGTCATGTCAGCATAAAGCGGCGGCATTTCCGGCATATAGCCGATTAGCTTTTTTGCTTCGTTCGGTTCATCCAGTGTATTATGGCCGCCGATCGATACCGAACCTTCCGACGCTGATATGTATCCCGTAATAATATTCATGGTAGTTGACTTGCCGGCACCGTTCGGTCCCAGAAAGCCTACTACGGTGTTCTCACCTACAGAAAAACTCACATGACTCAGGGCGATGTTTTCTCCGTAGCGCTTCGAGAGGTTTTTCACCTCAATCATGGTTTTCATCCCTCCTGCTGTGTTTACATGGTGTTCCTATCTATTCTAGCATCTTTCAAATGCAAAGTGTAAACATTTCTTGAACGTTTCCTAAGGATTTCATGTTAAAGTTGACGAATTCTGTTTTGTTTAAAAGGCTGCGGCCTTTCTGCTGCGCCGGTGGTTATGTTATAATGGGAAATACAAAGAAGGCCGCAGCTTATCTGCGCGGGGCGCGGCCCCCTAAAAAATCCGTGCGGAGAAACAGGGAAAACAGAATGGCTGAAATTAAACCGTTCCGGGCAGTCCATTTTACTGACAGGGCAGGAAACCTCAATGATTTGGTTTGTCCCGGAGGATTTCTCAGCGAAAAACAGCGTGCTGCATTTCTTTCCCGCAGCCCATATCATGCTTCCCATTTGATTTTGCCGGATGGCACGACCGCAGAAAAGACAATGCGTGCATGGCTGGAAGAGGGCATCCTTGTTCGCGATATGGACCCCGGCTTTTATCTCTGGGAAGATAAATCTGCGGAAAACGGTATTGCTTGGAAAAGAAAGGGACTTATCTGCCTTGCCGGGAGCGGAGAGCTGCATCATGGAACTGTTTGTCCATCTTCCATGTTTTATCCAGATGAAGCCAGAATTACGGCCGCACGGTTGGAAATGCTTGCTTCCGGCCGGCCGCGCTGCGGATTTTCAGATGGAAAAATTCAGCGCCGCATATGGCTTATCAATGACCGGGAAATGATCCGTGCGCTCTGCGCAGATTTTGAAAGCAGGCGTCTTATTCCGGCACATCCACAAGAAAGCGGGGACGGAGAAAAAGAGGCCCTCATGACAGCGCTCGTCAGCTTGGAAGAGCCTGGCATCCGGGAAGCCATAGAGGCTGGAAAAGCAATTTCTCCAGACGTTGCTGGTTCTTTTCCGGAACCTGTTTCCGGCTTTATTATGGCCCTGCCTGACTAAACAGTACCAGGCAAAACGGGCACAGCCGGTCTCCCTAAAGTCGGGAACCGGCTGCTGTGTTGTCCCCCTGTTTCCGCTGAACACCGCACTCTGTGCTATTTTTCTGGTACGCCGCCAGTTTCAGAATAAGGATCTGCGTTTTTGCGTCAGGGATTTCATTTGAAAGGACCTTCCTGACAGCTTCTTTCATGGGAATTTTTTCTATTTTTATAAATTCGTCCGTATCAAAGTGGGTATCCCCACGCGATTTTTCCCTACAGGCATAAAGCCAAATTACTTCACTGGTATAACCGGGGGAAGGGTATAGTTTTCCAAGGGAAATATAGCTTTCGCCTTCTACACCGGTTTCTTCGCGCAGTTCACGTTTGCCCGCTTCCAGCGGATTTTCACCCTTTTCAAGCTTACCGGCTGGAAGTTCCAGCACAGTTTCATGATATGGGTAACGATACTGCCGTACAAAATACAGCTCATTTTCAGCAGTCAGTGCAGCAATGCTTACACCGCCGGGATGGTCAACACATTCCCGGGTTGAAGTACGTCCATTTTCAAGTTTTACTTTGTCAACATGAAATTTCAGGATTTTTCCTTTATAAAATATATCCTCTGAAATGGTTTTCTCAGTCATATTCATATTTTTTTCTCTTCTTTTTTGAGAGGATTCAGAATAATGCTTTGCCATACAATCAGCACTGCCGCCAAGATAAGCAAAAGAATGATGGGCGGAGGCGCCAAGCTGCTTGTTACAGTGCAGATCAGGGCAACAGCCTGCACAATGTACAACATTGTAAAAATGATTTCCTGTCGGCCAAATTTTTTTGCAATACCGAACCGAATCAGTGCCGGAAGGCCGTCGGAAACCACGGTAAACGCCGCAAGTGCCAGGAGAACTACATCCTGCACCGCTTTACTTTGGAAATCATAGTAAAAGCGGAAAAACAGCAGCAGCAGCCCGCAGCCAAGTGCAAACTTGGTTATTTTTTTTTCATCCATTGTCCGGTCCTCCGTCAGGTTTTCCACAGCTGCCATGGAAACTGTGGAATTTCAGTGGTAGGCATAGCTGTAATTTTTATCATAGTCATAAAGCTGGCGGTAAAGTGCAGCTGCACGGTCGCGGTAAAAATCCATGGTATCAGATGCAGCTTCCACACGGGCCATGCTTCCGCCTTTTACCTGCGCGTCGGAATTGATTTTGGCAAGAGCCGCGGCCTTGCCGTTTTCCCATTTTTCCTGTTCGTCCCCGGCAGTTTTTAGTTTTGCGGAATCGGATTTCAGTGCAGCCTTCAGCGCAGCATAAGCATAACTGACTTCTTTTTCCCAAAGCGCAGCATACTTGGATGAAATATTTACCATCTGTAATGTTGTACTCGCAGAATTGATTTCTGAAAGATAAGCCTTGTCGAGTGGGTTGGATTTAAACTTATTGTTAAATTTATTATTATCCGTACTGATTGTTTTCAGCGGCCCATTCTGTGAAACGTTTTCAGAAGCGGAAGAAGACGTATTTTTACCTTTTCCGGCACCCGGCAGGGAGGACAGGGCAGAATCCGCGCCTTGCGGGGCAGAGGAAACTGAGATATTCGCTGTTTCACTGGAAAAGGCATTGGAATTCCCACTTGCCATGGTGGAAGAAGCCGCCTGTTTCCCGGAACATCCGGAAAGAAGCAGGGCAGCACAGAGCAGGACAGCCGGAGCAAATTTTCCAAATTTCATTGTTTTTCCTCCTTACCCGTTGTCTTCAGGGGTTTCCGGCGGATTTTCGGTGTCGTTCTCCTCCGTATTTTCTCCTTTTTCCTCCGAAGCTTTTTCTTCAGCCGTCTCGGTCCCTTCGTTGGCACTGCCGTCGTCTTCAGGCTGTGAAGTCTCTTCGTCGTTGCTGCGGGTCGTATGGGCAAGCGTTACAACGTGGTTCCCCTTGGAGACGCGCATCAGCAGCACCCCTTTTGCAGGGCGCGAACAGATGCGGATGGAATCGGCATGAATCCGGATGATAATTCCGTCGGAAGAAATCAGGATAAGGTCATCGCCGAGCTGGTCAACCATCATGATAGATGCAACATTGCCGTATTGGCTCACCCGGTAGTTAAGGAGGCCATTTCCGCCGCGGTGCTGGGTTCGGTAATCGGTGGCAGGGGAAAGCCGGCCAAATCCGGTCTCAGAAACTGTAAGCACCATATCTCCGGCATGGACAACACACAAGCCGACGACACTGTCACCTTTGCGGAGCTTGATTGCTCTTACGCCGCGGGCAGTACGGCCCATGGTGCGGACATCGGTCTCCAGAAAGCGGATGGCCATGCCGAAGCGTGTGGCAAGGAGCAGCTCATTTTCGCCGGTTGTAAGGCGAACCCAGGAAAGCTCATCGCCTTCGTCCAGATTCACAGCAATCACGCCGTTTTTACGGACATTACTGAACACAGAGAGCTGTGTGCGCTTAATAACACCATTTTTTGTCACCATTACAAGGCAGCTCCGCTGGTCAAATTCCCGCACACGGATCATGGAAGTAACTTTTTCATCCTGCGCAATAGGCAGGAGATTAGCAATATTGATGCCTTTTCCGGTGCGTACGCCCTCCGGAATTTCATAGCATTTCAGGCGGTAAACGCGGCCGCGGTTTGTAAAGAACATGACATATTCGTGCGTCCTGATGAGGAACATCTCAGCGGCAACATCCTCTTCGCGGCGTGTCATACCGCTGACTCCGCGCCCGCCGCGGTGCTGGGTCCGGTAGACGTCCGGGTTCTGGCGCTTCACATAGCCAAACTCTGTCAGCGTAAGCATACACTCTTCATCCGGGATAAGGTCTTCTACGTCCATTTCACCGCTGATTGTCTGGATTTCAGTGCGGCGTTTGTCATTAAATTTTGCCTTTACGGCCAGGGCCTCTTTTTTCACAATGGCAAGCACACGCTCCTCATTGGCAAGAATATCCTGATAGTCTGCAATTTTAACCAGCAGGCCGGAAAGTTCTTCCTCCAGCTTTGCGCGCTCAAGGCCGGTCAGTCTGCCGAGCGGCATCTGCACAATAGCCTGTGTCTGCATATTGTCAAGCCCAAAGCGGACCGTGAGGTTCTGCCTTGCTTCGGGGACGGATTTCGAGGAACGGATAATGTGGATGACCTCATCAATATTGTCAACGGCAATTTTAAGGCCTTCCAGAATATGGGCGCGCTCCTGCGCTTTTTTCAGCTCAAAGGAAGTGCGGCGCCGGACTACTTCTTCCTGAAACTTAATATATTCCTGAAGAATCTGCTTTAAATTCAGGAGCTTCGGTTCTTTGTTTACAATGGCGAGCATAATGACGCCGAACGTGGACTGCATCTGGGTATAGCGGAAAAGGCGGTTGAGGACTATCTGCGGTGAAGCATCGCGGCGAAGCGTAACCACAATCCGCATTCCTTCACGGTCGGAATGATCTTCAATGTTGGAAATACCTTCAATGCGTTTTTCCTTCACAAGGTCTGCAATGTTGGAAATCAGGCGGGCCTTGTTTACCGCGTAAGGCAGCTCGGTCACAATGATATGGCTGCGGCCATTTTTCTCTTCTTCAATTTCAGCGCGGGCGCGCACAATGATACGGCCGCGTCCGGTAGCATAGGCAGCACGGATTCCCGCTCTGCCCATAATGATGCCGCCCGTTGGAAAATCAGGCCCTTTGATGGACTCCATCAGGTCATCCAGGCCGGCGTCCGGGTTATCAATCAGCGTGCAGACACCGTCAATGACTTCACCCATGTTGTGCGGCGGGATATTGGTCGCCATACCGACGGCAATACCCGTCGAGCCGTTTACAAGCAGGTTTGGAAAATGGCTGGGCAACACGGTCGGTTCTTTCAGGCGGTCGTCGTAGTTCGGCTGAAAATTGACGGTATCTTTGTCAATATCCTGGAGCATCTCCACGGCGGCACGCCCCATGCGTGCTTCGGTATAACGGTAAGCAGCCGGTGGATCGCCGTCAACAGAGCCGAAATTCCCGTGCCCGTCCACCAGTGGGTAGCGCATTGAGAAATTCTGTGCAAGGCGCACGAGCGCATCGTAAACGGAAGCGTCGCCGTGCGGATGATAACGTCCAAGCACAGAGCCGACGGTATCGGCACATTTGCGGTAAGGCTTGTCCGGCGTAAGCCCATTTTCATACATGGTATAGAGGATACGTCGGTGTACCGGCTTCAGCCCATCGCGTACGTCCGGCAGGGCACGCGATACGATGACGGACATCGAGTACGCAAGAAATGCTTTTTTAATTTCTTTTTCCAGTTCAACATTGACAACTCTTGAGGATTCTTCCATATCGTCCATCAGCTTAGGCAACCTCCAGCTTGAATTTTTCCTTCATACCGGCCCTGAGCAGGCCTTGAACACATTTGTTTTCTTCATCGCTCATCGTCCGTTTGGGAATAATGCGCCATTCATCCGAAGCTGTGAAAATCAAAAAGACATTCCGGTCTGAATAGGCAGAGAAAAGCATTGTATAAGGGACATTCGCTTCGTAGCGCTCGGAACGGACGGAGAGGTTTTGCGGGCCGAACGTTACAGTCTGGGCCGGGGTGCCAAAATGCCCGGAATCGAAACCTTCCCCGGCCATATGGCGCACAGCGGTTTCCTGGGCAGGCTGAAGAAAAATGACTGTAAACAGGCCCGCTGCGGCAAGGACGGCACCGGGCCACATAAATGCCGGGCGGCGGGTTGTTGCGCCTACGGCCGTAAGAATACAGCCTGCCGCAATAAGAAAAATTTCCGCCAGGCGGACCAGCCATTTTCTTTTCTTCGGATACATCATGGCAAGGCGTGCCATGGCGCCGTTAATGCAGTCTTCGCGTGTAAGGGCAAAGTTGACCGTCACAGGTTCCAATTTTTAAACCCCTCCATTCATTCTCTTTCGGCCATCCGGTACCACCGGCCGCCAAATGCGTAGCGGAACAGCCCGGAAAGGCGTTCTGATTTTTCCGCAGACATTCCATCTTTCTTCACAATAAGCAGAAAGCGCTCCGGCCCGCCTGCCGCAGCAATCAGATGTTCCGTTTCCACACAGAGGGAAAAATCGGTAAAATACTCTGTAATTGTTTCACAGTTGCTTTTCAGGACAACGCGGTCCCGGAAAACAATCACTCCTGTTGGCAGGACTGCAAGCGGGCAGGAACTCAGCCATTTTTGGGTGTGCTTTTTTTCCCGCTCCGGCTGGAAAAACCAGATGATGATAGCACTGAGAAGAAAAATGGCAGCTATTGTCACAGGCAGCCAAAGCCATTTTTTCCCGCAGACAAAAGTCAGCGCAGTCATAATAACAGCCCCGGTAAAGCACATGGCCATACGGATGGATCTCCGGCTCATTGGGTGCGCAAAATATGAAACTGCCTTCGCTGCTTCAATAAAATCCTGTTCTGTCAGAACTTCTTCGACTGCAACCGGCTCAAAAGTCTTCTGTTCAGCCATTTTTTCCCTCCCTTGAAGTGATTAAAACATGCAGTACTCCAAATTAAAAATATTACATGCTGTATTTTATCTTTTTACTCTGCCTGATGGATTTTTGCCACGGGCAGCCATATTTTTTCTGTCGTGCACGAAAAATCTATTCTCCAGTCAGACATCAAGATTCTCCGCGAATTTTGCATTCTGCTCAATGAATTCACGGCGCGGCTCTACTTTATCTCCCATCAGCACAGTAAACGCTTCATCCGCTGCGGCGGCATCTTCCACCTCAACGCGAAGCATCAGCCGGCGTGCAGGATCCATGGTTGTTTCCCAAAGCTGTTCAGGGTCCATCTCGCCTAGGCCTTTGTACTGCTGGATTTCGTAGCTGTTTTGAAGTTGGACCATCAAGTTGTCGCGTTCGCGATCCGTATAAGCATAATAATGCTTTTTATTTTTTGTAAGGCGGTAAAGCGGCGGCTGCGCAAGATAAATATGTCCCTGTTCCACAAGCGGCTTCATGAAACGGAAGAAAAACGTAAGCAGCAGAGTGCGGATATGGGAGCCGTCAACATCGGCATCGGCCATA
>DHOL01000051.1:477-5659 GCA_002410755.1 Ruminococcaceae bacterium UBA5391 | reverse complement strand
ACATCGGCATCGGCCATAATAATAATCTTGCCGTACCGAAGTTTTTTGATATCAAAGTCTTCTCCGATGCCGCAGCCAAGCGCCGTCACAATCGGCTGGAGCTTTTCGTTCCCGTAGACCTTGTCGAGACGTGCTTTTTCCACATTCAGCATTTTGCCCCAGAGCGGAAGGATTGCCTGATACTTGCGGTCACGCCCGCCTTTGGCAGAGCCTCCTGCGGAATCGCCTTCGACAATATAGATTTCAGTCTCACTCGGATCACGGCTCTGGCAGTCTGCCAGCTTGCCTGGAAGCGAGGCATCCTCCAGGGCAGATTTACGCCGCACCATCTCACGGGCTTTGCGCGCGGCATCGCGTGCGTGGGACGCTGCGAGCGCCTTGTCGAAGATAGCGCGGGCCGTAGCCGGGTTCTCTTCGAGATAAGTGGAAAGTTTCCCGTAAACCATGTCGCTTACAAGCGGGCCGATTTCCATGTTGCCAAGGCGGGCTTTGGTCTGGCCTTCAAACTGGGCTTCCTTAAGCTTTACGCTCACAATGGCAGTAAGCCCTTCGCGGAAGTCTTCGCCGGAAAGGTTTTTATCCGTGTCTTTCAGAATATTAAATTTGCGTCCATAGTCATTCATCACACGGGTAAGTGCGCGCTTAAATCCATCTTCATGCGTGCCGCCGTCTGTTGTATGAATGTTGTTTGCAAATGTCAGGACAAGCTCGTTATAGCTGTCGTTGTACTGCATGGCAACTTCCGCCGTGGCGGAGTCATCCGGTGCAATCGCCGAAAAATAAATCACGTCGGGGTGAATTACCTCAACTGCTTTTTTCTTGTTAATGTATTCTACAAAGCTTCTAATACCGCCTGTATAAATAAAATCGTCTTCACGTGGGTTTTCCGCATCTCTTTTGTCGGTCAGGACAATGCGCACCCCTGCGTTGAGAAACGCCTGTTCACGCAGACGGGTTTGCAGGGTTTCATAGTCATATTCCGTTGTTTCCTTAAAGATCTCCGGATCGGCCTGAAAACGGACACAAGTGCCTGTTTTTTCGGTTGTGCCGCGGATTTCCAGTTTTGTGACGGCCTTGCCACGCTCAAAGCGCTGAAAATAAATATTGCCGTTTTGGTAAACTTCGACTTCGAGCCATTCGGAAAGCGCATTGACAACAGATGCGCCAACACCATGCAGACCGCCGGAAATTTTATACCCGCCGCCGCCAAATTTGCCACCCGCATGCAGAATTGTAAAAACGACCGTAACGGTAGGGATTCCCGCCTGGTGGTGGATGCCAACCGGAATACCGCGGCCGTTGTCCGTCACGCTGACAATATTGCCGGGCAGAATGGCAACGTCGACTTTGTTGCAATATCCCGCAAGGGCCTCATCAATCGAGTTGTCAACGATTTCGTAGATAAGGTGGTGAAGGCCGCGCGGACCGGTCGAGCCGATATACATGCCCGGGCGCTTACGGACAGCTTCCAGTCCTTCCAGAATTTGTATTTCACTTTCATTATAGTCATTTTCAGGCTGTGTAACTTTACTGAAATTCAAAACAAAACACCTCTTCAAGCCCTTTTCAAAACCTCAAGCCTTTTGAAAAAGGCTTGAAAAAAATTCAGTCTGTTTGATGCTCTTCCGCCGTATCTTCACTGTGGGAAGCTTTCGCTGCCTGTTGTTTCCGCTGGGAAGGCGGAACAGGTTTGCGGAGCCTTACATAAAGCGGCGAAAGAAAAAAGAAAACCGCCCCGGCAGCTAGAATGCCGCAAAGGGCCATAACTCCAAACCATTCAGAAATTAGGCCCAGAAAGAAAAACGTTAAAGTAGCGAGAATCGTGAAAAAAACAGCATGGCGTATTTTCTGGTCAAGTACAATATTGGAAAGCCCGCCGCATTTTGGGCAGATATACTCCCCGCGGCGCCGGAGTACCCAAGATTGCGCATAGTTTAGCCGGCTGCCACAGTAAGGGCAAACCGGAAGGCGAAGATTTTTTTTCATTTTTTTTCCCCTTACGGACTTGTAATTTTACTGACAACGCCCGGAAAAGAAGAGCGCTTCAGCAGCGTTGCCGTTGAAATTTGCGAAGTATAAACCGTGGTTTTCCCATCTTTTTCGCAGCAGAGAATAAAAGATTTTGGCATTTCCTCTGAGACATCTATGACATTCCCCGCTTTCTGAGCAACGGCAAGATAGTTGCGCGTTGTGTTTGAGATGGTAGAAGTCTCCAAGTCGAAGATTCCCACAATATCCCGTGTCCGGACAACAATATCTTTCCCAAGATGAAGAAACATAATAACCTCCGCCCATTCATCTAATTTGCACGGGGACACCATTTTTCACTGAAAATACCGCGCCGCTTTTCGGCATCCGGCTGATTTCGCTTTCGCAGCATGTGATGAATACCTGAAACCGGCCGATTTGGTTGACAAGGTAGTCACGCCTTCCGGCATCCAGCTCACTCAGTACATCATCAAGAAAGATAACAGGCATCTCACCTGTTTCTTTTCCGAGCAGCTCCGCTTCCGCAAGCTTCATTGCAATCACTGCAGAACGTTTCTGTCCTTGAGAACCGAAAGCACGGGCATCCAGCCCTGTGATTTTAACGGCGATATCATCCCGGTGCGGTCCGGTGCTCGTGTGCCCGAGTGCAAGATCAGTTTTTCTGGTGCGTTCCAGTTCCTTTTCCAAGTCTTCGGTGCCTGTTTCATAGGAAAGTTCCAAGGTTTCTTTTCCGCCGCACATACCGCTGTAAAACGATGCAGCAATCGGTCCGAATTTTTGGAGATAGCTTTTCCGGAAACCCATAAGCCTTTGGCCTGCGCGGGCAAGCCGGGAATCCCAGATGGGAAGCGTGTCAAGCAGTTCCGTGTGTTCCGGGATATCCTTGAGCAGGGCATTTCGTTCCGCAAGACACCGGTTATACTCTGCTACAATGCCGGCGCAGGACGGGCGGATCTGGCACAGGGCTGCGTCAACAAAGTTTCTCCGCCCTGCCGGGCCACCGCTCAGGAGCGCAAGGTGCTCCGGAGAAAAGACGGCTGCACGGAATGCACCGATGATGGCGGCGCATGATTTTTTCGGTACACCATTCAGTTCCGGGAAGCGTCTTCCGCTTTCCACGCGAATCTTTGCGCTCTGTTCACGGCCGTCCGCATAAAACGAAAGTCCAGTCTCGGCGCACGGTGCACCCTTGCGGACAAGGTCTCCATCTTTTGCGCCCCGGAACGACCGCTCCCCTGTAAAAAGCCACATGCCTTCCAGCAGGTTCGTCTTTCCCTGTGCATTATCCCCGCAGATGACATTTCCGCTGGGGCAGGGAAGAAGTTCCCCTTCGCAAAGGTTACGGAAATTCTTCCAGGAGAAGCGGAGAACCTTCACGCATCCTTCACCTCGTAAGTTTTTCCGGCATATTCTGCCGAGTCACCCGGTTTCAGCTTTTTGCCACGCATGGTGCAGACTTCGCCGTTCACGCGGACTTTTCCTTCCTGCACGGCAATTTTTGCCTGGCCGCCCGTCTCAAAAACCCCACAGAGCTTTAGAAATGTGTCGAGGCGGATATAGCCAGTTTTAATCTTTTTTCCGACCGTTCCCATATTATTCCGCACCACCTTTCAGACGGACTGGAAGGACAAGGAACAGGAACGAGCCGCCTTCGGCCGGCTGGATTGTCAGCGGGCTCAGTGGCCCGTTGAGCTGGATACGCACTTCGTCGCATTCGGCGTTGCGGAGGGCATCCAGCAGATAGCGGCTGTTAAAGCCGATTTCAACGCTGTTGCCTTCAATTTTGGCGGGTAGACGGTCATTTGCGCGCCCAATCGCCGTTGTGCAGGAAAGGCGGATGCAGTTATCCGCAAACAGGCAGCGGATAGGGCTGCGGAGCCGTTCAGTAATAATCAGGGAAACGCGCTCAAGGCTGTCAATCAACTTGGGAACGGAAACATGGATTTCAGTGGACTGCTCCTTTGGCAGTGAGGCACGCCAGTCGAGAAATTCGCCTTCCAGAAGACGGGAAATAACTGTATAGCCGCCAATCCGGAATGAGATATGGCGCATCCCGATGAGGAGGTCTGCATCCTCGTCACTGTCACCGAGAAGTTTCATGACTTCACCAAGTGTTTTGCCCGGCACAACAAAACTGCATTTTCCCCCGTTCTTGATGGATTCCTCACGGATGGCAAGCCGGTAACCATCGACGGAGACAAGGCGGATTTTTCCGTCTTCAATTTCAAACAGTGTCCCTGTATGGATCGGCTTTGCGTCGTTGTCTGCCACAGCAAACAGTGTCTGCCGAATCATGCTTTTCAGCACAGAGGAGGGGAGGCTGACGCTTTTCTCACCGTCGATGCTGGGCAGTTCCGGGTACTCATCCGCTGGGATTCCAACGACGGAGAATTTTGCTTCGCCACTTTCAATTTCTGCGACCTGCTTTTCGTCAGTGCTGAAAGTGACCTGCTGCCCCGGGAGGCTGCGGACAATATCACCGAACAGCTTTGCACCGATTACGACGCTGCCCCGTTCTTCAATTTTGGCGGGCAGTTCTGTTGTCATTCCGATTTCCAAATCGTAACCGCAAAGTTTTATTGCTGTTTCTTCTGCTGTCATCAGGATGCCTTCCAGGGCTGGGATGGAAGATTTTGAGGAAACGACGCGCTGGACATTCAACACTGCGTCATTCAGTTTCTGTCTGTCGCAAGTAAAACGCATAGATAACCGCCTGCTTCCTTTTTTCAGTTCTGTATGTTCTCTTTTTTTTAGGATTAGCCGTAGGGTGCGCTGAATGGTGGAAAATACCGGAAAACTCAGATTTCATGCGGATTTTCTGTATTTGCTTTTTTAGTCTGCCGTGGTGGAAAATCAAGTGAAAACTTTCTGCTGACGGACTGCTGTGTTGAAAAAGTTGAAATCTGTTGAAAACTCGTTTGAAAAAGTTGAAAACCTGTGAAAAAGGTGGTGCCATGATTTTTTTTGTTTTCGGCAGGTTTTAAACTGAAATGTTGAAAGTTAAAAAAGTTCTGAACTTTTCAGATTTACTTCAGCGGTCGCGAATATTTTTGATAATATCCTCGACGGTAGCTTTTGCCTTGGCGTCACGTGCAATATTTTTCTCTACCTGCTGGATGGCATAAACAACTGTAGAGTGGTCACGCTTTCCAAATTCCTGCCCGATAGCGGTCATTGGCATCTGCGTGATTTC
>DHOL01000051.1:0-155 GCA_002410755.1 Ruminococcaceae bacterium UBA5391 | reverse complement strand
CTGATGGCAGCCTGCGCAGTCTGGATGGTAAACGGGTCACCGTTCAGAAGGTGATAGGCCTTCATCTTTTTTACTGCACCTTCTAACTGACGGATATTATTTTTAAGCCTGTTTGCAATATACTCGATTACATTGTCGGGCAGCTCAATTTTCAG
>DHOL01000017.1:15392-17052 GCA_002410755.1 Ruminococcaceae bacterium UBA5391 | reverse complement strand
AACAATGCAGGGAGAATTTTTCTTTGCCTGCTCAAACAGGTCACGTACACGGGAAGCACCTACACCAACAAACATTTCAACAAAATCGGAACCGGAAATCGAGAAGAACGGCACACCGGCTTCCCCGGCAACTGCACGGGCCAACAGCGTCTTGCCTGTACCGGGAGGGCCAACAAGCAGTACACCTTTCGGGATGCGTGCGCCAAGTTCATTGTATTTCCGCGGATTTTTGAGGAACTCAACAATTTCCTGTAGCTCCTCTTTTTCCTCATCTTCACCGGCAACATCCGCAAAGGTCGTCTTTCGTTTCTCGTCAGAAATCTGCTTTACTTTGGCCTTGCCGAAATTCATCTGCTTGCCTGCATCGCCCATGGTACTATTGATGCGCTTCATAAGCCACCACCAGAACAGGATGCACAGCACAAACAATAACACCATTGGCAGGATATTGGAAAGCCACGAATTCTCGGCCGGGCGGTTCCAGTTATAAGTCATGCGGTCATTTGGATGAACCTGATTGTACCTCTCAACATAAGGTTTAATCTGATGAAGCATTAGGGATGCATTCGGGCAAACATAGGAAAACTGAGAACCATCCGTCAGAGTAATCGTCATATCGCCGCTGCCGAGATCCAAATCGTAGTGTTTTACTTGTAAATCCTCAAAGTCGTAAACCACTTCTGAATATTTATGCGACTCCTCTGCTGGCTTTTGAAAAGCCATAAAAAGCAGAAGCATCAGAAGGACCGGGACGCCGATGAACAGGGCAATATTTTTCAAAGCCTTTTTATTGTCCAAAAGTATTTCACTCCTTATCGGCGCGGGCGCGCCGTCTGATTCAGCCTCCGTATACTTCAGGCTTCAGGATGCCAACATAAGGGAGGTTTCTGTATTTCTGTGCATAGTCAAGTCCATAGCCAACAATAAACTCATCTGGTACAACCGTTCCAACATAGTCTGCCCTGATCTTTGCCGTGCGGCGGCCAGGTTTGTCAAACAGTGTACAGAGGCGGATACTTTTGGGAGAACGGGATTTCAGGAGCTTTAATAGATAGCTGAGAGTCAAACCACTGTCAAGGATATCTTCCACGACCAAAACATCATAGCCTTTTAAGTCGATATCAAGGTCTTTGGTAATCTTGACGACACCGGAAGTTTTTGTACCACATCCATAACTGGAAACAGACATAAAATCAATGCTGCATGGAATTGTAATGGCGCGCATCAGGTCTGCCATAAAAACAACCGAACCTTTCAGCACACTGACCAGCAAAAGGTTTTTCTCCCTGTAGTCTTCACTGATTTTTGTCCCGAGTTCATTTACAATTTTTTTCAGTGCTTCCTCACTGTAAAGGATACTCTTAATGTCATCCTGCATACTGTGCACAGTCTGCCCGCACTCCTTTATGCTAATTTGATAAATATTTTTCGAGTCCTGTCTTGCACGGTATTTTTCCGAAACGCCAAAGTCTTCTGCCCAAACGATTTCTTCCCCACACACAAAAACTGCTTTGCAGTCCCGCTCCGAGGGGGAAATTTTATTCTCGCTGAAAAGCTGTTTCAGCGTTTTCGTCACACCACGGCCAACGGGACGGTAGGCATCTCCCGCACGCCTGTTGCGCACGGTACAACCTTTACTAGCTATTGTATCATAGCTGAT
>DHOL01000017.1:7732-15117 GCA_002410755.1 Ruminococcaceae bacterium UBA5391 | reverse complement strand
CTTATTCTTTTTCAGCCGCTCTGCCCGAAAAACGCCGCCTGAAACAGTACACCGAATTCCTCCGGTAACTGTTATGGCACCTTCTTCCCTGTGGATCAGCAACTCGGCTGCTTTCAGGTTATTAAAACTAAGCCGGGACGCCCCAGCCTTTTCCATAATCAGCGCAATGGTACGCAAAAGAATTGGGCGCGGAAGCCGACACAGGGCACCAGTGCAGCACCCTCCATCTGGAAGAATTGTCCCAGCAAGGCATCTCCGTGCAGCACCGTACAAGTATTCTTCATCACATTGAAGGATTTCCGAAGTACGCCGGACAGCCTGTTCAAAGGCGGGATTGATTTTCTTCAGCACTGGGACAGCATACAGACGCAATTTATTCCGCCCAAAAGCATCCGAATGGTTAGAGCTGTCCGTCACATAAGAAAGACCGCGCAGAGTACAGTACTGCTCTACCTCGCTGCGGGTAATGGCAAGAAGCGGCCGAATAATATTTCCCCTCACAGGCGGGATGCCGGAAAGTCCTTTCGGACCTGCTCCTTTTGCAAGGTTCATCAGCACGGTTTCTGCACTGTCAGAAAGGGTATGGGCAGTTGCAATGCGGTCCTTTCCTCCACAGAGTTCCCGGAAAAAAGAATAGCGGACTTCGCGCCCGCATTCTTCCAGCCCCTGCCCTTGTTTCCGGGCCAATCCACGCACATTCGCATGCAGCACCCTCAGGGGAATCCCACGCTTTTCACAAAAGCTCCTCACAAACTGCTCATCGGCATCCGATTCTTCCCCGCGCAGTCCGTGATTGATATGAGCTGCCAGAAGGGAAACCCCATAGAGCTCCCGGAAACGAAACAGGAAATCTGTCAGCGCAACGGAATCCGCACCACCTGAAATTCCAACCACAACAATGCTTCCTTGCGGAAGCATTTTCCATGTGCGGATCTCACTGTCAATTTTTGCATCTACCTCTTCCAGTGTTTCATTCCTCATTGCGGATAACCTCCTGTGTAGTAAAGCGCATATATTCGCCCTGCCAGTGGAGGGGAATCGTCTTTGTTTCACCATGGCGGTTTTTAGCAATGATACACTCGCTCTGGTTGCGGTCGCCGCTGTCATTCTGCTGATCCGAATCCTGATAATAATCATCACGGTAAAGGAAAAGGACAATATCGGCATCCTGCTCAATGGAACCGGAATCGCGCAGGTCGGAAAGAACCGGCCTGTGATTTGTGCGTTTTTCACTGTCACGTGCCAACTGGGAAAGAGTCAGGACGGGAACATTCAGTTCCTTTGCCATAATTTTTAGGCTCCGCGTAATCTGAGAAATTTCCTGTACACGGTTTTCAATGCGCATCGAGGATGTCATTAACTGCAAATAATCAATGATGACAAGGTCAACATCATGTAAACGGCGAAGCTTTGCCTTAATCTCCGGAACCGTGATGGAAGGGTTATCATCAAAATAGAGTTGCGCTTTTGAAAGAATATCCCCGGCTTCAATGAGGCGAACCCATTCATCTTCACTAAGTTTTCCAGTACGGAGTTTCGTACCTTCTACAAGGGATTCAGTCGAAAGTAAGCGCGAAACAAGCTGTTCCTTGCTCATTTCCAGCGAGAAAAAGGCGACACGCTTCCCTGCCGTCACAGCGGCATGCCGGGCAATATTTAAAGCAAAGCTTGTCTTGCCCATGCCTGGGCGCGCCCCAAGGAGAATAAAATCCGTGCGGTTCAGGCCGGTAATGGTATCGTCAAGTTCCTTAAATCCGGTTGGCACACCGCGATATTTGTCGGCGTCAGGCGAATTGAGGCGGTCCAGCCTGTCATACTCGTCTAAAATGATTTCATCGACTTTCTGGAGGCCCTGCATATTTTTCCCGCGGCGAATGTCAAAGATGCGTTGCTCTGCCGAATCCAACAGAGTAGCCGCATCGGCTGCGCCGTTTGTTGCTTCTTCAATGATGCCACGTGCCGTGATAATGAGCGTGCGGACGTCATATTTATCCCGTACAATATTTGCATAGGACTCCACATTGGAAATTGATGGCACAAGTTGCGCAAGCTGTAGAAGATATGTCTTTCCATCCGCTTCATCAAAGCCTTCAGAATGCTTGAGATATTCCAGCAGTGTTACAAAGTCGATCGGACGCCCATCTGTAAACATCTGAAGCATTGCAGCATAAATCTGGCGGTTGGAAGTCATGTAAAAATAGTCGGGCCGCGGAAGGATTTCAGCAACACGGTCCATGCAGGTGGAATCCAGCAGAACGGCACCAAGGACAGACTGTTCCGCCTCCGGACTAAACGGAAGGTTCAGTCCGTTGTAGCTTTCCGCAATGGTATCGCTCATTCTGGCTGCGCCTCCAATGTTCGGAAGGACTTATTATGCTTCGCCAACCGAAACATAGATTTTTGTAGAAACACCACTGTAAAGTTTCAGCTCACATTCATAGGTCCCGTAAGCTTTGATGTCGTCCATGACAATTTTTTTCTTCTCGACATCAACATGAAAAGACCGCTTCAGCTCATCGGCAACTTCTTTTGAGGTAACTGCACCAAACAGTTTTCCGCCCTGCCCTGATTTTGCTGTAAGTTTTAGTGTCTTTCCGCTGACGGATTCCGCTACTTTGCGTGCTTCTTCTGTTTCCTTTGCGATGTGGTATTTTCTGGATTCTTCGGCATTTTTGATTTCATTTATCACCTGGGCATTTGCTTCCTTTGCAAGCCCGCGGGGAAACAGGTAGTTCCTCCCGAACCCGTCGCTAACATTGATAAGTTCGCCCTTTTTTCCAGTGCCTTTCACATCCTGCAATAATACTGCTTTCATGGCTAACCTCCTGTAATCCGTCCCATTTAGGACTGCTTTGTTATTGGCGGCATTTGTTGAATTGCGGCAAGGAGTTTCTTTTCAGCCTCCTCAATAGTCACATTGGAGAGTTGGGCCCCCGCCATTGTAAGGTGTCCTCCGCCGCCAAGTTTCTCCATAATCAACTGGACATTGACTTCGCCGAGAGAACGAGCTGACACATTGATAATACCGCCTGCCGGATAAATGACGAATGATGCATCCACACCCTGAATTGAAAGAAGTTCGTCTGCTGCCTGGGCCGCAGAAATCCGGATATCCGGGAACTCCGTGTCGGTGGAAGCAATCGCGAAACTGCGGTACATCCTGGCATTTGAAACAATACGGTATTTGGCCTTATAAGCCTCAATGGAGTCCGAAAACAGCCGCTTGACGCGGACAGTATCCGCACCCTTGCGGCGAAGGTAAGCCGCCGCTTCAAAGGTGCGTACACCTGTCTTCAGAACAAAGCTCTTCGTATCAAGCATAATGCCGGCAAGCAGGGCTTCCGCTTCGGCATCCGTCAGCGTCTGATCCCCAATATACTGCACAAGTTCAGTTACCATCTCCGAAGTGGAACTTGCAAATGGTTCATGGTAAAACACAAGGGCATTTTCAATATGATGCACCATCATACGGTGGTGGTCAATTACGACGACATGCGGAACAGCTTCCAGCAGTTCCTGGTTTTCCACGAATTCCGGCGAGTGAGTGTCAAGAATAATTAGGAGAGTTTTTGCCGGAAGTTTTGTAAGGGCTTCCTGAGGCGTAATAAAAATCCTTTTCCCCGGATATTTTCCCTGAAGCATGTTAACAAGCGGCAACGCAAGACTCTGCGAGCGATCTACAACGATATATGCCGGACGGCCCAGGCTTTTCGTGGCAACATTCCACATGCCAATGGAAGCACCCATGCAGTCCAAGTCAGAATATTTATGTCCCATAATCAGCACAAGGTCGCTCTGCTTAATATCGTCGGAAATTGTTGCGGCAAAGACACGGGTACGTACTTTATCGTGCCGCTCGACTCCTTTGGAAAGCCCGCCGAAGAACTCATATGTATCGTTCTCCTGCTTTACGGCAACCTGATCGCCACCGCGGCCAAGGGCCATGTCCAGTGCACTCCGGGACCATTCTTCCGCATCTTTCAGGGATGCAGCACCGCGGGCGATGCCAACGGATACCGTTGCAGTCAGATGGTCACCCGCCCGGATGGAACGGATTGAGTCAAGAATTGGAAAACGCCGTTCCATCTCCTTGCGGACATGACGCTCATCGGTAAAAATAATAAAGCGGCCGCTTGAGAGCTTTTTTAGAAAACCACCCATGTTGCCCTGTGCCCACTGGATCAGCGTTTCTTCCACCTGTGAAGCGACACGGGTATCTTCACTGCTGCTGGTGCAGCGTGCCAGCTCTTCGCGGTTGTCAAAATAGGCAAGGGCAACAGCTGGTCTTGTTTCCCGGTATTCAAGTTCCAGTTCCCGGTAATCTGTGACATCCACAAAATACAGAATACTGACAGTATCTGTCGATGTGCCATAAACCATGAACTGTCTGTGGTCAATAGAAACATTAGTACCACACGACTTCAGAATCTGTTCCACCGTTTTCGGGTAAATAAATTTCCGGATATCCTCACCGAAACATCTGTTCTTTTCACAGACAACCTTCTGAAATGCGCTGTTAGCCCAGATCACATCGTTCCCTTCACCAACCAGGACAACTGGAAGGGAGAAGCTTTCCAAGTTCTGGTACTGATTCCCAGAAAGCACTGTTTGAGCACTTGCTACAGCGGTTTGAACATAAGAATGGAACCGCGTGACCGAAGCGGCCGCAGCGACAAATGCTGCCGCTGCCGCTGTAATCTCAACAAGAAATACCGTATGGTTCCAGAACCAACTGGCACATGCCATGGCAAACATGACAGCCGCAGTAGCGAAAAACACAGGCGAAGATGCCCAGACTCTCTTTTTCACTTCAGTATCTCCTCAAAGTGGGCAAAAATTAGAACGGTGTCCGTTAAACTTCCATAATGATTGGTAGAATCATCGGGCTACGGCGCGTCCTGTCGTACATCAGGCGAGACAACTCATCCTTGATCTTTGTCTTGAGCGTTCCCCAGTCGTGAATGTTTTTGCCCGCACATTCTTCCAAAATCTGAGAAACAAGTTTGCGTGCCTCCTCCAAAAGTGGTTCAGACTCCCGGACGTAAACAAAGCCGCGTGAAACGACATCCGGGCCGGCAATCACATGGCCGTCATCCGAAGAAATTGTACATACGGCAATAATCAGCCCATCTTCCGCAAGATGCTTACGGTCACGCAGGACAATACTGCCAACATCGCCAACGCCAATCCCATCCACAAAAACACGGCCCGCCGGCACAGATGGAAGCTGTTTCATGTAGTCCTCATGTAGTTCCAGAGCATTGCCGTTATCACCAATAAAAACGTTTTTCGGGTCCATGCCGAGTTCAAAGGCAATCTTCGCATTCTTACGGAGATGCTTCTGTTCCCCGTGAACCGGAATAAAGTATTTCGGCTTTACCAAAGCCTGGAGCAGTTTAATTTCTTCCCGGCAGGCATGTCCGGAAACATGGACATCATACATGGATTCATACACAACTTCACAGCCGCGTTTCATCAGTTCATCAATCACGTTGCCAATCGTCTTCTCATTGCCTGGAATTGGACGTGCAGAAATGATGATGAAATCACCGGGGCCGACTTCCACCTGACGGTGATCAGCAAAAGCCATGCGTGTTAGAGCGCTCATTGGCTCCCCCTGACTCCCTGTTGTCACAAGCACAATCTTATTTTTCGGGTAACGGTTAATCTCTTCAATGTCAATCAAAACGCCTTTGGGGATGCTAAGATACCCCATTTCAACGCCAATCGTCATGACATTAACCATGCTCCGTCCAGAAAGCGCCACCTTGCGGCCGAATTTGACGGCGCAGTTGATAATCTGCTGAACGCGGCTCACGTTGGACGCGAACGTCGCAATAATGATACGGCTGTTCTCTGCCCGGCGAAACAGCATATCGAACGAATTATCGACAATGGTTTCCGACTTTGTGTAGCCTTCACGCTCTGCATTTGTCGAGTCGCAGAACATGGCAAGGACTCCTTCTTTGCCAAGTTCACCAAAGCGCGGCAAATCAATCATTTCGCCGAGGGCTGGCGTACAGTCAATTTTAAAATCACCTGTATGCACAAGCGTACCCGCTGGTGAATGGATGGCAATCGCAACGGCATCTGGAACAGAATGGTTGACATGGATGAATTCCACATCCATACAGCCAAGGCGGATATGTTCGCCAGGCTTTACAATGACTTCCCGTATTTTGCCGTAGAGCCCATGCTCCTTCAGCTTATTGTCTACAAGGGCCAGTGTAAACTTTGTCCCATAAACCGGAAAATTACATTTTTTAAGCAGATACGGAAGCGCGCCAATATGGTCTTCATGCCCATGCGTTAGAACGATACCGCGGATTTTGTCTGCGTTGCGCTCAACAAACGTAAAATCTGGAATCACCATGTCGACGCCAAGCATATCATCATCCGGGAAAGACATGCCACAGTCGACAATAATCATATCATCCAAGCACTCAAAGACCGTAAAGTTTTTTCCGATTTCATTGAGGCCGCCAAGAAAATAAACACGGATTGGGGGCTTGGGGGAAGTTTTCCCTAGCCTGCGTTCCCCCTGCTTTTTCCGTGGAACCCGCCGGTGCAGCGGCTCTGTAGCCCTCATCGATGCAGGCACCGATGATGCGGCTGGCAACACTTCAGCAGCAACTGCCGGGGCTTTTGAAGCTACAGCAAGGCTAGCAGGCTGACGTCTTCTACGGGGCTGACGCTTTTGCGGCACCGGAGGCTTTTCCGAAGGCGTCTGCCCTTGGGGAGACACCCCACCCTGACGGTGCAATTTGGCGTGCGGCTGGTTGCTGCGGCGTTTTGGCACCTCTACTTTTCCATAAAGCGCCGTATTGATACCACCGGCTCCTGCTTCTGTTCTTGGTGCGGCACCGTTGCGGTTTTCCAAACTATTTTGTTTTTTTACTGACACAAAATAACCTCCATTGTAATTCCGGCTGCCTCTCTGCTTCTTCCGGCAACGGGCCGGGGGAAAAGGCGCCTAAATTTATTTATCAACATACTTTCCGCCTAAAAGGCCATGCGAAAAGTAAACTGCCTGATTCAGATTTGTCATAGTTCAAAACTGGGCATAGATAATATAAGTATTTTACTATGATTCAATTTTCCTGTCAAGGCAGGAGTTTATTCATCCATAGTCTTACCCTATTTCTGTGTACATAAACATGCTTCTACCCGGAATCGATTTGTTTCCATCCAACTGACATGGTATAATGAGGCAAGACTAGAGGGAGAGAGAAAGGCTATGAAAAAAGTCGAAATTTTCACGGATGGCGCCTGCAGCGGGAATCCAGGGCCGGGCGGTTGGGGAGCAATCCTCCGGTACGGCGAGCATGAACTGGAACTGAGTGGCGGAGAACCACAGACAACCAATAACCGGATGGAACTGACCG
>DHOL01000017.1:6774-7590 GCA_002410755.1 Ruminococcaceae bacterium UBA5391 | reverse complement strand
CCAATAACCGGATGGAACTGACCGGTGTTATTGAAGCTCTCAGGCGGCTAAAAGAACCTTGTGAGGTTGTGCTGACCAGCGACTCACGCTATGTCTGTGACGCCGTTACAAAAGGATGGGCCGAAAGTTGGCGCCGGAAAGGCTGGCATAAAGCAGACGGAAAGCCCGCCCTGAATGCCGATCTTTGGGAAACTTTGCTTGGCCTCCTTGCAGAACACCGTGTTAGATTTCAGTGGATTAAAGGACATGCTGGTCACCCGCAGAACGAGCGGTGCGATCATCTTGCCGTAACAGAATCGCAGAAATACCGGAATGCGACCGGCAAAAGGAAGGGAGCGGAATAATCCGCTCCCTTCCTTTTGCTAACGTCCATATTCTTTTTCCTTGACACAGATGGCACTGACATGTCCATCCTTGCCACGGACGGGCCTGATATCAAAAATTTTGAGGGATTTAATAAACGGGGTAAGCTTCCGGAAGCCATAGTTCCGCACGTCAAAATCCGGATAACGCTTTGTAAGGATATTCCCCACATCGCCAAGCGTCGCCCAGCCGTCATCGTCCGAAGTTTCCTGAACAATGGTAAGGACTGCATTTCGCACTGCATCGAGGGAAGTATGATCCAACCCGGAAGCACTCGGTGCCTCCGGCGGGGAATCGTCGTCCGGTGTCGCATTCTGTGCAAGGATTTCGAGGTATTTAAATTTATTGCATGCAGCAATAAACGGGTTTGGTGTTTTCTTTTCCCCCATGCCGACAACAATCATACCGGATTCGCGCAGGCGGGCAGCTAAGCGGGTAAAGTCGCTGTCACTT
>DHOL01000017.1:5984-6547 GCA_002410755.1 Ruminococcaceae bacterium UBA5391 | reverse complement strand
ATCCATCGCGTCAATAATCATGGCAGAATCTGTGGCATTTTTCCCTGTAGTATAGCTGTACTGCTGAATTGGGGTAATAGAATTGTCAAGCAGCACATTCTTCCAGGAGTTCATAATTGGTTTCGTCCAGTCACCATAAATGCGTTTGATTGTTGCGACGCCATCATTTGTAATTTCATCCAGAATGAACTTAATATATTTTTCTGAAACATTTTCTGCATCAATCAGCACGGCAAAACGCTTCTCCTCAGCCATTTTCCTGCTTCCTTTCTGGTTCGGGCCGCTGTGCAAGCAAGTCTGTTTTTTCCGCATGGCCGCTGTATGTGGGCACAAGGCGCCGGATAATCTCTATCATCTTTTCATTATCCTTACCGGTAACCATACGCAGTTCCGCAAGATCACTGATGAATGTCTCTTCATTAAACGGAATTGGGTTGCCAATATAGATCAGTTCATGCGAAGTTTTATGGCATCCGCCTTCACTGTTAAGCAAAAGTTCCTCACAGAGCTTTTCACCCGGGCGTAAGCCTGTAAATTTAATTTTGATGTCCCTGTCCGGCTCA
>DHOL01000017.1:1539-5836 GCA_002410755.1 Ruminococcaceae bacterium UBA5391 | reverse complement strand
ATTTTGATGTCCCTGTCCGGCTCATAGCCAGACAGCCGAATCAAATTGCGTGCAAGGTCAACAATTTTGACCGGTTTCCCCATATCAAGCACAAAGATTTCTCCGCCTTTTGCCATGCCTCCGGCCTGAATCACAAGCCGTGCAGCTTCCGGGATTGTCATAAAATATCGCATGATATCCGGGTGGGTTACTGTAACTGGGCCGCCTTCGGCAATCTGCTCCTGAAAAAGCGGGATTACACTTCCGCTGCTGCCTAGGACATTGCCAAAGCGGACTGCAACAAAGCCCGTCTTGCTGTGGTGGCTGTAATACTGAATAATCAGTTCACAAATGCGTTTGGTTGCTCCCATTATATTGGTCGGATTAACCGCTTTGTCTGTAGAAATAAGCACCATGCGCTTGACATGATATTTGTCACACGCCTGAGCAACATTGAGTGTACCAAAAACATTGTTCTTTACAGCCTCACCTGGGCTGTACTCCATCAGCGGGACATGCTTATGCGCCGCCGCATGGAATACAACATCCGGTTTCAAGCACTCAAATACATGGTCAATTCTGGCGCGGTCACGCACAGAACCAATAATGACCTCCATATCAAGTGCTGGGAAACGGCGTTTAAGCTCATTCTGAAGCGCATAGGCATTATTTTCATAGATTTCGAGAACGACAAGCTTTTTCGGATGGAAGCAGGCAATCTGGCGGCAAAGCTCGCTGCCAATGGAACCGCCTCCGCCTGTTACAATAATCGTGCGGTTTTCCAGATATCCGCTGATTGCCTTAGTATCTAACTTTATCTCATCCCGCCCAAGTAGGTCCTGGATATTTACATCGCGGACACGGAGAGGATCTGTACTGCCATCCAAAATCTCATACAGAGCAGGAACCGTTTTTAACTTGCAGTCCGTTTTGTAGCAGATGTTGATGAGGTCACGTCGGTCTGACTGCTTTGCAGTAGAAATAGCAAGGATAATTTCATCAATACGGTATCTCGCAGCCATTCTGGGAATACTTTCCCTTCCACCAACCACTTTGACTCCATGGATACGAGTACCCCTCTTTTTCCGGTCATCATCAATCGCAATAACCGGGATACCCTTCGATTGCGGAGAACTTTTCATGTCTTTAATGACCATGGAGCCAATTTCTCCCGCACCAATGATCATCACACGTCTGGCTTCCCCGCTTTCTCCGCGTTTGACCTGGCGTCTGCGCTTACGCTGACGGGCAAACCGAATTGAAAATCTGGAACCTCCAACAAGGAAAATAATAAGCAGCCATCCAACTGCATAAACGGCAATAGGAAAGCGCTGAATCCTTGCCCCATAGGAATCCACCAGCGTATTTGGAAAAACCGTGTAGCCCAAAGCTGTTACAATCAGACAGGCTGTCGACGTACCATAAAATATCTGGAGAAGTTCATCCAGGCTTGCAAACTCCCACATGGTACTGTAAAAACGGAATAGCGAAAAAACAGCAAGGCAGATGAGCGTAATCCATGGGATACTCACACGGAACGAATCGACATAGTAAAAGGGAATCCGGCGATCCGGCAAAAAGCGGAATACAAATGCAAACCAGTAGCTGAAAAAAACGCAAACTGCATCAATGATTACTTTGGGAATAAGGTTGCGAAGTCTTATTTTTCTATTAAGCATAAATAATTACTCCAATTCGCAGCAATACAACTAGAAGTATAGCACAAATTAGAGGCAGAATAAAGGAAGATTCCATGAGAAATTCGGCTACAGCAAAAAGGTTTCAGAAAAAAGGAGCAGCCTTGCAACAGGCTGCTCCATGACTGTACAACAGGTAGCATTAAAAAAGCTTATTTTTTGGGTTCTCTGTCCTTCTTGCTGTCTTCTTTTTCTTCTACAGGGACTTCTTCCCCGCTGTTTTCTTCCGTGTCCCTTTGTTCTTCATCAAAATCGAACTCAAGGGTTTCACCACAATTAGGGCACTCCATCTGACCTTCCTTTATAAGATCCTCCGAGACACAGACAGTCTCATGGCAGTTAGGGCAAGTCACTTCATAGTAGCAGCCGTCGCCATCATTTTCGGCATCATCACAGCTGTCCCCTTCGTCGTCTGAGCCGTTCTCCTCTGCATCATCTTCATCGTAGAAGTCATCTTCCAAAGTCCCAAGGTCTTCGTCGACCGCATCCAGTTGGTCAGCCATATCATTCACATTGTCTTCCAACTCAGACATAGAAAATGCCATATCATCAAGCAGGTCGATGATTGCATTGATAACTTTTACTTCCTTTTTGTTCTCATCCAGTTCAAGCCCTTCCGCCAGACCACGAATGTAAGATACCCGTTCTGTGTTCTTCATGAAAGTGCCTCTCTTTCTTTATTTCATTTCCAATGCAAAATTAGTATCGGTCAGGCGCGTTCCATATATTCGCCCGTCCGGGTATCAATGCGGATTTTTTCTCCCTCGTTAATAAACAGTGGAACCTTGATTTCTGCGCCGGTTTCTACCGTTGCAGGCTTTGTTGCATTTGTTGCAGTGTCACCCTTAAAGCCCGGGTCAGTCTTTGTAACAGTGAGCTCGACAAAATTTGGCGGCTCAACTCCAAACACATTGCCCTTGTAAGAAAGAATTTTACAGTTCATATTTTCTTTGACAAACTGGAAGTTTATCCCCAGAATGGATTTGCTGATTGGAATCTGCTCAAATGTATCGGGGTCCATGAAATAATACAGGTCCCCGTCATTGTAGAGGTACTGCATTTCCTTTCTTTCAATAAATGCTGTTGGGAATTTGTCATTTGGGTTAAAGGTACGCTCGGTCACGGCGCCAGTAATCACGTTGCGGATTTTTGTACGAACAAAAGCCGCACCCTTTCCAGGTTTTACATGCTGAAACTCAATGATGGAATAAACACTTCCATCCATTTCAAACGTAGCACCGTTCCGGAAATCTCCTGCTGATATCATTGGTTGAAACCTCCGTTTATTACCAATTCAGTCTTCCGTACAAATAGTTTATAATATTTCCAGCATTTTTGCAAGTAAAAAGCCAGAAATAGTTTACAGAGGGCCGTTCTGCGCTCAAACTAACCCTTTCAGGGCAGAAAGGGCAAGAAAATAACTGTTCTTCCCAAACCCGGAAATTTGTCCAGCACAGACTGGGGCAATCACACTTTCATGCCGAAACTGCTCACGCGCATAGATATTGCTCATATGCACCTCAACGAATGGAATCTTAACCGAAGCAATTGCATCGCGCAGGGCATAACTGTAATGAGTCAATGCCCCTGCGTTAATCACGGCTCCGTCATATACTCCGCGGGCTGCATGGATTTTGTCGATCAGGCTGCCCTCATGGTTCGATTGATAAATGTCACAGCCAAATTGAAGAGAGGCAGCATATTTTTGAATCTGTTGCTGAATGCTTTCAGCTGTTTCTAGGCCATAAACATCCTGTTCTCGGATGCCAACCATATTGAGATTTGGGCCGAGCAAGACCAATATTTTCTTATTGCCTGCCACAGTCCTTCACATCCTTTCTGTAAACCGGCAAGTTTGTTGTTTCCGTATTCTTCCCCGAACCGGCTTTTCCAGCTTTCTTCGGATCTGGAAGGAAAGCGAACTCTCCTGGAAAATCGGATCGGTCAAAATAGACTTCATGCCTGCAAGATTGGCTCCAAGAATATCTGTGTAAATCTGATCGCCAACTACAGCCGTTTCTCCTCTCCCTGCCCCAAGCCGCTGTGCAGCATGAAGGAACGCACCAGGGAGGGGTTTCAAGGATGCTGGAGAAAATGGAAGTCCATACTGTTCAGCAAATGGCTGTACCCGTTCTTCCGAATTGTTGGACATAAGGATAATCCGCAAACTGGCAGTCCGTAGTCTTCTAGACCACTCCAGTGTTCCCGGAAGCGGAGTTTGTGATTCAGGAAGCGCAAGGGTATTGTCAATGTCAACCAGTAAAGCCTTAACATGCATTTTCCGCAAGATATTCAAAGTAATATCTGTTACCCTGTGAACAGAAGCAGTTGGGAAAAGCAGCGGCAATCTTCAGGGCACCCCCATTTCCCTCGGTGAAATCCAAAAAAAGCGGGCATACGCCCGCTTTTATACGACAATCTTTTGATTGATCTTACCTGTACCTGCGCTTACGTGCAGCTTCTGACTTTTTCTTACGTCTTACAGAAGGCTTTTCATAAGCTTCCCTTTTGCGGACTTCAGCAATAACGCCAGCCCTGGCACACTGTTTCTTAAAGCGTCTTAAGGCGCTGTCCAGGGATTCGTTCTCTTTCACTCTGATCTCAGCCATTTATCTTCCCTC
>DHOL01000017.1:942-1360 GCA_002410755.1 Ruminococcaceae bacterium UBA5391 | reverse complement strand
CATCCGCCAAAAGGCAGGGGTTATTAGCAAGCTATCCAAAAGTAAAAAGCTATGCTACATAACATGATTATACTGATATATCGCACATCTGTCAAGTTTATTTTCCGGGAAAGAGTAAATTTAGATATATCAAGCCTATTTATTCTTCCATCACTTTATGATAAAATGCAGCAATAGCAAAAATATCCGAAGCTGCAACCTGTTCAGCTTCGGATATTGATTGCCCTGCTTTAAAATGAAAGAACACTCTGAAGCAGAAAATATTATTTACTCAATAATCTTCGTAACAACGCCAGAACCAACTGTATGGCCGCCTTCGCGGATAGCAAAGCGGAGCCCTTCCTCCATAGCAATCGGGGTAATCAGTTCAACGTTCATCTCAACATTATCACCCGGCATGCACATCTCAGTGCCTTCC
>DHOL01000017.1:0-578 GCA_002410755.1 Ruminococcaceae bacterium UBA5391 | reverse complement strand
TCAAGAGTCTTGCGGAACATTTCAAGCCCTGTAATAACAGACTTCTTCTTTTCTGTAGTCAGGCCAACAATTTCGACTTCATCGCCGATCTTTGCTTTGCCACGCTCAACTCTGCCAGTTGCAACGGTCCCACGGCCACTAATGGTCATGACATCCTCTACCGGCATCAGGAAGGGCAGCTCATCGTTGCGCTTCGGGGTTGGAATAAAATTATCAACAGCATCCATCAAATCAAAAATGCACTTGTATTCCGGTGCATTTGGATCAGTGGATTTGGACTCGAGAGCTTTCAGAGCGGAACCACGGATAATTGGTGTCTTGTCGCCTGGGAAGCCATACTCATTAAGCAGGTCACGAATTTCAACTTCAACAAGGTCCAGCAGTTCGGGGTCATCAACCTGGTCAACCTTGTTCATGAAAACGACGATATAAGGCACACCGACCTGACGAGCAAGCAGAATATGCTCTCTTGTCTGAGGCATAACACCGTCTGCAGCAGAAACGACAAGGATAGCAACATCCATCTGCGCCGCACCGGTAATCATGTTTTTAATATAGTCAGCATGGCCGGGGCAGTC
>DHOL01000022.1 GCA_002410755.1 Ruminococcaceae bacterium UBA5391 | reverse complement strand
GTTTTGGAGACCGCTGCTCTACCAGCTGAGCTATACCCCTAAATTGCTAGGTACATGCGCTATTATATCGCGTTCGGTGGAACCTGTCAAGACCAGGCGGCTTTTTCTGGATTCGGAAGCTGAATTCCCTGCTTTTTAGAAAAAAATGAAAAATCAGTTGCATCTGATGATTCGCTGTGATAAACTAATATCGTATTTAAGTCCGCCGGGAAGCCGGTGGGAACCGCGTCTGATTTCCAGGACGCGGAGCTGGCAGTCCTCTGCCGAAAGGCATGAATGCCTGAATTTTAGGAAGGAGAACAAATCTCATGGATCAACTGAAAACAATTGTAAAAGACTGTACAAAGCAGGAGCTTCCCAAATTTGAAATTGGTGATACGGTTCGTGTTGACGTGAATATCCGCGAAGGTGATCATGAAAGAGTTCAGGCCTTTGAAGGGACCGTTATTGCACGGAAAGGCAGTGGCATCAGCGAGACTTTTACCGTTCGCCGTGTTTCCTATGGCGTTGGTGTCGAGAGGGTTTTCCCAATCCATTCTCCCAGTGTTAAGAATGTGACTGTGATCCGCAGAGGGAATGTCCGCCGTGCAAAACTTTATTTTCTCCGCAACAGAGTTGGCAAGTCTGCCAAGGTTAAGGGCAAAGTTCAGTAATCCTTATTTTATCTGGTGAGCAAAAAGGGACATGCAGTGTCCCTTTTTTGTTATGGTTCCGTCCCTGCCGGTGGGTACAAACAGGATGATTTTATCTCTAAGGTGGTAATAAATGTGACAGTGTCAGGTTCTGGCCCCGTGTCACGGCAGAAGTCCCCAAGTAGTACTGTTTCAGGCTGCTATGAATGGGTGGAGGCGCTTATTTCTGCACTGATTGTTGTAATGATCCTTTTTGTTTTCCTGTTTCGGCTGGATGTCGTTGTGCAGGGCACATCCATGGAGCCGAATTATCTGAATGGATACCGCGTCTTTGTTAATTGTGCCGACAAAAGTTTCCGGCGTGGTGATGTAGTCGTTATTGATGCAGGTGGAACAAAGTTAAATAAGCGGATCATCAAGCGCGTTATTGCTACGGAAGGCCAAAAAGTTTCCATTGATTCTACCAAAGGCGTTGTTCTGGTGGATGGCAAGGAACTTGATGAGTCATTATACATCACAAACGGAATTACAAAAGGGCGGGGCGATATGCAATTTCCTCTGACTGTGGATAAGGGTAAGGTCTTTGTCTTGGGGGATAACCGCCCTATTTCAGAAGATAGCCGCTATCATGATGTCGGTGAGATTGATACCCGCTACATTATGGGCAAAGTAAATTTCCTGCTTATCCCTTTTAAGGGATTCCGGAGCCGGTAAGACGCCCCCGGGCCGGCAGGTGAAAGTAAGGAAAGATGGAACAGCAGACAATTCAGTGGTTTCCCGGACACATGGCCCGAGCAGAGCGTGAAATCGCTAAAAATCTGAAGCTTGTGGACGCGGTGGTAGAAATCCTCGATGCCCGCATCCCAGTCAGCAGCCGCAACCCCGACCTAGGCCGGATGATTGGTGCGCGTCCGCGTATCCTGCTGCTGAACCGCAGCGATCTTGCAGATCAAAAACAGACGGCCTGCTGGCTGGCGTTTTACCATGCCCATGGGCTTTCTGCGGTGAATGCAGACTGCAAGACTGGAAAAGGCGTTTCAGCCATCCTGCCAGAGATTGCAAATCTCCTGAGCGCGAAAACTGCGTCCTGGCGTTCGAAAGGGATGGCAGGAAGAAAAATCCGCATTATGGCGGCAGGCATCCCGAATGTGGGCAAGAGTTCCCTCATTAACCGGCTTGCAGGCGGAAGCCATGCCGCCGCAGAAAACCGCCCGGGGATAACACGCAAAAGTGGCTGGTATCCAGTCGGCAGAGGATTTGAAGTGCTTGATACACCCGGAGTCCTCTGGCCGAAAGTCACAGATAAGACGATGGGGGAGCACCTTGCGTTCACCGGGGCAGTCAGGGATGATGTGCTGGACTGTGAATGGCTTGCCTGCCAGTTGCTGGAAACACTGCGCAGTGTTGCGCCGGAGGCGCTTTCAGTGCGGTGGAAGCTGACAGCAGAGGATTTTACTGCCGGTGACGGGTATGAACTTTTGCAGCGCGCGGCAAGGCACCGTGGGATGCTTGCAGGCGGAGGCGCAGCAGATACAGAGCGTGCAGGGCATGTGCTGCTTGAAGAATTCCGAAGTGGGAAACTAGGGCGGATTACGCTGGAATGCGCTAAAGAACCATGACGGACGGACTGCTTTATGAAAACCAGGCGCATTCCGCAGGCTTCCAGACAGTCTGCGGAATTGATGAAGCAGGGCGCGGGCCGCTTGCGGGGCCGGTTTTTGCTGCTGCGGTGATTCTGCCGGAAGGGTTTGCAGTAGAGGGCATTGACGACTCGAAGAAACTTACGCCTAAAAAGCGCGAAGCCCTGTTTGGAGAAATAGCTAAAAATGCAATATGGGGGATTGGGTTTGCAACAGAGGGGGAAATTGATCAAGTCAATATCCTTCAGGCAACCTTTCTTGCCATGAAGCGTGCATTTGATGCGCTTAACGTTCGGCCAGACTTTGCCCTTGTTGACGGAAACCAGATGCCATCCCTTGGTGTAAAGACACAGACCGTTATACGCGGCGATTCTCTTTCCGAAAGCGTTGCTGCGGCTTCTATCCTCGCCAAAGTAAGCCGTGACCGGCTTATGGTGGAAATCGACAGGATTTATCCGGAATATGGCTTTGCAAAACATAAAGGGTATGGCACTGCATACCACAGGGCAATGCTGAAAAAATATGGGCCGTGTCCTGTCCATCGCAGAACCTTCCTGAGACATATTCTGGGGGGTTCAGACTGTGAATAATTCCTCCGGGCCGCTGGGCGAGCAGTATACTGCATATTATCTGGAACAGAACGGCTGCACAGTCGTTGTGAGAAATTACCGGTCGCGCTTTGGGGAAATCGACATCATTGCCCGCAACAAGAAATTCCTTATTTTTGTAGAAGTAAAAACGCGTGAGCAGGGTTCTCTGGAAAATCCCCTTGAAGCTGTTACACCGGCAAAGCAGAGAAGGCTTATCCGGACGGCGCTTCTTTATTTGCAGGCGCATCCGACCGCTTTACAGCCAAGATTTGATGTGGCGGCAGTTACAACACAGAATAGATCTCCAGTATCCATTCAGTATGTCGCGGATGCCTTTTCCTGTCCCCAAAGTTTTTAAACCGGCTTATGTTACTTTTTGAAGGGAGAGACCGACATGAACTACCAGTCAACACGGAACCGCCAGATATGTGTTTCCTCATCGCAAGCGATTGCAGAAGGTATCTGCAGCGATGGCGGCCTGTTTGTCCCTGAGAGCTTTCCGACTGTTTCACTTTCTTGGCTGGCTGCTTTGGAACCGCTGGATTACCGTAGCCGCGCGGAGAAGGTCCTCAGCCTTTATCTGACCGATTTTACGCCGGAAGAAATCCGGGAATGTGTTGCAGGAGCTTATGCAGGCGGAAAATTTTCCGGCAGCACCCCTGCTCCTGTTGTCACCCTGCAAAGCGGTGTCTCCTTCCTGGAACTTTGGCACGGGCCGACCTGTGCATTCAAGGATATGGCGTTACAGCTCCTGCCGCATCTTCTGACACACGCCCTCCAAAAAATCCATTGCGGGAAAGATGCACTGATTCTTGTAGCAACATCGGGAGATACCGGCAAAGCTGCGCTGGAAGGGTTTCGGGATGTGCCTCATACGCGCATCCTTGTATTCTATCCGCAGAATGGCGTCAGCACCATGCAGGAACGGCAGATGCTCACACAGGAAGGAAAAAATGTTTCCGTTGCGGCAGTTCAGGGTAACTTTGACGACACACAGACCGGCGTAAAAAAGCTGTTTGCCGACGCAGAACTCTGCCGGAAAATCGGTGAATTCGGCTGCTTGTTCTCAAGCGCAAATTCAATCAACTGGGGCCGTCTCCTTCCACAGATTGTCTATTATTTTTCCGCATGGTGCGACCTTGTTTCCGCTGGCCGCATTAAACCGGGAGAATGCGTGAATTTCTGTGTCCCGACCGGGAATTTCGGCAATATCCTTGCCGCCTATTATGCAAAAAAAATGGGCCTTCCCATAAAGAGGCTGATTTGTGCCTCAAACGCGAACAATGTGCTGACGCAGTTCCTTGAGACGGGCGTCTATGACCGTAACCGCCGCTTTTTCAAAACAATTTCCCCCTCCATGGACATCTTGGTTTCAAGCAACCTTGAGCGCCTCCTCTTTGACCTTACCTACGGGGACGGCGGGAGAGTGTCTGCCTGGATGAAACAGCTTACAGAAACAGGCTGCTACCAGGTGGATGGAGATATGCTTGAAAAAATACGCCATATCTTTTCCGCAGGCTTCTGCAGTGACGGGGAGACAAAGGAGGAAATCGGCCGTATTTGGAGGGAAGAGCACTACCTCTGTGACCCGCACACCGCAGTTGCGTCCCGTGTCTGTCGGGAATACCGGTCGAAAACGGGAGACCGTACCCCGACGGTTATTGTTTCCACAGCAAGCCCATACAAATTCGCGCCGGATGTCCTTTCTGCCATTGCACCGGAAGAAAGCACCGGCGGTGTATTTGAAGCGGCCCGCAGGCTTTCGGTTTTGACAGGCACGCCCGTGCCGAAGCCGATTGCCGGACTTGAAAACAAACCAGTCCGCTTTTCGCGCGTCTGCACGAAAGAGAAAATGACGGCGGCTGTGCTGGATGCCGCCCGGAAAGGCTGAGTCCCATGTCCCTGTATGCCATTGCAGACCTTCATCTCTCCCTCGGTGAGGATAAGCCGATGGATGTGTTCGAGGGATGGGAAGGTTACATTCCTCGCCTTGAAAAGAACTGGCGGGCCGTTGTGCGGCCAGAAGATACGGTCGTTGTTGCCGGGGACATTTCCTGGGCGATGAAGCTTGAAGCGTCAGAACAAGACTTCCGCTTTCTCAATTCGCTTCCCGGCCGCAAACTGCTTCTGAAAGGGAACCATGATTATTGGTGGTCAACGAGAAGAAAAATTGAAACCTATTTTGCGGAGAAGGGATTTAATACCCTCAGCCTGATTCATAACAGTTCAGCCCGGGCCGGGGACTATGCAGTCTGCGGTACACGCGGCTGGCTCTATGACGCAGAAAGTGCGGAAGACCAAAAGATTGTCGCACGCGAAGTTGGGCGGCTGACGCTTTCCCTGGAGGAAGGCAAAAAGCTCGGTGGGAAGCCAATCGTTTTTCTCCATTACCCGCCTGTTTATGACGGCATGGAGTGCGCGGAGATTATGGATGTGCTGGTGCAGCATGGCATCTCCGACTGCTATTACGGCCATATTCATGGCAGTGCCGCCGCAAGGCGCTCCCCGGCAGGCGAATACCGCGGGGTGAAAATGCACTTAATTTCCTGTGACTTTCTCGGCTTTCTTCCGCTTCTGATCCGCTGAACTGAAAACATTTATGAAATTATGTGGAAAGTTTTTTGGCCTTGTGGTATAATGATACCCGTTAAACTGTAAACATTCAGGAGGAAACAAACCATGAGTTTAAAATCGTCAAATAAAGTGGACACAAACCGCTATGAGCTTGAAGTTACCGTCGATGCCGCAACGTTTGAAAATGCTGTAGAGCAGGCTTACCGCAAGGAAAACAAAAAAATTATGATTCCTGGATTCCGCAAAGGCAAGGCCCCGCGCAAAATCGTTGAAAAGTATTATGGTGAAAACGTTTTTTATGAGGACGCTATCAATGCCGTTTACCCAAAGGCAATGGAGGACGCTGTCAAAGAGGCCAAACTGGAAATGGTCGAAGACAAGGTCGATTTTAAACTCGTTTCTGCCGGGAAGGATGGCCTCGATTTCAAGGCTACAATTACAACAAAACCGGAAGTTTCCATTGAGGGTTATAAAGGCATTAAGGCATGGAAGAAACCCGTTGAGGTTACTGACAAGGATATTGACAGCGAAGTTGCCCGCATTCAGGACCGCAATGCCCGTATGGTAACGGTTGAAGACCGCGAAGCCCAAAAGGGAGATATTGCTGTTATCGATTTTGACGGCAGTGTCGGCGGCAAGCAGTTTGCAGGCGGCAAGGCAGATAACTACAGCCTTGAGCTTGGCTCCGGCCAGTTTATTCCGGGCTTTGAGGATCAGGTTATCGGGCATAAGTCCGGCGACGAATTTGATGCAAACGTTAAATTTCCGAAAGACTACCAGGCCAAAGACCTGGCAGGCAAAGACTCCGTTTTCAAGGTGAAACTGCATGAAATCAAAAAGAAGGAGCTTCCGGCCGCTGACGATGAATTCGTCAAGGATGTAAGCGAGTTTAACACGATGGACGAGTACAAGGCGGATATCCGCAAGAAGATTACGGAGTCCCGTGAAGCGGCCGCCAACGATGCAGTTGAAAACCAGCTGATTGATAAAGTTGTCAGCATCGTGAAGGCTGACATCCCGCAGGCTATGTTTGAAAACCGTATTGATGATGATTTGCGTGACTTTAATTATCGGCTCCAGTCTCAGGGTATGACCATTGAGACTTATATGAAGTACACTGGCCTTGACAAGAAGGGTATCCGTGAGCAGTTCCGTTCACAGGCGGAGCGCCAGGTCAAGATGCGCCTTGCCCTTGAAAAAATTGCCGTGCTGGAAAACATCCATCCTGCTGAGGAAGAAATCGACGCGGAAATCAAGAAGATTGCCGATAACTACAAGGTTGACGTTGAAAAGATCAAAAAGGCTGTTGCAAGGGAAGACGTAGCAAAGGACCTTGCTGTTGAAAAAGCCTTTGACCTTGTCAAAAATGAGGCGGTTATTGCCGAAGGTGAACCGCCAAAAGCAGAGGAAAAGAAGCCAGAAGGAAAAGATGAGGAAAAAACGGAATAATTTTCCGCTTTTCCGCCAATCCTTTCAGCTGAACTCTTTTAGGAGGTTATCTCGGTATGAGCAATCTTGTTCCTTATGTCATTGAGCAGACGAACCGTGGAGAGCGCTCCTATGATATTTATTCCCGTCTGTTGAACGACCGTATTATTATGTTGACGGACGAAGTCAATGACGCGACTTCCAGCCTTGTTGTGGCTCAGCTCCTTTACCTTGAAGGGCAGGATCCGGCAAAGGATATCAGCCTTTATATTAACAGCCCGGGCGGATCCGTCACAGCCGGCATGGCCATCTATGATACCATGAAATATATTAAATGTGATGTTTCAACTATTTGCATGGGGCTGGCTGCCAGCATGGGTTCTTTCCTGCTTGCTGCCGGGACCAAGGGAAAGCGTTTTTCGCTGCCGCACACAGATATCCTGATTCATCAGCCGAGCGGCGGACTTCCGCAGTCACAAGTTTCGGATATCATGATTCATGCGAACTACCTTTCCAGCAAGAAGAAACTTTTAAATCAGTTGCTGGCTGAAAGTACTGGCCAGCCACTTGAAATAATTGAGCGAGACACCGACCGCGATAACTTTATGACGCCGGAAGAAGCTGTAAAATACGGCCTGATTGATAAAGTAATCGCAAGCCGATGAAATAGGGTGATACAAGAGTGTCTAATGGTAATGATGAGAACAGCAAAGGCCGGGAAATCTGCTGCTCGTTTTGTGGGAAGCCGCAGAGCGAGGTGCGCCGCCTAATCGCGGGGCCCGGTGTTTTTATCTGCGACGAATGCATTGAGCTGTGCATGTCCATCCTGAATGATGAGAAGAACCTTTCTTCCCGCAAGGACAGCTGCAGCGGTGCTACCATAGAACTTCCAAAGCCGCAGGAAATTAAGGAAAAGCTCGACGAATATGTCATTGGACAGGAAGAGGCGAAAATTGCCCTTTCCGTAGCGGTCTATAACCACTACAAACGCATTTACTATGGCAGAGACAAAAATGACGTTGAGCTGACTAAGAGCAATATCCTCCTTCTCGGGCCAACCGGTGTGGGCAAAACGCTTCTTGCCCAGACGCTTGCAAAAATCCTGGATGTGCCATTTGCAATTGCAGATGCAACAACACTGACGGAAGCCGGTTATGTCGGGGAAGATGTGGAGAATATCCTTCTGCGCCTGATTCAGGCAGCGGATTATGATGTTGAACGGGCTGAGCACGGGATCATTTATATTGATGAAATTGACAAGATTGCCCGCAAATCTGAGAATCCTTCCATTACGCGTGACGTGAGCGGTGAAGGTGTTCAGCAGGCCTTGCTGAAGATTCTGGAAGGGACGGTTTCCAACGTCCCGCCCCAGGGTGGAAGAAAGCACCCGCAGCAGGAGTTTATTCAGATTGATACAACGAATATCCTGTTTATCTGCGGCGGTGCCTTTGACGGCCTTGATAAAATAATCGAGAAGAGGACTGCTTCCTCAGGAATTGGATTCGGAGCCGAAGTCCACAGTAAGGTGGAGCTCGATATGGCTTCCTGGATGAAAAAAGTTACACCGCATGACCTTGTCAAGTTTGGCATGATTCCTGAACTGGTGGGACGCCTTCCCGTTGTTGCAGTGCTGGATGGGCTTGATGAAAATGCGCTGATTCGCATTTTAACTGAACCGAAGAACAGCCTGATTAGCCAGTATAAAAAGCTTTTCAGCCTTGACCAGGTAGACCTTGAATTTAAGCCGGAAGCCCTCAAAGCGATTGCACAGAAAACCATTGAACGGCGGACGGGGGCAAGAGGCCTCAGGTCGGTGACAGAAGAATTCCTCACGCCTTTAATGTATCAGGTGCCTTCCAATTATACGATTGAGAAGGTTACAATTACACCGGATACTGTTTTAAAAGGTGAAAAGCCAATTATTGAGTACAATCCGGAGCGCAAGCCGGTTAAACTGAAAATATCGGCCCAAAACAGACGCGGGCGGAAAGAATCCGCATCTTAAAAAGTCAAGCGGCCGGGACTGTTGCAGTGTGGTGAGTTTTAATTCTTCGCCCTGCAGCAGCCTTTTTTTCAAGGAGTAGAATATGAGTGAAGAAACTAAACTGAAAAAGCAGGACCTTATTACGGTGCCGGCCCTTGCGCTGCGCGGGCTGGTCATCTTTCCGGGTATGCTCCTCCAGTTTGACGTCGGGCGGAAAAAATCCGTTCAGGCCCTGGATCGAGCCATGAATTCAGATCAAATGATTTTCCTTGTCGCTCAGAAAAGTCTTACGGATAATGACCCGGCAGCCGACCAGCTTTATAAGGTCGGCGTTGTTGCAAAAATTAGGCAGGTCATCCGCCGTACGGATGAAGGGATACGCCTGTTTGCAGAAGGCATGTACCGTGCGGAGACTGAATCGGTGGTAAACTCAGATCCGTGTTTCGTTGTCAGTCTCCGCCGCCTTGATACGCTTCCGTACCGCCAGACACGGCGCACAGACGCCCTTGTACGCCGCGCCCAAGGGCTCTTTGAGCAGTATATCCAGCATTACAGCCATATTCCGCCGGATATTATCCTCAGTGTGGTGCAGCAGAAAAACTGCGGTACATTGGCAGATTACATTGCTGCCAATATTATGTTTGACTACACGGAGAAACAGACGATTCTGGAAGAGCTTCATCCGGTCCGCCGCCTCGAAAAGCTCTCTGAAATTTTGCAGAAGGAAATTCAGGTACTTTCCATCGAGGAGAAGATTAACGAGAAGGCAAAAAATCAGATTGACGAAAACCAGCGTGAATATTTCCTTCGTGAACAGATGCGTGCGATTTCTGATGAACTGGGAGAGGGTGAAGATCCACGCCGTGAAGCCGATGAGCTTAAGAAAAAAATTGAAAAGGCCCAACTGCCGAAACTTCAACATGATAAGTTGATGAAGGAATGTGAACGCCTTGCAAAAATGCCGGAAGGCTCACACGAAGGAAGTGTGATTGAAAGCTATATTGATACCTGCCTTGACCTGCCGTGGAGTAAATCCTCCACTGACCGTATCGACCTGAAAAAGGCACAACATATTCTTGACCGCGACCACTATGGCCTTAAAAAAGTAAAAGAGCGTATCCTTGAAATTCTTGCAGTAAAAAAGCTTGCCCCGGAAGTCAGCGGGCAGATTATCTGTCTTGTAGGCCCTCCGGGCGTAGGGAAGACTTCCATCGCCCATTCTATCGCCGAGGCCACTGGACGTAAATACGTCCGTGTTTCGCTTGGCGGAGTCCGTGATGAGTCTGACATTGTTGGACACCGCCGCACGTATATCGGCTCTATGCCGGGCCGCATTATTGCCGCATTAAAGCAGGCCGGTACCAACAATCCAGTTATCCTTCTTGATGAAATTGACAAAATGGGTGACAATTTCCGCGGGGATCCGTCTTCCGCCCTCCTGGAAGTTCTCGACCCGGACCAGAATAGCGCATTCTATGACCATTATATCGATATGCCTTTTGACCTGAGCAAAGTGCTGTTCATTACCACGGCAAATGATGCCAGCGCTATTCCAGAGCCTCTCTATGACAGGATGGATGTCATTACGCTTGGCAGTTATACGCATGAGGAGAAGTACCATATTGCCATGGAGCACCTTATCCCGAAACAGCTTAAAAAGAACGGGATGGATCAAAAGGGACTTCACTTTACCCCGGCGGCTGTGCGCAAAATGATTGATGCCTATACGCGCGAAGCAGGAGTCCGCCAACTGGAGCGCGAGATTGCTTCAGTTTGCCGTAAATGTGCCCGTACTTTTGTGGAAGATAAAAATGCGAAAATCACGGTTTCATCCGCAAAGCTGAAAGAACTGCTCGGCCCTGAAAAATTCAGGGATGAAAGCCTGAACCGGAAAGATACGGTGGGCCTTGTGAATGGCCTTGCCTGGACGAGTGTGGGCGGTGTCCTTCTGCCAATTGAGGTTGCCATTATGGATGGCACGGGCAAGGTAGAGCTTACCGGTTCGCTCGGCGACGTGATGAAAGAGTCTGCCAGAACGGCAATAAGCTGTATCCGCA
Organism: Ruminococcaceae bacterium UBA5391; assembly: GCA_002410755.1. GTDB lineage: Bacteria > Bacillota > Clostridia > Oscillospirales > Acutalibacteraceae > Thermocaproicibacter. Next base: position 2,444 of record DHOL01000022.1, on the reverse strand, counting down.
CCCGTGCTTCTGAACTTGGCATCAACCATGATTTTTACACAAAGTATGATATTCATATCCATGCACCGGAGGGTGCCATTCCAAAGGACGGCCCTTCCGCCGGGACTGCAATGGCGACGGCCATTACCTCTGCACTTTGCAGGATTCCAATCCGGCATGACGTCGCTATGACCGGCGAGATTACACTCCTTGGCCGTGTGCTGCCAATCGGCGGCCTGAAAGAAAAGTCAATGGCGGCTTACCGCAACGGTATCAAGACAGTCATCATTCCGGTGGACAACAAGCCTGACCTTGAGGAAATTGATTCTGCCGTAAAAAAGCATGTCCATTTTGAGCCGGTTGAAAAAATTGACCAGGTGCTAAAAATTGCGTTGACTCGGATGCCTTCCCCCCAAAAAACGGAACAGGAGAAATCGGAGACGCTTCCTAAACAGCCTCCCAAAGCACTGTCTCCCGAAGTGCAGGGCCATGTGGCCTCGGACTCTCATCCACCGGTTATTACGCAGTGACGGAGTAGAAAAATGAATTTTCAAAATGCTGCCTTTGAGTTTGCGGTCGGAACACCTTCCGGCCTTCCGTTTTGCAGCCTGCCGGAGATTGTTTTTTCCGGCAGGTCAAACGTTGGAAAATCCTCTATGATTAACCGCCTTGTCAGCCGCAGGTCACTTGCACGAACCAGTTCTTCTCCGGGAAAGACTGCAACCATCAATTTTTATCGCCTTGGTTTCTGCCGCTTTGTGGATCTTCCCGGTTATGGCTATGCAAAAGTTTCAAAAGCGGATAAAGCACGTTGGGCAGAGCTGGTAGAGGGCTACTTTTCAGCAGACAGGGATATCCGCCTTGTTGTACAGATTATCGACATGCGCCACCAGCCGACAGAAGATGACTGGGGGATGATTAACTATTTACAGCAGGAGGGAATTCCATTCCTTGTGGTGGCTTCTAAAGGCGATAAACTTGGCGCAGTGGAGCGCGCGTCGCAGGAAACCAGCCTTACAGATTTATTTTCCAGCCGTCATATTTTGTTCCTTCCTTTTTCCGCCCGGACTGGGGAAGGGGCAGAACGTCTCTGTTCGGAAATTCTTTCGCATTGCCGGAAATAATGGGTGCCGCCTTGAAAAAGGAGGCACTTTTTTACGCTTGGTAAAATATCATTGCAAATACTTTAAGCTGACTGAAAAACTTCAGATAAGGAATATTTGCCTTTACTTTTCCACTTTTTCATGCTAAAATATCACAGTATGCAGAAGGGGAGAGAGTTTCTATGATGAATTCAAAAATTAAGGATCCAAGCGTAGATTTTCTGTTTGATGCAATTTTAACCCTGAAAACGCGAAAAGAGTGCTATGCTTTTTTCGAGGACCTTTGTACGGTGCCGGAGCTTAAGGCAATGTCACAGCGGTTTCTTGTTGCACATATGCTGAGTACGAAAAAGGTTTACAGCGATATTGTCACTGAAACGGGAGCTTCCACAGCAACAATCAGCCGGGTTAACCGTTCCCTGCACTATGGCTGTGACGGTTATTCACTGGCTTTTAAACGCCTGGAAGAAGCGAAGAAGCCGGAAAAATGAGTTATTCAGCTTTTGCACGCTGTTATGACAGTTTGACGCGCAATGTCAACTATGCAGGGCGCGCGGACTATCTCTGCGCAGCTCTCAGCCGCCTTACCCATAAGCCTGGTCTTACACTGGATATGGCCTGTGGGACAGGCAGCCTGACGTTGGAGCTTGCGAAACGCGGGTTTGATGTTTTTGGCTTGGACGCTTCACCGGAGATGCTCTCCATTGCACAGCACAAAGCATGTGCGGCAGGAAAAGATATTCTTTTTATCTGTCAAAAGATGCAGGAAATGGACCTTTACGGGACGGTGGATACGGTTATCTGTATGCTTGACAGCATCAACCATATTTTATCTCTCCGGGAGCTGGAAGAGACTTTCCGCCGGGTTTCACTTTTTCTGAACCCAGGAGGCTGCTTTCTTTTTGATGTGAACACTGTCTATAAGCATTGCAAAATTCTTGCTGACAATGTTTTTGTTTATGATATCCCGGATGTTTATTGTGTCTGGCAGAATCGGCTGGAACCTAAAAATGCCTGTGTTGCAGTCAGCCTCGACTTCTTTGTGCGCCACGGAATGGTTTATGAACGCACTTCTGAGCATTTTTCCGAACGCGCCTATCAGCAGGAGGCCGTTTGTGCCATTTTGAAAAAAGTAGGGCTGGAGGTCAAAGCTGTCTGGGGTGACCTTACGTTTCAAGCTCCTGGCCCAAAAGAAGAGCGTATGGTTTTTGCAGTCTGCAAACCGGGCAATAGCACAGCGGCAGCGAAAAATCCAAAAAATCATTGCCTGGTGGTTGACAAATGAAGTGCGGTAGAGTATGATATAAGACGTCGCTGAATGGACTCGTACAACGAAAGATGGGAGCATAGCTCAGCTGGTTA
>DHOL01000038.1:17189-21466 GCA_002410755.1 Ruminococcaceae bacterium UBA5391 | reverse complement strand
AAGCCAGCGGCGCTGTGTAACGCCATTGGTCTTGTTGCTGAAACGTTCCGGATACAGAGCATACCACTCCGGCAGTGTGCTGTGCTCCAAAATCTCCGTATGGATTTTTGCCACTCCGTTAACGGAATGGGTTGAATAGACCGCCATGCGTGCCATATAGACCTTACCGCCGGAAATAATATCATACTTTGATGAATCGGCTATTTTCCGCTCCGCCAGTTCCCGGGAAAGACGGTTCTGGAGCATGACAACATAAGGGTAAACATCCGGCAGCACACTCTGGAACAGGCGCAGGTCCCACTTTTCCAGTGCTTCGGCCATAACAGTATGGCAGGTGTAAGCAAATGTTTTCTGAACAACAGGAAAGGCCTGCTCAAAAGTCAAATGCCCCTTCATCATCAGCAGGCGCAGAAGCTCAGGGATTGAAACGGTCGGATGCGTGTCATTCAGCTGAATGGCATAGCAATCCGGAAATTTTTCGTAATCATTGCCATTCTGTTCTGTAAAGTGCCGGAAGATTGTCTGAAGGGATGCGCTGGAGAAGAAATACTGCTGTTTCAGGCGCAGGCGCTTTCCCTCCTCGGTGCTGTCATTCGGGTACAGGACGGCAGAAATGCTTTCCGCCAAAGTCTTTTCCTGCATGGCTGCCGTATATTTCTGCTCGTCGAAAAGCTCAAAACAGAATGGGTGAACCGCTTCCGCTTGCCAGAGGCGGAGCGTGTTGACTGTCTTTCCCCCATAACCAATCACAGGCATATCATACGGGACAGCATAGACGTTCTGGTCGCCCAGAACAACAAGTACTTTTTCATCTTCCCGGCGCACGCTCCACGGATCACCCCAGGCAAGCCAGTCATCCGCTTCTTCGTGCTGAAAGCCGTTGCGGAAGCTCTGCTTAAAAAGGCCGTAGCGGTAACGGATTCCAAAGCCCATAAGCGGGATATCCTGTGTTGCAGCGCTGTCGAGGAAGCAGGCGGCAAGACGTCCAAGGCCGCCGTTTCCAAGGGCATCATCTTCAACATCCTCAAAAAGGTTTGCCTTCCGTCCAATATCTTTCAGAAAAGTCTCTGTCTCCTCCAAGAGGCCAAGGTTCATCAGATTGCTGTAAATAACGCGGCCAAGCAGGAATTCTGCCGAAAAATAACAAGCGACCTTCCCTTTTTTCGGCTTCTGCCATGCCTCGCGGCATACATCCATCGCGGCGTGAGAAACAGCGTGGTAAAGTTGTTTCGCATCAGCGGAAGAAGGCTCAACATGTTCGTCCTGCAAAAGCCTGTTCCGGATTGCTTCCTGAAATGACATGTCTGCTCCTTTCTATGCTTCCGTGCGCTTTTTTGCTGGTTTCGGGAGCCGGTCATAAAGTTCCGTAAGTGCACGGATCTCCCCGGCAAGGTTTCCGGTCAGTTCACCAGGGACCAGCCGCCAAACCCAGTTGCCGCCAATTGTCGAAGGGAAGTTCATCCGCGCCTCGTCTCCGAGGCCAAGAAAATCCTGCATCTGATAAACAGCCGTATTGGCCGCACTGGCAAATCCCGCGCGGATGCAGGCCCGCGGAAGATCCCTGCTGCGCCGTACGGCAAGGTAATCCCTTGCAAATCGGAGAGACTTCTGTGTCTGATGAGCAAAGAATCCTTTCAGCGTCTCATTGTCGTGTGTACCACCATAGACAACACAGTTTTTTTCATAGTGACCTGGCAGATTCAGGTTATCCGGCCTGTTATTAAACGCGAACTCCAGAATTTTCATGCCGGGAAAACCGGCCTGTTCCCGCAGCTCTGTTACAGCAGGGACAACACAGCCAAGGTCCTCGGCAATAATTTTCCTGCCGCCCATCGCTTCACCGATAGCAGCAACCAGAGGCCTGCCGGGGCCTTTCTTCCACTCGCCTGTTTCGGCCGTGTCGCTGCCATAAGGGATATTATAGTACCGCACAATGCCAATAAAATGGTCAATCCGTGTGATGTCATACAAATCTGCAGAGCATCTCATGCGCTTTTTCCACCAGAGAAAGCCGTCCCGGGCCATTGCATCCCATGCATAAATTGGGTTTCCCCATAACTGCCCAGTCCTGCTGAACTGGTCCGGCGGTACACCGGCAACATCAGTCGGGCATTTTGAACTGTCCAGTTTAAAAAGCGATGGGTGAAGCCATACATCGGCAGAGTCCAGCGAAACATAGATAGGGATGTCCCCAATGATTTCAATTCCTTTTTTGTTGGCATACTGCTTCAGCGCATGCCATTGACGGTAAAACTCATACTGACAGAACTTCCAGAAAAGGATGTCATCCTGATACAGCTTTTTGCAGGAATCCAGCGTCTGCGGTTCCGCCATGCGGATTTCCTCCGGCCAATCCTGCCAGGATGAAAAGCCGTTATGCGATTTTACAGCCATATAAAGGCTGTAGTCATCTAGCCAAACAGCGTCATCCTCGGCGCAGAATCGGGTAAAGTCCGGTTCACCGGCAATCTTGCTGTTTCGGTATGCTTTCCGCAAAACCCGGAAGCGGTTTTTGTATATATTTGCATAATTTACCTTTGCGGCATCGGTTCCCCAGTCAATCCCTGAATAGTTCGCCGTTTGCAGGAGCCCATCCCTTGCAAGAATGTCAAAGTCAATAAAGTACGGGTTTCCCGCAAATGCGGAAAAGCTCTGGTATGGGCTGTCACCATAGCTGGTAGGGCCAAGCGGAAGAACCTGCCAGTAGCTCTGGCCGGCTTCCTCCAGAAAATCGACAAACCGGTACGCTTCTTCTCCAAACGTCCCGATTCCATACGGTGACGGCAGACTCGTGACCGGCAGCAGAATGCCGGCCCCACGTTTCAGAGGCGCCTGTTTTTTCAGCGGCTCCACAATTTTTCTCTCCTTTACCTATTAGCATTTCAGCCTTTCACAGCGCCTGTGACAACGCCCCTGATAATATATTTCTGACAAGCAACATAAAAAACGATGATTGGAATAATGGCAAGAATCAGCATGGCCATCATGGCGCCCATATCAATGCTCCCATAGCCGCCCTGCAAATACTGAATTGCAATGGGGATAGTCGGGTAGTCCTTGCCCATGACCAGGTACGGCATGAGGTAGTCATTCCAAATCCACATGGTATTTAAAATTGCGACAGTCGTTACCGTCGGCTTCATCACAGGGAAAACAATCCGGAAAAAGCATTGGAGTGGTGAGCAGCCGTCAATGATTGCAGCTTCTTCAATGCTGACAGGGATTCCCTTGATGAACCCGGAGAACATAAACACTGACATGCCTGCGCCAAAGCCAAGGTAAAGAACCAGGATGCCAAGCGGATTATCCAGATGCAGGGCATTTGCTACTTTTGTCATGGAGTACATGACCATCTGGAAGGGGATAACCATAGAAAAGACAAAAAGGTAATACAGGGTGTTGCTGTAGTGGCTTTTTGTGCGGGTAATAAACCATGCAGTCATGGAAGTGAAAAGGACGATAATTGCAACACCAGCCACCGTGATGAATACAGAACGGCCGAATGCATTCCAAAAATGGATTTTCTGAACGCCGTTCCAGTAGTTCTTCAGCTCGACAAAGGTTTTGGGCTGGATGCCTGCCGCGCCAAGGTCCTGCTTAGAAAATGTGGGAAAAACAAACGGCTGATCTGAAATAAAGAGCTTGCCTTTAAAGGAATTCATCAGCACAATCAGAATCGGTGCAATGTAAAGGAAGGAAAGGAAAATCAGAATGATTGTAATAATGGTATTGGATATTTTCCTCTGTTTCCGCATCAGGCTTCAACCTCCCTGCTTCTTGTCAGGCGAAGCTGAACTATTGCAATCACAGCCAGAATTACGGCAAAAATGACAGCCTTTGCCTGCCCGACGCCTTCATAGCCGGGACGGTTGTAAAAAGTCTTGTAAATATCAAGCGCAACCAGTGCGGAATCATCGCCCGGCGCACCATTTGTCAGGGACAGGTTCTGGTCGAACAGTTTAAAGGAATTTGTCAGCGTCATGAACATGCAGATTGTAATAGACGGCATAACCATTGGAATCTTGATATGAATCAGCGTCTGCCATGGAGAGGCACCGTCAATCACGGCCGCCTCAATTAAATCCGGGCTGATACTCTGAAGGCCCGCAATGTAAATTACCATCATATAGCCTGTCATTTGCCAACACATTAGAATAATCAGGCCGATAATACCATATTTCCCGTCACTTGTCAGCGTAAGGCTATATTTTGCAAGGATTCCGTTGAAAATAAGCTGCCAGATATAGCCGAGGACAATGCCGCCGATCAGGTTCGGC
>DHOL01000038.1:16475-17010 GCA_002410755.1 Ruminococcaceae bacterium UBA5391 | reverse complement strand
GCCGCCGATCAGGTTCGGCATAAAGAACACTGTGCGGAAAAAATTCGTGCCACGCATTTTTCTTGTAAGCAGGAGGGCAAAAAGGAAGGCCAGCAGATTGATAAGCACAACGCATGCGACTGTGAAAACAGCCGTGCGGAGAAGCGCCGGAAGAAAAGTATCGTCTCCTGAAAACGCTTTGATGTAATTGCTGAAACCCACAAAGTGCGCATCCATGACCGTAGTAAACTTGGCAAACGAGAGGCCGAACCCGAGGATAAACGGTATCAGGAAAGCAATGATAAAACAAATTAAAGTCGGCAGCGTAAAGACCGCCCAGTATCTGCGCAAATTTTTCTGCATAAGGAAAAGCCCTCCTCTTTTTTGTTTTCAAGGCCGGCAGCTCCCGCAAAACAGCAGAACAGTGGGTGCCGTTCCGCGCGGCGCCCACTGTCTTGGAAGCCGGCAGTCAAGTGCCAAGCTTAGCTTTATTTTGAGGAGGCAGCAGCTTCTGTCTTCCAGGTGGAAACAACGTCACTCTTTACCTGATCCCATG
>DHOL01000038.1:15228-16217 GCA_002410755.1 Ruminococcaceae bacterium UBA5391 | reverse complement strand
GAAGCAGGTGAAATCCCACGGAACCGTTTTAATGCCCGATTTGTTCTGCCAGTTTGTCACTTCCGTAGCAAGTGGATCGTCAGGAGCTTTGCCTTTGAAGGTATCATAAGGGGCGATAAAGCCGAGGCCGTCATTGCCGGATTTTGTCACATAATCCATTCCTTCGCCAACATAAAGCCATTTCAGGAAATCGAGGGAAGCCTTCTGGTCATCTGCGGTAGCTTTGGAGTTGATGCAGGCGAAGTTTTCTGTACCGATGCAGAGGCCCTGGCTTTCTTCACCGGAATGGCCGGTGTAAACGGGCATCATCTTAATGTCATCTTTCCCGACGACATTGCCGTCAACCTTGCTGATACTGGACCAAACCCAGTTGCCGTTCTGGATCATTGCGCACTGTCCAAGTGCAAATTCACCGGTGGAGTCATCAACGCTCTTGCTGCCAAGCATTGTCTTCGCGGTGACGGAATTGTTAAGGTACAGGTCGAAAATATTCTTGTACTCGTCGGAATATTTAAAAGTAATTTCCTTCACGTCTTTTGTAATGTCCGTATTATTTTCCTGAAGCTCATAGGTAATCGGGATGTTGGCCAGATGAGTCTGCCAGCGCCAGTCCTCGCCGCTCTTCAGTGAAGTGCTGCCAAAAACGCCCTTGATGCCGAGCTGAGACTTCTTGGCAGTCATGTCTTCCACAACTTCTTTGAGTTTCGCAAAATTGTTGATTTGGTCCATGCTGGTTGCCTTAGCGCCGGAAAGCTTAAAATACTTCTGCATAATTGCATTGTTGTAGATAATGCCATAGCCTTCTACGGCAAGCGGCACACCCACGATTTTGCTGCCGTCTTTCAGGGCAAGGTTTTTATCTGTCAGGTGGCTGGTAATATCCGCATTAGTCAGGTCTGCACAGTAGCTGCCCCATGTCTTGTAGCCCACAGGGCCATTGCAGATAAAGATGGTGGGGGCATCGTTCTTGGCCATTTCGGATTTCAGCG
>DHOL01000038.1:14671-15074 GCA_002410755.1 Ruminococcaceae bacterium UBA5391 | reverse complement strand
GGATTTCAGCGTCTGCTCATAAGTTCCGGAGGCAGCGGTGACGACCTTGACCTGCGTGCCTGTTTTTGCCGTGTACGCTTTTGCTATCGCGTTAAATGCGTCTCCCTGTTCAGGTTTGAAATTCAGATAATACACCTGCCCTTTGCCTGCAGAGGCCCCTCCGGAAGACGCTGTTGCAGAACTGGATTCGGTTGAGGGGTTGCAGCCCGTGAAGGATGCAGCGACCATAGAAGCTGCAAGAACACCGGCTGCAATTTTACTGATGCTTTTTTTCATGATGAAAACGACTCCCTTTCTCTCATGTATTTAGCACTCTTTTCAATATGTCCGTATTTCATCTTTTTATTTTCTTCATAAGTTCCGAAAACGTTTTCGTATTTATCCCTATCATAGCGTTCATTTT
>DHOL01000038.1:14098-14515 GCA_002410755.1 Ruminococcaceae bacterium UBA5391 | reverse complement strand
TTTTTAAAAAAAGATTTCAATAGCTTTTAAATTTTCCACAATTTTTTGGTTAATATTTTAGCAAAAAATAATCGCATTTCTATGAAAAAGCTCCTGAAATATTCATACAGCATTTTTCAGAAGCCTTTGAAGCACTTGAATCCAACAAAAAGCGCTTGAAAATTGCCTTTTTAAACTTGATTCGGAGATGCGCACGATCCTCCGGTAACGATTTCAGTCGGAAAAACAATATGGCGGTTTTTTTTGCTGCCATTCATCAAGTCTATCAGGACTTTAACCGTTTGCCTGGCAATCTCTCCCTTTGGCTGACGTACTGTACAAATAGAAGGCTCATAATATTTTGCCATTTCCGAGCCATCAAACCCCATAACGGAAACGTCTTTTGGCACACTGAGGCCCGCATTGAAGATTGCCTTG
>DHOL01000038.1:12653-13898 GCA_002410755.1 Ruminococcaceae bacterium UBA5391 | reverse complement strand
AGGCCCGCATTGAAGATTGCCTTGCAGGAACCGACCGCAAGCTGATCCGCAATGCAGAAGATTGCCGTTGGCCTGCGGCCTTCCTGCAAAAGTTCACAGGTTGCATCATAACCACGCTGCATGGTGAACAGCCCGCAAAAACGGACAAGCGCCGGATCAAAGCGGATGCTGTGCCGGTCCAGCGCGGACCGATAGCCGCGAAAACGTTGTCCGGAAACCCCGGAAGTATCGTTTTCAATCCCCCCAAGCAGCGCAATATCCTTGTGGCCGATGGAGCATAGGTAGTTCACCGCATCATAGGCTGCCTTGCGGTCATCAACATGGACGCTGGAAAACTCGCTTTGGTCAATGCCATACAGAGATGTCGTACAAAAAACGGTAGGAACCGGCAGCCTGTGAAGCTCTTCGATGCTGTGGATATAGTAGCCGCCGCAGATAATCAGCCCCTCCAGGCGCTTTTCCATCACAAGCTGAACTGCGGTATCCACCCCGCTGACACCATTCGTTACACGGTGTGGAATCAGGGCATACCCGTACTTGTTGATTTCCGCTTCAACAATATCAGAAAGGTCCGTAATAAAAGGCGTTGCTGAACCTTCCATCAGGAAACCTACTGCTTTATTATGCGCCTTTTTTAGGTTCCTCGCTGCATTGTTTGGCTGGTAAGAGCTTTTTTCAATGATTTTTTGCACTTTTTCTCTGGTTGTTCTGCTGACATCGGGATAACCGTTTATCACACGGGATACCGTTGTGACAGAAACTTCGGCTATTTTTGCAATATCCCGAATACTGAGTGGTGCCATCCTGTTAAATTCCCCCCATGTGTCAAAAAGAGGTTAAAATTATCATCCCGGTAACGTTTTCCCTTTGTCCGTTATGGTAGCACTTTAAAAAAATATAGTCAATCTGTATAGATAAGGAAAGCCATACTGTTCCTTACCTTATGGAGCCAAATCAGTATGGCTGTGAAGGCCGGGGCTTTTAAAAATTGGTGGGCCATCTAGGTCTCGAACCCAGTACCAACCGGTTATGAGCCGGTAATTAAAATGCCAGCAACCCGAATAAGGCCTGCGTTTGTGGAAAGTCCTGACTTGCATCTGACTTGTATACCTATTCTGTACATGCTATTCCTGCGGATAAAAATCGTCCCGCTGATTTCTCAGCAGATTTGTGAAAAATGGCTGAAAAATGGCAATATGATTCTATTTCTTCCATTTCCATGCGATATATTCTTGCAGCATTTCA
>DHOL01000038.1:5469-12469 GCA_002410755.1 Ruminococcaceae bacterium UBA5391 | reverse complement strand
TCACTGGCATTTCATATTTTTCAGCGGTCTCGGCAATAACTTTTTTCATGATCGGGAAACCGGTCCCGAACAGATCTGAAATCTCCCGCAGGCGATGGTCAAGGTGCTTCATGTCGAGTATTGTCATATTGATCCCTCCTGGAATTATTATACTGCAAAAAAACAATTCTCGTAGTAAGTATACATCACAAATAAAAATAAGGCTTACCGGAAACCAATCCGATGGGTTCAAAGAAAAAGTCACACAATTCACGGCGTGCCTGTTTGAAGTAGCATGGACAGCCCGTCCCTCACATATAATGTGATAACTTTTAAATTATCGCGGACTGATTCGGACGGTTGGAGGGACCATGCAAAAATATGATTAATTTAGGGAGCATAGAAAAATCGGTTAATATTCCTATTGAATTGTATGAGTCCACACTAGGGAAATACTTCATTGGATATGCGGACGAATTGAGTATCAAAAATGGTACAAGTGCGTGGGCAATGTTATACAATCCCCGGCGATCAGGCGTCAACCTGCATGTTAATGTTTGGACTGTAACAGATATATCAAATAATCCATTCCGCGCCCAGTTTTGGTTTAATTCAGATCCGCCTGGAAATGCTTCGGAATCTTCACTTGTAACTCCATCCAATATGGCCTTTCGCCCTACTCCTCAGCCACAGATACGCCTTCTGAAGGCTTCCAATGCGAATGGAGGACCTGAAGGTGGGGTAAAAGCGTTTGTCCGCAGAGGCGAACCAGGAACCACTGTCGTGGAAGTGGAAAATGGAAAACTGATTTTTCCACCCGGAGGCTCTTTTTTAGTGTTTGTCACCCTGACGGACTCTGCTTGCGTTTCCGGAGCCGCCCGAATAGCATTTGGGTGGTGGGAAGAAAGAATCCGATAGGGTTCACCCGAAAATTTCCCGCCAGCCGCCAATAAGGCCAGCGGGGAAAATATTTTACCTATGCTGTTTTCAGAGCCTACACTGTACCCGCGGTGTCAGACGTAGCCGTCCGCTTTTCGCTCTGTTTTGTTTGCAAACTTGCGAGCCTGCTCTTGCTCTTCTGTAAATTTCAAGTTTTTTTACCTCTTTTTTTAGATTTGAGCATAGTGTGTTCTACTTAAAGTAGTATTTCAACGTCATTAAGTAGATTGCTCTTTGAAATTATATTGATTTTTTCTACTTTTAATGTATAATGAGAAAGAATTATAAATGCAAGTGGGGAAATTCAAATGAGTATCGCCAACAACATTAAACATCTAAGGGAATCCCATGGAATGTCTCAAGCAGAGTTTGGAAATATTGCTGGTGTAACCGATAAGGCAGTTTCCACATGGGAAACTGGGAAGAAAGAGCCGCGCATGGGCGCTATTCAAAAGATTGCAGATTATTTTGGCATTAAGAAAAGTAATATTATTGATGAACGGGATTCTAATGTTTCAGAAATTCCCGCCGGTTTTGAACCTCTTCCGAAAATGGTAAAAATTCCGCTTATCAGCGAAATTGCCCGCGGCACACCAATTCTGGCAGAGCAAAACATTGCTGATTACATAAATTGCCCGGAAGCATGTAAAGCCACATTTGCCCTACGCTGTCACGGTAACAGTATGGCAGGTGCTGAAATTCATGATGGCGATATTATATTTATCCGGCAGCAACCTGATGTAGAAAATGGTCAGATCGCCGCCGTTCAGATTGATGATGATTGCTGTAACGCAATATTAAAACGGTTTTACCGGAATGGAGACACGGTCATACTGATGGCAGAAAATTCTGACTTTCCGCCGCTAACCTTTCAAAGAGAAGAAATCAGCAAAATTCACATTGCAGGCCGTGCAGTGTATCATCTCAGCAAAATAAAATAAAATTTGCTGCCCTCTCCTGCGCCAACAGGAAAGAGCAGCAATAAATGGAAAATTTCGGATGAAATCTCCAGATGTACATTATAATGTTATAAAATCGTTTGTCAAGAAAAAGAGAGGAGAAAACATATGAAAACAACAAAGCTTGTTTCCAGCATAGTTTCTATTGTTATAGGAGCAGCTGGAATTTGTTATGAACTTGCAACTCATGTACAGCAATTAAGTGGAAGATCCTGTTGGCTTGTGGAAATTCTAATGATTGTCGCTGGAATTATCGGCATTGTAGCGCTTGCATCAAAGCCTTGGACGATCGTAGCGACAGTAATTTATGCTGCTGCAGGAATTTTTGGAATCATAAAGAGCTTTAAGTACTCAGGCCTGCTGGTTGAGAGCATAGTCAGTTTGGTCGTTGCAGTTATTTTCCTGATCTCAATTTTTATGCAAAATTATGGCGAGCCGGATGCAACCCCTGCACCGAAACAGTAATTAAATAAAAAATCCGCTCCATCCGGCTGGAACCAGACAGAGCGGTTTACCATCAGCAGAACTGACAGTACACGTATTACACGCAATGATATTGTACTCGTTCAGCCCTCTAAAATCAATAGGAGGGCTATAATTATGCCTAAAAAGCGGGATTCAAAACGTGAGGATAGCCGTATTGCAGTACAAGTGTATCTCAGCGTAGTTTATGGCCAGACACAAAAAGAGGCAAATGGAAAGGCCCTGCAAGTCAAACTATCCATGCTGATTCCGAATATCACTCCGCACTGGCTTCGGCATACCTTTTTTCAAATATTTGCATGTTTTTCCGTGTTATTATATTAAATAGAAAAAAAATAAAGAGCCGCATGAAATACTGAAAAATCCAGTATTCATGCGGCTTTTCGTGTGGTGGGCCATCTAGGTCTCGAACCCAGCACCAACCGGTTATGAGCCGGTAGCTCTAACCAACTGAGCTAATGGCCCGTCCTGGTTTTTGGTAGCTTTTTTAGTATATCACACGGCTTAGAAAAGCGCAATCCCATCCTGCACAAATGTGAATGAAACCGGAAAAATATTCCGATAATATCTTTCAGAAATGGAAGGAGGCAAAAGCATGGACAATCAGAAATCAAATAGGACCGCATCTATTGCAGCAGTTGCATTTTTTGCGTGCGTCTGCATCGCAGGGTATATCTGGATTCTGTCTGTTATCTGCCCGGCGGAAACAGCGGCAGCTTTCCACCAATCCAGCTCCTCACCGGTTGTGTTCTCCGCTTCTTCCCCCGCCCCATCCACTGCAAAAGTTTTGAAAACGGAAATTTCATCCGGGCAATCTGCGCATGCGCGTGAACTTGTCGTCGTCAACCAGGACAACCCGGTTCCTTCATGGTATGCCCTGAACCTTACGGACGCATTCGGCGTTAAAATGGATGCGGAAGCAGCGGCTGCGTTTACGGAAATGCGCACACAGGCCTCCAAAGACGAGGTAACTCTCTGGATATCCTCCGCCTATCGCAGCAATGAATTGCAAAACAAGCTTTTCCAACAGGAAGTGGAAAATTTTACGAAGACTTGTCCAACGTATGCAGAGGCCGTGGCTTCAGCAGAACACTCTGTGGCAAAGCCGGGTTACAGCGAACATGAAACCGGACTGGCACTGGACCTAAATGGCGTGCGCAGTGATTTTGACAGCACCCCGGCTTTCCGCTGGCTGAGCCTCCATGCACAGGACTATGGTTTTATCCTGCGGTACCCAAAAAACAAAGAGGAAATTACAAAAATCGAGTATGAGCCCTGGCACTACCGCTACGTCGGTATCGAAAATGCAAAGGCCATAAAAAAATCCGGCTTGTGTCTTGAAGAGTATGCTGCACAGAAAACGGACACCATTCATTGATTATCCCCCGTAATATTGGTATAATGAAGTGATTAAGCAATCAGGAGGGGTATTCATGACGCAAAAAGTCAGGACACGGTTTGCTCCCAGTCCGACAGGCATTATGCATGTCGGCAACCTGCGGACGGCACTGTTTGAATACTTGATCGCAAAGTCGAACGGCGGAGATTTCATTCTCCGTATTGAGGACACCGACCAGGAACGCTATGTTGAAGGTGCTGTGGATATTATTTATAAAACGCTTCGTGCAGTCGGCCTGAAGCACGATGAGGGACCAGACATCGGCGGGCCATTCCGTCCATACATTCAAAGCCAACGGAAAGAAATTTATAAAAAGTACGCAGAGCAACTCGTGCATGAAGGGAAAGCATACTATTGCTTCTGCTCAAAGGAACGCCTTGATGCGCTTCACGAAAGCAAAAGCGAAAATGGCGGCGGCTATGACCGGCACTGCCGCAACCTGTCACCGGAAGAAGTGCAGCGCCTGCTTGCATCCGGTACACCGCATGTAATCCGCCAGAAGATGCCGACAGAAGGTTCTACAACGTTTCAGGACGTCGTCTATGGGCCAATCACCATTGAGAATAAGGAACTTGAAGACCAGATTCTGCTGAAGTCCGACGGTTTCCCGACTTATAACTTTGCAAACGTGATTGATGACCATTTGATGGAAATCACCCATGTCGTGCGCGGCTGCGAATATCTGACCTCCACACCGAAGTATAATCTGCTTTATGAAGCTTTTGGCTGGAAAGTCCCGACCTATATTCATTTGCCGCTCATCATGGGCAAAAATCCGGACGGTTCCATCTCGAAGCTTTCAAAGCGCCATGGTTCTACCAGTTTTGCCGATCTTGTAAAGGAAGGCTACCTGCCGGAAGCTATTATCAACTACATTGCCCTGCTCGGCTGGTGCCCAAAGGACAACCAAGAAATTTTCACACTGGATGAGCTGGTGAAAAGCTTTTCGATTGACAGGATTAGTAAATCGCCTGCCGTATTCGACTACGACAAGCTGCTCTGGTTCAACGGTGAATATCTCCGTGCAATGCCGCCGGAAGAATTTACCCGCCGGGCGATGCCATATTACCGCGAGGTTCTCCCGCAGGGTGAGCGCCCGTGGGATGTTATGACTTCCGTGCTGCAAAAGCGTGTTTCAAAGTTCACGGATATTCCTGACATGACTGCATTTCTGCGGGAACTTCCGAATTATTCCTCAGAGCTGTTTATCAATAAGAAAAGCAAGACAACGCTGGAAAACTCTGTGGAAATGCTGAACGCAGCCATTCCGGCGCTGGAAAATCTGCAAAGCTGGACGCTCAGTGCAATCCATGATGTGATGATGGCACTTGCACAGAATCTTGGAGTTAAAAACGGCACATTGCTCTGGCCGGTCCGAATTGCAGCCGCAGGACAGACGGTAACACCCGGCGGAGCGTTTGAAATTCTCTGTATTCTCGGAAAAGACGAGTCTCTGCGCCGCCTGCGCCTTGGACTCGGGAAGCTTGAAAGCAAGGGGATTGTATCATGAACAGCAAAACAGTTTCACCCGAAAATCCGGAAGGTTCGGGCAACTTTATTCATACCATGATTGAGGAAGACCTTGCGCCCGGCGGACGCTTTGAAGGTCAGGCCGTTCATACCCGCTTTCCCCCTGAGCCGAATGGATACCTGCATATCGGCCATGCAAAGGCTATCTGTGTCGATTTTGGGACAGCGGAAAAATTCGGCGGGCTTTGCAACCTTCGTATGGATGACACAAACCCGACAAAAGAAAACGTCGAATATGTCGACGCCATCAAACGGGATATTAAATGGCTTGGCTTTTCCTGGGGCGACCGTTTTCACTATGCTTCGGATTATTTTCCGAAGATGTACGCGCTTGCGGAAGACCTCATCAGGTGCGGCCTTGCTTATGTCTGTGAGCTGACGCCCGAACAGCTCCATGAATACCGCGGAGACCTGACGCATCCGGCGCGCAGCCCTTACCGCGACCGGCCGGCTGAGGAAAGTCTTGACCTCTTTCACCGCATGAAGGCTGGTGAATTTGAGGACGGACGCATGACGCTCCGCGCAAAGATTGACCTTGCCTCCGGCAATTTCAATCTGCGCGACCCCGTCCTCTACCGCATTAACCATATGCCGCATCACCGTACCGGCACCACATGGTGCATCTACCCCATGTATGATTTTGCACATCCTATTGAAGACGCTCTGGAGGGCATAACCCATTCCCTCTGCTCTCTTGAGTTTGAGGATCACCGGCCGCTTTACGACTGGGTAATCAGCCATGTCAACTTGCCCTCGAAACCACGGCAGATTGAATTTGCCCGCCTTAATATCAACAACACTGTCATGAGCAAGCGCAAGCTGCGTGACCTTGTGGAAAAGGGCATTGTCTCCGGCTGGGATGACCCGCGTATGCCAACACTCTGCGGCCTCCGCCGCCGCGGCTATACCCCTGCATCCATCCGGAATTTCTGTGAGCGCATTGGCGTCGCAAAAGTAAACAGCACCGTGGACTCTGCTTTTCTGGAGCACTGCCTGCGCGAGGACCTGAACGGAAAGGCCCGCCGCGCCATGGCTATCCTTAACCCCATAAAGCTCGTCCTCACGAACTATCCGGCAGACAAGACGGAAACGTTTCAGCTGGAAAACAACCCTGAGAAACCGGAAGACGGCACCCATCCTGTTTCATTTTCCCGCGAGCTTTGGATTGAGCGCGGGGATTTCATGGAAGTCCCCGTGAAAAAATACTTCCGCCTTTTCCCCGGCAATGAAGTCCGCCTGAAGGCGGCGTATATCATCAAGTGCACCGGCTGCGAAAAAGACGCGGACGGGAATGTCACCACGGTCTATGCGGAGTATGACCCATCTACGCGCGGCGGGAACACGCCGGATGGCCGCAAAGTCAGGAGTACAGTTTCCTGGGTGGACGCAAGGGCAGCAGCAGAGGCAGAAATCCGCCTTTACGATTGTCTTTTTGCCGTGCCGGACCCGGAGGCGGGAAACTATCTTGACGAGCTGAACCCTGATTCCCTCAAAGTGCTGAAAGGCTGTAAGGTAGAGCCGTGGCTCACGGAGGCCAAGGTCGGAGAACCCCTCCAGTTCCTCCGGCAGGGTTATTTCTGTGCAGACTGCCGCGACTCTTCCCCGGAACATCCGGTATTCAACCGCTCCGTCTCCCTGAAAGACAGCTTTAAAAAGAAATAATTTTCTGCCTGACCGATAGAAAAGGTGCCTGCCGCAAAATTGCTGCAGG
>DHOL01000038.1:5101-5337 GCA_002410755.1 Ruminococcaceae bacterium UBA5391 | reverse complement strand
GCAAAATTGCTGCAGGCACCTTTTTGCAATGAAAGCCGTCCAAGGGCTATTTCCCCGAATAAATATCAAGATCAAGCGGCATCTGCCAGCCTTCGTGATCCGTATGCAGCAGCTCATGCGCACGGTGGGAAAGCGGGTGCTGCAAATAATTCCGATAGCAGCTAACGACCGCCGGGTTCTCGTGGGAAAAGCGGATTTTGCTGTGCCGGTCAATCCCATAAAGAATCTTCCCGCGT
>DHOL01000038.1:0-4879 GCA_002410755.1 Ruminococcaceae bacterium UBA5391 | reverse complement strand
GTTGAAGTTATGGCCTGCCCGGGCAGGCCATAACTTCAACGAAGTCATAGTGAACTTCTCCCGCGCGAAGCGCTTCCATCATCTTCCTCGTATTGCCAAGCCCGCTGACTACGGCGACGTGAAGCGGGATTCCGGCAATTTCATAAGTCTCCTCTTTCCAGCCTTCGGTACCGCGCACATCGTGGAATGTATCTGGATCCGGATTGGTACCGGTTGCAAGGTAATACGCCGTGCGGAGCGCAGCTTCCATTACACCGCCGGTTGCACCAAAAATCACGCCTGCCCCGGAGCCAACGCCAAGCGGCTTGTCAAATTCCTCTTCCGGAAGCGCCTCAGCAATGATATCTTCCGCGCGGATCATCCGGTCAATCTCACGTGTCGTCAGCACGGCATCCACGTCTTTCCCTGCACCGGCACCATTGATATTCGGAATATCGCACTCATGCTTTTTCGCAACACACGGCATCACGGAAACAGAAAAGATACGCCTGGGGTCTACACCGAGCAGGTCCGCATAATAGCTCTTTGCAACTGCGCCGAACATTGCCTGAGGTGATTTCGCCGTTGAAAGCTGGCAAACCATGTCCGGATATTGCGACTTTAAAAAGCGCACCCAGGCCGGGCAGCACGATGTAAACATTGGAAATTTTTCATGGTCCCTGTTTTTCAGCTTTTGCAGAAATTCACTGGCTTCCTCCATAATGGTCAGGTCGGCACTGAAATCCGTGTCGAAAATATAGGAGAATCCCATGCGGCGCAGGGCTGCGACCAGACGCTTCACGCTTGCGAACTCCGGCCTGAGGCCCAGCGCTTCCCCCCAGGCTGCACGGACAGACGGTGCGACCTGAACGACAGTGATTTTATCCGGGTCGGAGAGCGCCTTAAAGACCTTTGCCGTATCGTCACGTTCATGAAGCGCATTAACCGGGCAGTGGGTAATGCACTGGCCGCAAAGTGAGCAGTCCGACTGCTCGATTCGGATGTTCCCGGAAACATCCACACGCGTATGGGACCCTGTGTTTGCCACATCCCAGATATGCAGGCCCTGGATTTTATCGCATACCTGGACACAGCGCATACATTTGACACATTTGGAATTGTCCCGGACAAGCGGGAAATCCGGCGTCCATTCATTTTTCGGGATATCAGCGGGAAACGACGTTCCGGAAAGGCCCAGGTCATTTGCAATTTTCTGAAGCGTACAGTTTCCGCTCCGGGTACAGACGGCACAGCGGCAGTCATGCTGGGAAAGGATTAGCTGAACGTTTGTCCTTCGGGCAATGCGGGCCTTCGGGCTGTTTGTAAATATCTCCATCCCTTCCTGGACATAATTGTTGCAGGCGGGAACAAGCCGCTCAGTGCCTTTCACTTCCACACAGCAGAGGCGGCAGGCACCAATCTCGTTGAGCCCCTTCTGAAAGCAGAGCGTTGGAATACAGATTCCGTTTGCGGCAGACGCATCCAGAATTGTTGTCCCCTCCTTAACGGAGATCTTTTTTCCGTCTATTGTAAGATTCACCATCTCTTTATCCGCCCTCCTTTAAAGACTCCATAGCCAAAGTGATCACACCTGAGACATCTATGAGCCTCCTGCAAGGCTTCCTCAGACGTCATGCCCTGCTCAATCTGGCCAAAGTCACAGACACGCTCTGCAACACAGCGGCTGCGCAGGTTCACCCTGCCGCACGGAATGCGGTCATATGCGCCCGGCTCCGGGACCTCGACATCCGTCGAAATAATATGGTGATATCCAAGGAAGCTGTCAATATTTGCCGCAGCGACTTTGCCGGCCGCTATTGCGCGGATTGCTGTTGCCGGACCGGAAACGCAGTCACCCCCGGCAAATACACCCGGAATATCCTTGATTCCGCTCCAGTTCAGCGCGTCGATTGCGCCGCGCTTCACCGGGATGCCGTATTTTTCAAAGTTTCTCGTCTCAATGCCCTGACCGATTGCCACAATGATGATATCGCATGGAACAACGAGGTCCTGCTGTTTAGCATCGCGTGGTGCAGGACGTCCGCGGCTTACAGGGCCAATAATCTGCCGTTTCAGGCGGAGGGCCTTTACACGGCCTTCTTTATCTTTCTCAACGGCGTAGGGAGCCGCAAGGTCCAGAATCTCACAGCCCTCCTCTGCCGCACCATTGACTTCCTCCACCTGAGCGACCATATCCACACGGCGGCGGCGGTAGGCGATTGTAACTTTCTCTGCATGCAGGCGGATGCTGCTGCGCGCCACATCCATCGCGACATTGCCCCCACCAATCACTACAACATTTTTACCAGTGAAATCCGGCATCTCGTCATCGCCGATCTTCCGGAGCATTTCCACAGCGGAAATCACGCCTTCGGCGTCCTCTCCCTCAATGCCAATCTTCTTATCGGTATGGGCACCAATGGCAATATAAATTGCATCATAACGCTCCCGCAGATCGGTAAGGCTCGGATTTTCGCCGACAGAAACGTCCTGCTTCACATGGATGCTTCCCGCAGAAAGCATAATTGCAATTTCATGGTTCAGAACTTCGCGGGGCAGGCGGTAACTCGGGATGCCATAGCGGAGCATCCCGCCAAGCTGCCTGCGCTGCTCATAAATCGTCACATCGTGGCCCATCAGCGCAAGGTAATACGCCGCCGACAGTCCGGACGGGCCGCCGCCGATAATGGCAACCCTCTTGTAAGTAGCCTGGGCGCTTTCCGGCACCGGCACGTCGCCGGCATGTTCCACCGCATATCGCTTCAACCCGCGGATATTGACAGAACTGTCAATCATATTGCGGCGGCAACGGGCTTCGCACGGATGCTCGCAAATCAGGCCACACACGGCCGGCATTGGGTTATCCTTTCGGATAAGCTTCACAGCGTCTGCAAAACGGCCGGCCGCTACAAGTGCCACATAGCCCGGAATATCCACGCCGGCCGGGCACAGCGCCACACAGGGCACCGGCTGGCTTATTTCGCTGGTGCAGCGGCCGCGCATTACATGCTCTACAAAATCACTGCGGTAACCGTGAATGGCTTTAAGCACCATATTGGCTGCTTCATATCCAATCGCACAGTCAGCCGTCAGGTAAATGGTCTCTGCTGTTTTTTCAATCAGGTCAATCGTCACCATAGTCGCCCCACCGTTCAGGACACTGTCAATCAGCGACTCAAGCTGGCCGAGGCCAATGCGGCAAGGGACGCATTTTCCACAAGTCTGTGCATGGCAGAGCTTCAAAAAGGAAGCTGCCATGTCCACTGGGCAAAGCCCTGGCGGGCTTGCAATGATACGGCGTTCCAGGTCTTTATAAAGGTCTTCGACCGTCGCCTGAGCTTTATTTCTGGTCATGATAGTCAGTCTGCTCATTTTTCCTCCCACATTTTGGGGCCGGAGATTCCCGGCACAAATTTCCCACTCAGAATATACTTTAAAGAATCCAATAAAACAAGCTTCTGGGACATGAATAACTTTATCAGAGTCGCATGGATTTTTCAATTCCCTTCCTGTAAAAAAAACACGAAAACTGACAGATTTTGAAAAATCATTTACGATGGGAAATATGCTTTTTACCACCAGACAATTCTGCTGGATTGTTTTACCCACTCGTTTCCACAATATATAGGATTTTTATTGACATTTTCAACAACATGATGTATGATATGGAAGAGCTCCGAAAAGGAGGGCATTAGAAGATGAATGAAAAGATTACCGTTACCGGCGGAACAATGGATCAAAAAGAGATTGACAATACCGTGAAGTATGTGGAAAGCAACCACCCGAACCGCAAGCTTAAATATCTGAAAATTGCCCTGGATGGCGACTACGCAAATCTCACCTATGAATTTGAGCCTGCTCCGTTTGAGCGCATCCGCCGCATTACCGGCTACCTTGTTGGTACCATGGACCGCTGGAATGACGCAAAACGTGCAGAAGAGCGCGACCGCGTGAAACACCGCGTCGCCTGAAAGCATCAGCAGAGCCCGGGGCTTTTTTATTTTCCCTGTATTTTGGGAAATCCCATGAAAAAATTCTCTTGCATTTTCTTCAAAGTGCAGCTAGGATAAACTTGGAAAGTCTGGAGGAATTCGTGAAACGGAGGAATCAAATATGGCGGATATCGAACGGCTTCAGCAGATGGTCGACAAAAGCCACCGGATTGTGTTTTTCGGTGGTGCCGGGGTATCAACCGAAAGCGGCATCCCTGATTTCCGCGGTGTGGACGGCCTGTACCGGCAGAAATACCCGTACCCGCCGGAAACGATGCTGAGCCATGATTTTTTTGAGCAGCATACGGCAGAATTTTTTGATTTTTACCGGGACAAAATGCTCTGCCTGGATGCACAGCCAAATCCGGCGCATCAAAAGCTTGCAGAGCTGGAACGAGCCGGCAAATTGACCGCCGTGGTTACGCAGAATATCGACGGCCTGCACCAGAAAGCGGGCAGCAAAACCGTTTACGAGCTGCACGGCTCGGTGCACCGCAATTACTGCCTGAAATGCCATAAGATGTACAGCGCGGAGTTCATGCGCGACAGCACCGGCGTGCCGAGGTGCGATTGCGGCGGCGTCATCAAGCCGGATGTCGTGCTGTACGAGGAAGGGCTCGACCAGGGGACGATCATGGGGGCGGTCGAAGCCATCCGCCACTCGGACATGATGATCGTCGCGGGGACCTCGCTCGCCGTTTACCCGGCGGCGGGCCTGGTCAATTACTACCGGGGCAAGCGCCTCGTGCTCATCAACCGCTCCCCAACGCCGCTCGACTCCCGGGCGGACCTGGTGCTGAGCGGAAGCGTCGGGGAAATCCTGGGCAAAATTCAAGTCAATCAGCCCCCGGCCTGACCGGGGAATAAAAAAGGCATGGACGATTTCGTCCATGCCTTTTTTATTCCCC
>DHOL01000080.1:21303-21450 GCA_002410755.1 Ruminococcaceae bacterium UBA5391 | reverse complement strand
GGTTCCATTTATCACCGCGATGACATCGACTATCTGAAAAAAATGATTGGTGTCAAGCGCATTATTTTTGGAACAGACATGCCGCTCATCAGTTATCTGCTTGTCTATGGCCAGATTATGGAAGCAGACCTTACCCAGGAAGAGCGG
>DHOL01000080.1:1413-21056 GCA_002410755.1 Ruminococcaceae bacterium UBA5391 | reverse complement strand
CGGTATTGATATCAACTGCATGTGGGGTTCATGGCCGTTCCGTAAACTTTATAAGAATAAATTTTCGGACCTTCAGCAGATTCATAAGGAGAACGGCATTGCTTACGGTTATGTTTCCTGCATGAACAGTATTTTTTATCAGGATCCATTTGAGGGTGAAGAAGACCTTCATGAGGTCCTAAAAGGGACACCTTATCAGCATATTCTAACGGTTAATCCAATGCTGCCTGCTTATGAAAGCGATATTGAACGCGGCGTCAAAGAATTTGATATTAAAGGTGTCCGTGTATTCCCGACCTACCACCATTACCCACTGAACGACAAACGTTTTCTTGGGCTGTGTGATCTGCTTAAAAAGTACCGTCTCCCGCTTTTCCTGACAACTCATGTGGAAGACGAGCGCTTTGATTATCTCCTCCTACAGAGCCAAATTAATATTCCTGATGAGTTGATGACATTTCTTCATACTGTTACGGATATTCCCATTCTGCTGATGAGTCTGCGTGTCGGTTCAATTCCCTATATCGGGAAGGAAATCCGTGAGATGCCAAATGTCTACATTGATACATCGTGTTTTAAGGACCCTGTTGCCTGTGTCGAGGAATTGACTGCAGAGCTTGGCGATAAAAAGATTATCTATGGTTCCCAATATCCGCTGAATGTCCTTCGCAGCACACTTTATGAAGTTACTATGGCAAAAATCCCCGAAGAAAGCAAGAACCGCATTCTTCGCGGCAATGCAATTGATTTCTTTAATTACAAATTTTGAAAGGAACGTGATTTTTTTCATGCAGCAGGAAAAGCTTGCACTGCTTGGAGGCCCCAAAACCAAAACAACTGACTATGGGACTGGAAAGCGCTTTGGCAAGGAAGAGCTGAAAGAGCTGAAAGAAGCTCTGGATCAAAACACACTTTTTTACTGGTATGGAAATAAGGTAAAAACCTTCACGAAAAATTTTGCAGATATGTACGGTTCAAAGTACTGTGTGGCTACTTCCTCCGGCACCGCAGCAATCCACGTTGCGCTTGGTGCCTTAGGTGTAGGCCCCGGTGATGAAGTTATTACTTCCCCAATCACCGATATGGGTACGGTAATTGGCATTCTCTTCCAGAACGCCATTCCGGTCTTTGCCGATTTGGATCCAAATACTTATAACCTTGACCCCGCTTCGGTCGAGTCCAAGATAACCGACCGCACGAAAGTCATTCTTGTCGTTCACCTTGCAGGCAATGCTGCGGATATGGACGGCATCATGGAAGTTGCACACCGCCATCACCTGAAAGTTATTGAAGACTGTGCCCAGAGTTATCTTACTTATTATAAAGGGAAGCTTTGCGGTACAATCGGTGATATCGGATGCTTCAGCGTCAATGACTTCAAGACAATATCCGCAGGAGACGGCGGTATGCTTATCACAAATAACGAAGAATTGTATCGCCGCTCCTTCCGGTTTGCCGACAAGAACTACAACCGTCTGCCATCCGCCGGTCCAGTCCGTGATGTTACATTCCTTGCTCCGAACTACCGTATGAATGAGCTGACAGGTGCTGTTGGCATTGCACAGCTTGACAAGCTGAAATGGATTTGCGACCGCCGCAATGCCTATGGGGAACGCATCAGTGCAGGCATCCGCGACCTGCCCGGTATTGAAATTCCAAAAGTCATTGACGGATGCCGCAGCTCTTACTGGTTCTATATGTTCCGTGTTGATGAAAAGAAGGCAGGTGTAAGCCGCGACCAATTTACAGATGCACTTGCCGCAGAAGGAATCCAGTGTGGAAGAGGCTACATTCCCACTTGTGTATATGGCTATGACATGTTTGCAAACCACAATGCCTATGATGGCACGCGTTGCCCGTTCGGGTGCCCCAAATATGCAAAGCACGACATTTCCTATAGGCCGGGACTTTGCCCCACAGCGGAAGAAATTCTCAAGACAGCAATCAAGATGCCAGTCAACGAGTTCTTTACCGATCAAGATGCCGACGATGTTATCCACGCAATCCGCAAAGTGGCAAATTACTACAGGAAATGAACCTTGAATATGTCCCCGCCTGCCCCGCAACAGACGGGGCATATTCAAATAAGGAGAAATTAACATGACCTCTGAAATATGGACAGAGCAAAAGCTTAGTACCCTGCTGACTACGCCTTCTCCTGCTTTAATAAATGATATCAAGCGGCTTGACGGCGATCTCATGATTATCGGCGCAGGCGGAAAAATGGGCCCGACACTCAGCATCCTTGCTGCAAATGCAGTAAAAGCAGCGGGAATCAAAAAGCGTATTATTGCCGTATCCCGCTTTAGCAATCCTCAGGCAAAGAAAGTTTTGAACGACGCCGGCATTGAGACAATCAGCGCAGATATGCTGGAAGCACATGCAGCAGATTCCCTGCCAGACTGTGAAAACATCATTTACATGATTGGCCGTAAATTCGGTACCGCCGGGCAGGAAGCACTTACCTGGGCAAGCAATGCCTGGCTTCCTTCCCGCATTGCTGAGCGTTTCCGCAACTCCCGCATCACAGTTTTCTCGACGGGTAATGTCTACCCTCAGACACCCGTTTGGTTTGGAGGTGCAACCGAAGGAACAGCTCCCGCGCCCATTGGGGAATACGCAATGTCATCTCTCGCGCGTGAACGCATGTTTGAGTACGCGGCACAGAAATATGGCACGCGCGTCTCTATTTTCCGTCTGAACTATGCGGTCGACCTGCGTTACGGTGTGCTTTCCGATATTGCACGCCGCGTTTACAAGGGCAAAGCTCTTTCTGTCGCTATGCCGTGCTTTAATTGCATTTGGCAGGGCGACGCTGTCGAAATTGCAATCCGCTGCCTGCTGTATGCTGACAAAAAAGTTTTTCGCCTGAACGTTACAGGCCCGGAAACCGTCTCTGTCCGCGAAACTGCAAAGAAATTCGGTAAAATTTTCGGACGCGAGCCTGTCCTGACCGATGAGGAAGGAACTGTTGCCCTTCTCAATAATGCCGGCAAGATGTTCCGGATTTTCGGCTATCCGCGCGTATCTCTCGAAACGATGATTGACTGGCAGGCACAGTGGATACTCAACGGAGGGCGTGAGCTCGGCAAACCGACACACTTTGAAGAAAGAAAGGGAAATTACTGATGGGACGCCACGAAAAAGCACTTGAGATTTTGCATGCCGGCACAGTTATCCCGGCAATTCCGCTGGTACTGGATAAACAGCGCAAGTTTGATGAAGCCGGCCAGCGCACGTTAATCCGCTACTATCTTGCGGCGGGCGTTGGAGGTATCGCTACTGCTGTCCATACCACACAGTTTGAAATCCGCAAACCTGAATATGGCCTTTTCGAGCCCGTCCTTCACATTACCGCAGAGGAAATTGAACGCTTTGAACGTGACACCGGCAAAACAATCGTCCGTATTGCCGGTGTCTGCGGCCCTTCCGAGCAAGCAGTCAAAGAAGCTCGCCTAGCCGCAAGCCTCGGCTATGATGCGGCATTACTCAGCCCCGGTGGACTTGAAAGCCTTACTGAGCGTGAAATGATTGCCCGCACTGCGGATGTTGCCGCCATTATACCGGTTATCGGATTTTACCTCCAGATGGCTTGCGGCGGCAGAAGGCTATCCTTTGATTACTGGAAAGCTGTCGCTGATACGCCAAATGTAGTCGCGCTAAAATGTGCGCCATTTAACCGCTATCAGTCTATTGACCTCGTGCGCGGCTGTGTCTTTTCTAAACGCCGTGATAAAGTTGCCCTCTATACTGGCAACGACGACAACATTGTTGCTGACCTGCTGACAACTTTCAGCTTCCCGGTTGATGGTCATGAAGTGAAAGTCCGCTTTTCCGGCGGCCTGCTTGGCCACTGGTCGCTTTGGGTTCACAGCGTGGTCCCGCTTTATGAGAAAATTAAGGCCTGCCGCGAAAAAGAAGAAATTCCAGCCGACCTGCTGACAACAGCTGCACAGATTACCGACTGCAACGGCGCATTCTTTGATGCTGCGCATCAGTTTGCCGGATGTATTCCTGGTGTCCATGAAGTCCTCCGCCGACAGGGCCTCATGAAGGGTGACTGGTGCCTTGACCCAAGTATTGTCCTTTCACCCGGGCAGAAAGAAGAAATTGACCGTGTATACCGGATGTATCCGAACCTGAATGACGACGCATTTGTCCATGAAAACCTGGAAAAATGGAAGAAATAACTCTGAAAATTCTTCCCGCTGGGAGGCAGAGATAAATTGAATGAACTGAAAAAAGCGGCCTGCGCTGCAATTGATGCAAACCGCGACAGAATTCTTTCCATTGGCGAAGATATTCTTCACCATCCGGAACTTGGATATAAAGAAAAGCGTACTGGTGAACTTGTGGAACGAGAATTCCGTAAGCTCGGCCTTGTTTCCATTACGCGTCCGGCACTGACCGGCGTGAAGGGCTGGGCCCGCGGACGTTCCCACAGTGCATCTGTAGCTCTGATTGGTGAACTGGATGCTGTTCTCAGCCCATCGCATCCTTTTGCGGAACCATCTACGGGAGCTGCCCATGCCTGCGGGCATAATACACAGATTGCCGCCATGCTTGGCTGTGCCCAGGCACTTATCTCTACAGGAATCATCAATCAGCTTGACGGTGATGTGTGTTTCTTTGCAACGCCTGCGGAAGAATATGTAGAACTCGCATACCGCCAGGAACTCATTCACGAAGGAAAAATATCATGGCTTGGCGGCAAGCAGGAGCTAATCAGTGAAGGGGCATTCGATGACATTGACATGGCTGTGATGACACACAGCGAGACAGATTCCCCTGTGCCGCGTATTGTGGTAGGCGGAAATGCGATGGGGTTTATTGGCAAGACGATCCGCTTCATTGGCAAAGAAGCCCATGCAGGCGGTGCTCCGGAAAAGGGCATTAACGCTCTGAACGCAGCAGCACTTGCCATTATGGCAATCAATTCGCAGCGTGAAACATTCCGTGACTGCGACTCCGTCCGTGTCCACCCAATCATTACAAAAGGCGGTGACCTTGTTAATATTGTGCCTGCCGATGTTCGGATGGAAAGCTATGTCCGTGCCAACACCGTCGAGGCAATGCAAGGCGCCAACCGCAAGGTAAACCGTGCAATCCGCGGCGCATCTTACGCAATCGGTGCGCAGTCGGAGATTAACGATATGGCTGGCTATCTGCCGCTGCGGCAAAGCCATGCGCTCACTGACCTTGCGGCAGCAAATGCCGCAGAACTGATTGGCGAAGACCACGTTTTTCATGGCCTTCCATTTGCCGGATCAACCGACATGGGTGACCTAGGCTATGTGATTCCGGTAATCCAACCAACTGTCAGCGGATTCAGCGGGGCAGCCCATAGCTGCGAATTTACCATTTCCAATCCGGAGTACGCTTATATCATCCCAGCAAAACTAATGGCAATGACAGCCATCGACCTGCTTGAGCAAGGTGCCGCAAAGGCCTCTGAAGTAAAGCAGAGCTTTAAGCGGAAATCATCAGCAGAATACCGTGCTGTCTGGGAAAATATTCTTCACGCAAGCATCAACGAAAAAATCCCCGGCCCGTCTTCTCAAAATGGGGAGACTCACTGATGCTGAAAGTTGGAATTGTTGGCTCGGAAAGTACACACTCCCAAACTTTCGCAGGTCTCGCCAATCTTCCCGCAACAAACGGAAAATATTTGTTCAATGCCCGTGTTACAACAATCTGGGGCGCTGATTCGGTGCGCACGGAACAGGTAGCAAAAGAGAAGAAAATCCCCGTGATTGCAGAAAAACCGGAAGATATGATTGGCAAAGTGGATACCGTCATGGTCGTCCCGCGGCGCGGCGGGCAACACCGCCGTTACGCTATACCATTTTTAAAGGCTGGAATTTCAACATGGGTAGACAAACCATTTACCCACGATTATGCCGACGCGGAGGCTCTGGTAAAAACTGCCGAAGAAAATAGGACTTTGGTCTGCGGTGGCTCTATCTGTAAGTTCTGCTGTGATGCCATTATGCTTCGGAAGCTGTTCCTGCAAATGCACTCTACAGGGCAGTTTATTTCCGGTGCATTTAACTTTTCACGTGATATTAAATGCGCAGTAACGGTATGGAAACACCGGTTGAACCGGTAAAATAAAAGGGCAGGTCTTTTCCTGCCCGACTGATCCCCTCGGGAAGAGCGAGCTCTTTACCCGGGGGATTTTTTTATAATTAAATACCTGTTGGATTTATTATTCTATGGTTTTCAACTAGGAAACGCCAAAATTAACCGCAGAATATTATCCATTGTCTCTGCAAGATCATCTCGGCAGCGGGTTTTCATAACTGAAAAATCGGCTGCAACCCGGTTGATACTAAAAACAGCCGTAACGCCCATTTTACAAAGGGATTCTATATGACTTTCAGCATCTCCGACGATTGCCAGCAACGGAATCCTGAGTTCCCTTGCACGTCTTGCAACTCCGGAAATCACCTTTCCCCCAAGGCTTGACAAATCAAGCTTCCCCTCACCGGTAACAATAAGGTCAGCATCGGACGCTTTCTCCTCAAAATGGACGGTATCCAGCACTGTTTCAATACCCGGCCTTATTTCTGCCCCGAGGAATGCAGACATTCCTGCGCCCATTCCACCGGCCGCACCTGCTCCCGGGAAATCAGTAACATTTTTCCCCAAATCACGCCAAATAATATCTGCATAATGTGCCAAGTTCCGGTCCAGAAGGTCAACAGTCCTCGGATCCGCCCCTTTCTGCGGCCCAAAGACTGCGGCTGCGCCACGCGGCCCGCAGAGAGAATTGCTTACGTCGCACATAGCTATTATCTCAATGTTCTTTAGCTGAGGAAGCAGGCCGGAAACATCTATCGACGAAATGCTGCCCAGCGTTTCTCCAACCGGAACAAATGATTCTTTCCCTGCGTTAAGAAAACGGATGCCAAGGGCCGCTGCTGCACCCGCACCGCCATCGTTAGTAGAACTTCCTCCCAAACCGAGAATGATTTTATTGCAGCCGCGCTGAGCTGCATCTGCAATCATTTGCCCGACGCCATAAGTCGTTGCCTTTTCCGCATGACGGTTTTCCCCAACAAGTGGAAGGCCTGCACAGGCAGCCGTTTCGATAACCGCCGTATGTTCGCCGTCAGTCAGGCCATAAAAAGCAGGGACCGGCTTCCCATAAGGGCCGCATACAGTAACCGATACCTTCTCTCCTCCCATCGCAGCCAGAAATGCGTCTACCGTACCCTCACCACCGTCCGCAACCGGAATGGATACGGCCTCAGCCAAAGGCATCCGAATCTTGACCTGCCGTGACAAAATGGAACAGACTTCGGCGGACGTCATCGTCCCTTTAAAAGAGTCCGGAATTAATACGATTTTCCTGAGCTCTGCCATTTTTCTGCCTCCTTTTAGAGAAAACGTCAAGTGGAACAGACAATACTGGAAGAAAAAGAATGCCGGGCGCGTTACAATCAATGGAGTTGAAATTTCCAGTTAATATAATGATTTGGGAGGGTTTCAAATGAGTGAAAAACTTGCTATTAACGGCGGAACGCCAGTCCGCAAAAATCCATTGCCTCCTTCTTATCCAGGCGCCACCATGTTCAATGCAGAGGAAACCGTCGGCCTTGCAGAAGTTGTCGCTGCAAAGTCACCTTTCCGTTTCTATGGGCCAAACTGCCTTGGAAAAACGAAGCAGTTTGAAAAAGATCTTGCAAAGATGTTCGGTGTAAAACATGCGCTTGCTGTAACTTCCGGCACAGCGGCACTGATGTGCGCACTGAAAGCCGCCGGTGTGGGCGCAGGCGACAAAGTTATTGTCCCGGCCTGCACATTTATTGCTACACCTGGTGCAGTCGTATGTGCCGGCGGTGTCCCTGTCTTCGCTGATATTGACGAAAGTCTCAGCATGGACCCAGACGACATTGAACGCCATATTGACAAATATACCAAAGCAATCATATGTGTGCCGATTCTTGGCAACCCGTGCCAGATGGACCGCATCATGGAGGTTGCTAACCGCCATCACCTGACGGTTATTGAAGATGCAGCGCAGTCCTGCGGTTCTTCCTACCATGGCAAGCTGAGCGGCACATTCGGGCATATTAACACCTTCAGCCTCCAGATGAACAAAATCATCACAACAGGCGAAGGCGGTGCCGTTGTCACTGACGATCCAAAGCTTTATGAGCGTGCCGTCCGTTACCATGACCAGGGCATGTTCCGTGAGCGTGAAGGGTTCCTAAATGTCAATGAAAATGAAGATGTTTTTGTTGGTGAAGACTACCGCATGAACGAGTTCTCCGGCGCAGTTGCCCTTGTTCAGCTTCATAAACTTCCGGAGATTATTTCGCGTATGCGCCATATCAAGAAAATCATTAAAGATGGTCTCCGCAACGTCCCGGGAATCGGTTTCCGCCGCATCAACGACGAAGCAGGCGACGCAGGCAATGCAATCATTTTCCTTCTGGAAAGCCAGACAAAAGCAGTCGCTTTTGTCCGTGCGCTCAGTGCTGAAAATATTTCGACCTACCAGCTATACAGCGGCATTCCAATCTACATGCAGCCGCAGATTTTCCGCCAGCGCACAGCAGACAACAGCGGCTTCCCATTCAACCAGTTTGACAAGCCTGTTGTCTATACGGAAGACATGTGCCCGCATGCCCTTGATATTCTGTCACGCAATGCTGTAATCAATGTCGGCCCGACCTGGACTGAACAGGATGCACAAGATGTTGTTGCAGCTGTTAAAAAGGTTGCAGCTCAGGTTCTGTAATCTGGTTTCTGAGAGTATTTTATCCCCTTCCGCCATTTTCGGCGAAAGGGGATTGCTTTATGGAAAGTTAACTTTTGGAACGGCTTGCCCTGCGGTATTCTGTTGGTGAAAGGCCCACCGTATTTTTAAATGTCCGGTTAAAATGGTTTACATTCTGGAACCCGGAGTCATAGCAGATATCCGCAACAAGCTTATTGGTATTTTTCAGCAGGTCCATTGCATGTTCCACCCGCTTCGAGTTCAGATACTCCACGAATGTGCGGTTCGTGATGAGCTTAAACAAATAACTGAAATAGGATTGAGAGAGAAGGGCCACACGAGAAATCTCCTCAATGGAGATTTGTTCCGTGTAGTGGTGGTCAATGTAATCAATCGCCTTGTGAATCGCATCACGGTGGCGGTCGTAGACCTCTTTCACATCAGACTGCTGGGAAACGCTTTCCCTAAAATAGCGTCCGACAAGGACAAGCAGCTTTAAGATATCCGCCTTGATGGCAAGCAGGAAGCCATCTTTTCTTTGAGTATACTCCGTGTAGATTTCTAAAAGGAGCTCTTCCACTTTCTGCTGCCGCTCCCCGGAAAGATTCAGGCGCGGCTTTACGTTGCATTCCGAAACAAGGAATGGCTCAATATAATAAAAATCAAAAAAGGATGCACTGCCCCCTTTGTCACTGAACTGCCGTGCATTGCTGCCCAGTATGAATTCCGTTGCCACTTCAAGCTCAACTATTTCAAAATCCGCACCAGGAACGGCAATAAGCTGGTGCGGTACATAAGGCGGAATTACAAAAATATCACCTTTCACCAGTTTGTACTGGGAACGGTTAATGCGGTGGATCAGCTTTCCCCACGAAACATAGTTGATTTGCAGCATCTCATGACAGTGCAGCGGTGAAAGATCATGGGGGTGCTCCTTACGGATATAAACCGGAAGGCCGCCATTTTGGTTATCATTCCGGGTAAAAACGGCTATGTTTTTATACCCGTCCTTGTCAAGATCAGTGAATTTCACAGCGCTCACTTCCGAACCCAGGAATCGTTTCTGCCTCGGTTCCGTATGGTTTTATTATACTTCCGCCATACGGAAAGTGCAAGATAATCGCCGTGCCGTTTGATAAAAACCAGAAGACAGCTCCCTTAAAACCTGATATAATAAATAGCGAATCTGAAAGCGGACCATTCAGGCTCTGCTTTTCAAGGAGGAGTCATTTTATGGCGATCCATAGCATATCATCCAAATTATATCCCCACGCATTTCGGATGGACACACCCCACAGCAGCTATATTCTCGGTATCGCTGCAGATGGCCTGGCTGTCCACCTGTACTATGGTCCAAAACTCAGCGATACCGATATGGCGTCCGTCTGCGGAGAAGAAAATTCCCCGTGGTTTCCAGAGCCTTACGCGGAAATGCTTCTCGACCACGTCCCTCTTGAGTATTCTGCTTCCGGGAAGGAAGACCTCCGTCCCTCAGCACTCAGTGTCCTCTGGGATGACGGTGACAATATTGCCGACCTGCGGTACCGCTCCCACCGGATTGTCACTGGAAAGCCGTCGCCAAAAGGCCTCCCGCACGTCTATACGGAAGATGATTCTGAAGCACAGACGCTTATCCTAGCGCTTGCTGACGCGAAAGGGCTTGAAGTAGACCTCTACTACACCGTACTGGAACATTTTGATGCCGTCATCCGCCGTACTGTAATCCGCAACGCAGGCACTCAGAACGTTTCCCTGCTTCGCGTGATGAGTGCCAGTGAAGACCTGCCGGAAAACCGCATGGACATGATTTCCCTTAACGGCAGCTGGGCCCGCGAATGCCATGTGGAACGCCAGTCTGTCACACACTGCCGCGAGCGAATCGAAAGTTTCCGCGGTGTTTCCGGCCACCGGCACAATCCCTTTGCTGCTGTTGTTTCACAGGACTGCACGGAAACTGCCGGGGAAGCTTACGGATTCAGCCTGGTCTACAGCGGGAATTTCTGCATTGAAACGGAAGTCGACTGCCACGACCACCTGCGTGTCAACGCTGGTCTTTCCGACCGCTCTTTTCGTTGGCCGCTCGCACCCGGCGAATCGTTTGACACACCGGAAGCCGTTCTTGTCTATTCCAACCGCGGCCTAGGGGGAATGTCTCAGGCTTATCATCAATTATATGCAAAGCGTGTCTCGCGCGGATACTGGCGTGACAGGCCGCGTCCTGTTCTCCTAAATACCTGGGAAGGCCTCTACTTCGATTTTAACCATGAAAAGCTGATACGCCTTGCAAAATCTGCGGCAGATATCGGCATTGAACTTTTCGTCCTCGACGACGGCTGGTTCGGACACCGCTCAAATGCCAACAGTTCCCTCGGAGACTGGGTGCCGTGGGAAGAAAAGCTTGGCTGCACACTGCCACAGCTCGTCAGCGAAATCAACAGCCTTGGCCTTGCATTTGGTATCTGGGTTGAGCCGGAAATGATTTCCGAAGACAGCAATCTTTACCACGCCCATCCGGACTGGGTGCTTTGCAGGCCTGCCCGTACCGCGACTCAGTCCCGTACACAGCTTATGCTCGACCTTACGCGGCCAGAGGTATGCGATTACATCATTGACACTATGACTAAGTTATTCTCCAGTGCCAATATCTCCTACGTCAAGTGGGACATGAACCGCTTTATGACCGAAGTCGGTTCAAGTGCCGATCCAAAAGCAAGTGCCGGCGCTCTTGCTCACCGCTATATGCTCAGCGTGTACCGGATGATGGATACCTTGACTTCACGCTTTCCAAAGATTCTGTTCGAGGGCTGTGCAGGCGGCGGCGGTCGGTTTGACCCCGGCACCCTCTACTATTTTCCACAGGTCTGGACCAGTGATGACACCGATCCGGTTCAGCGCCTGACGATTCAGGGCGGCGCATCGCTTGCCTATCCAACTTCTATGATGAGCTGCCATGTTTCCGCTTCTCCAAACCACCAGTTAGGCCGCCTTACAACCTTTGAAACACGCTGGAACATTGCTGTTCTGGGCGGCGGATTCGGTTATGAGCTGGACACGACCAAACTGACGCCGGATGAACGTGAAACCGTGCGCCAACAGATTATCCAGTATAAAAAAGAGCGTGGGATTCTGTTCGGCAGTGAACTGTACCGCCTTGCCGCACCAAAAGATACCGTTGCTTTTCAGCAGATTTCCAAAGACAAACGCCATATTGTCGTCACCTGCTGCCGGAAACTCTTTGATATGGTGCAGGAAACATCCTGGCTTCACCTTGTAGATCTGGAATCGGCAGCCATCTACCGCAATCTGGAGACCGGTTCTGCATGCACCGGTGCTGCACTGATGGGCATGGGGGTCCGCCTGCATCTGCCATTCCAGGATTTTGCAAGTTGCCGCATCCGTTTTGAACGTATAAATTAATCCGTTTTTGTCGATTTTACGGTTCCCGCTTTTTTTGTCGCTGTGTCAATAGAATCGGAAACATCTACTCCGCGCGGTTCTACAGGCGTTGAAAAAACAATCTGCGTTTCCGTTGGGCCAAACTTTTGGAGCTTTCCGATAAATTCATCAAGTTCCATGGTGCTGTGAAAAATCACTTTGATCAGCATGGAGTAACTCCCTGTTACACAGTCACATTCTACAACATTGGGACATGCACGGATAAACGGGTAAAAAACCGGCTTCTGCCTTGGAGACATCTGCAGGTTAATAAATGCTTTGATATGATAGCCAACCCGAAAGGGATCAACACAGGCGTGATAGCCAGTGATGATCCCTCCTTTTTCAAGCTTCCCAATACGTGCTGAAACAGCCGGTGGTGAAAGAAAAACTTTTTTTGTCAGCGCTTTAACTGCAACACGCGCATTCTCCTGAAGTGCCGCAATCAAGGCAGCATCAATTTGGTCCATTTTGCTATTTTCAGTTCCTTTCTGTGAATTAAGAATTATTTTCCACCTTTTTCTTTATTTTTTTAGTTTCGTCTCTACTCTGCACGAAACATTGTACCATATTTATTTAATTTTTTAAAGTATCTTCACGTTTTGCTTTTCTTTTTTCGGGCAGACATAATGAATTTAACATCTTATGCGCAATTCTTTAAAAAGGCTTTACGGCTTCCCACTTTCAGTGTTACGATGTTCTAAAGGATCCGAAATGATTGAAAAACAGAGGAGTTAAAGCTATGAAAACAAGAATTGAAACTGACTACATTGGCAGCCTGAATGTTCCGGAAAACGCCTATTATGGTGTACAGTCCCTCCGTGCGAAAAATAATTTTTCCATTACCGGAAGGATGATGGACCCGCTGTTCATTGAGTCAATGGTACAGATTAAAAAGGCCGCAGCCATTACCAACCGGGATGCGGGCTATGTCGACGCCAAAAAGGCGGAAGCCATTATCCGTGCTTGTGATGAAATCATCAGTGGCAAGTTGCGCGACCAGTTTATCGTCGATCCAATCCAGGGCGGTGCAGGGACTTCTGCAAACATGAACACAAATGAAGTTGTTGCGAACCGTGCTATTGAGCTGCTCGGCGGAAAAAAAGGGGATTACTCTGTTGTGCACCCCAATGACGACGTAAACCGCTGCCAGTCTACCAATGACGTTTTCCCGACTGCCGGAAAGCTGACTGTTCTCAAACTTCTTCCAGGCCTTCTGAATGAGCTAAAGCGCCTTGCCGCCGCCCTGGACAGCAAAGCCGCAGAGTTTGACGATGTACTTAAGATGGGCCGCACCCAGCTCCAGGACGCTGTTCCAATCCGCCTTGGCCAGGAATTTTCCGCCTACTCCAGCGTTATCCGCAGAGACATTACACGGATTGAGAACTCTGAGGATGAAATCCGCTCCATTAACCTTGGCGGGACTGCAATCGGCACTTCCCTGAATGCAGGCCCAAAATATGTGGAAAATATCGCCGGAAATCTTCAGAAAATGACTGGGATTGATTTCTGCCGCGCTGACAACCTGATTGATGCAACGCAGAATCTTGATGGCTTTACAGTCGTCTCCAGCGCGCTGAAATGCTGTGCTGTGGACCTTTCCAAAATTGCCAATGATCTACGCCTGCTTTCCAGCGGGCCCCGCACAGGCATCATGGAAATCGCACTCCCGGCCATGCAGAACGGTTCTTCCATTATGCCCGGCAAAGTAAACCCTGTTATCCCCGAAGTTGTCTCACAGGCTGCATTTGATGTCATCGGAAATGATACAACAATCGCAATGGCCGCCGAGGCAGGCCAGCTTGAGCTGAATGCCTTTGAGCCAGTCCTTTTCTACCGGCTGATTGAATCCGTTGAAGTCCTGAAGGGTGCCGTTCAGACTTTTGTAGACCACTGTGTCACCGGTATTTCCGCCAACCGTGAAATCTGCAAAAAGCACCTGAACGCAAGTGTCGGCATTGTCACTGCCCTGAATCCATACATCGGCTATGTCCGTTCTGCAAAGCTCGCTAAAGAATCTCTTCAGAGCGGGAAACCGGTCATCCAGCTTGCAGAGGAGCAACATGTTCTGAGTGAAGAAAAGCTCCGCGCTGTTTTAAACCCCGCCGCTATGACAGACGGCGTTAATGTGCGGAAATAAATCTGCTTCGTTTCTTAACTGACAAGGGAAAAAATAGAGCCGCTTAAAATGGAAAAGGGAAGGCCAGCCGCAGAACAATTTCTACGACCGGCCTTCTGCTTATTCCGCTGAAAACTCAGGCTGTAATTACCGTGCCAGCTTTGCCTTTCATGGCTTCCAGGGCATCCCTAAGAGAAGAAATAATCGCTTTTTTACCCGGTTTCAGTTTTACAAATTCAACTGCCGCCTGGACTTTTGGCAGCATGGAACCGGGTGCAAACTGGCCTTCAGAAATGTATTTTTCCGATTCTGCAACCGTCATGCCGGAAAGATTCCTCTGGTCTGGTTTCCCAAAATTCAGTGCAACATAATCTACAGCAGTCAGAATTAAAAGCACATCAGCGTCCAAGGCTTCAGCCAGCTTACTGGCACCAAAATCTTTGTCAATGACAGCGGAAACACTTCCGAGTTCCCCATTCTCCTTTTCAATTACGGGAATCCCTCCGCCTCCACAGGCAATAACAAGACAACCTGCATTGAGGAGTGTCCTGATAAGCGGTTCCTCCACAATTTTTTTGGGCTTTGGGGATGGCACTACGCGCCTGTATCCGCGGTTTGAATCCTGCCTGATAACATAGCCCATGGTACATTCCAGTTCTCTTGCCTGTTCCAGAGTATAGAAAGAACCAACCGGTTTCGTCGGGTTTTGAAAGGCCGGGTCATTCCGGTCCACAACCGTCTGCGTAATAACCGTAGCAACAGGAAAATTCATGCCACGGTGCATCAATTCATTCCGGATTGCCTGCTGAAGCTGAAAGCCAATGTAGCCCTGGCTCATAGCACCACATTCCGGGAACGGCATAACCGGATTCCGACTGCCAGCCTTTGCAGCCAGCTCAAAAGCGCCGACAATTTGGCCAACTTGGGGCCCATTTCCATGGGTAAAGAGGACTTCGTTGCCTGAAGCAACCAAATCGACTAGGAATGGAACAATTTTCTCTACTGTCTCCATCTGGGCTTCAGCCGATTTGTCCTTGGGGTTGGCTTGCAAGGCATTTCCACCGAGCGCAACTACAATTCTTGCCACGATACGACCTTCTCTAAATGGTTTTTAAGTCCGGGCTTACACTTCCCCGGCTACAGCAAAAGCGGAGCACTGCTTTAAAGACTGCCCGAGTTATCCTCCCAATGTTGCAATCATGACGGCTTTGATGGTATGAAGCCTGTTTTCCGCTTCATCAAAGACAACGGAGTGGTCACTTTCAAAGACTTCATCCGTAACTTCCATTTCCTTCAGTCCAAATTTCTCAAAAATCTGCATTCCGATTTTGGTATCCGTGTTATGGAAAGAAGGAAGGCAGTGCTCAAAAATCACATTTTTATTTCCTGTTTTCCTCAGCATTTCCATGTTGACCTGGTAGGGCCGCAAAAGCTCAATACGCTTTACCCATTGAGCTTCGGGCTCCCCCATTGAAAGCCACACATCCGTATAAAGGACATCCGCATCTTTAACGCCTTGGTCAATACTGTCGGTAATCATAATTTTTGCACCTGTAGCTCCGGCAATTTTACGGCATTTTTCAAGGAGTCCCGTGTCAGGGTTCAGCGCCGCCGGCGTTACGATTCGGAAATCCATACCCATCTTTGATGCACCAATCATAAGGGCATTGGCTACATTATTCCGCCCATCCCCGACATAGGTAAAAGTCATCTGCTCATATGGTTTTTTCAAGTGCTCTTTTGCCGTCATAAAGTCTGCAAGGACTTGGGTCGGGTGGTCGGCATCCGTCAGGCCATTCCAGACTGGAACACCAGAATATTTTGCAAGATCCTCTACTGTTTTCTGGGCAAAGCCGCGGTATTCAATCCCGTCAAACATTCTTCCTAGAACGCGGGCCGTATCAGCAATCGACTCTTTTTTCCCCATCTGGCTTCCAGTCGGGCCAAGATAAGTTACATTTGCTCCCTGCTCTTTTGCTCCGATTTCAAAAGCGCAGCGGGTACGTGTTGAGTCTTTCTCAAAAAGCAGAACGATATTTTTCCCCTTCAGCATTTGACGTTCCGTACCAGCATATTTCGCTTTTTTAAGTTCAGAAGCCAAGTCAAGAAGAAAAGTAATCTCCCTTGGAGTAAAATCCATCAGGGTGAGAAAACTTCTGTTCCTAAGATTATACATAGTACCTATTTTCTCCCTTCATTTTTGCCTGCTCATTCGGCTGAAGCTTGTTAAATTCTCACAATTTGCCAGCATCTTATAGATCATCGCGGCTCAGTGGCATACTCATACAGCGAGGGCCACCGCGGCCGCGGGAAAGTTCAGAGCTCGGAATTGCTATCACATCAATACCATGCTTCTGCATTACACGGTTGCTGACATAATTTCTTTCATAGGAAATCACTTTGCCCGGGGCAATGGCAAGCATATTGGAGCCATCGTTCCATTGTTCCCTTCTGGAAGCAATTTTGTCCCCATCACCGCATTGAATAAGGTCTACCCCATGAACTTTCAGTGCTGCACGAAGGACTTTATCCAGTGTCTCATGAATATACCGCACTTCCAGTGCTCCCTTTGCACCGAGCGTTATCTCATAAACACTCAAGGGCCCCATCATACTGGGATGGACTACAAACTTATCATAGTCCACCATGGTAAATATTGTATCAAGATGCATAAATGCGCGGCATTCCGGTATCCGGAACACAAGAACGCGCTCAAAAATCTCCTGTTGCAGCAAATTTTTTGCAAGGGTTTCAATCGCACCTGCGGAAGTTCGCTGGCTGCAACCAACGGCAAATACTTTGGGGGACAAAACCAGCTCGTCCCCACCTTCCAGGTTATCCGTAAAAGTTCTGTCATAAAAAAGGCGTACCTTTGATTTTGAAAAGGCAGGATGGTACCGGTAGATGTATTCTATAAAAAGGGATTCCCTTCTGCGAGCTTCCATCCTCATGCGATTGATGGTCAGGCCATCTGACACGGCAGCGGCTGGATCACGGGTAAAATAAAGATTTGGCATCGGATCCAAGTAAAAAAGGCCGGAATTCTGAAGCAGACAACTAAGCGGATTGTTATCATGGACTTGAACTTCATCTTTACGGACACCTGCTTCCATACATTTCAGCATATCCTTGACCGGTTTGTCCAAAAGGTAATGATAAACAGCTTCATACACCGGCGGAAAAGTAATATGGCTTTCTCGCAGGAACTCCTGAAGAAATTGGCCACGAAGTTTCTCATCCACAAGGACTTCAGCCAGTAAGTCATTCAGGTAGTAGACGCGTGCACCATTTTCCTGAAGAACTTTCGCAAAATTGTCATGTTCTTCCTGGGCAATTTTAAGGTATGGAATATCATCAAATAAAAGCCGGCCCAACTCTTCTGGAATAAGATTTTCCAGTTCTCGGCCAGGGCGGTGAAGCAATACTTTACGAAGTTTGCCGATTTCAGACGTAATATGGATAAATGATCCCACTCAGTGCACTCCTTTCGATTGATTTAAGAGCCCAGCGGAACATCCCTTCAGCCCTAAAACAAGTTATATGTTAATTATAAACGAAAGGCCGGATAATGGAAGCACAGGATTTGGTTTATTATTGAGATATTTACGTATTTTTTAGAATTTATCTTCTATTCTCCTTGTTTTTAGATAGTATTCTCCAAATATCTTGCAATATCTCCTGTTTTGTCTTCAAATTTCCTGTTAATGTTATATTGCATCCAACATTTACTAGTTCTATAATAAATGTCTGGGTACAAAATATTTTGAGAAAAGAGTAAAAAGCAGAGCATATTCGATGAAAAGCCTTTAAAATGGGAATTACCAGCATTACCATTTTGTAGGTCACCGATATGCTCTGCTTATAATACTGAAAACCTGCGGATTCTTACGATAGCTGGCTGAAAAAATCCGAAAGGATAGACTCTACCTGGTCAAAATGCTCCGGCTCATATCCCCTCCCACTGATAAGGCCTTGCTGACATCTAAGGGAAGAATCAAACCAACCTGGCCGAAACCGGCAAAAGCCAATATCCAGTGTGTAACTGTTAAAGCCACTTTGGTTCTTCGGGTAAAAATCAATGGAATATTCCCACCCTGCTATTCTTTCTCTGGCAGGATTCCGATGGAATGTCTGATTGCTTAATCTTTTCATTACATTTTTAATTTTTTTCTGGTCGGTCGTGGATTTCAGCTTTCCCTTACCACTTCTAATTTCAATTTTAGTAACGTTTTCAGGCTGCAGGTTTCCAATACCCTGACTGAACGTAATGACTCTCGGAGGAAAAGAGGACGGATTGAGAAAATAAAGAAGCACTGCGGTAAAAAATAAAATAACAACAATTCCAATGATCCACAAAAAAATTTTTCTGTGTTTGTTTTTTCGTACATTCTCCATTCCGCTTACCATCTCACATACCACATTCCAGTAATCATTCCGGAATATTTATAAAAATTAGATGTGGTTGAATTCCAGCCATCACAAATCCTTAAATAATCTCCATTATCACATTCTTGATAACCAACTGCCAGCATGTCATGGTCTTTATACTTTGAATCTAAATTAACTGAAAATATAAGAGGATTTCCATTATGTATATTTTGGGTTACCCATGACCAAGAAGTAGCCCAAAGGCCCTCTTTAATATCATCACCCGCCACGGGATGGCCCATTAGTTTACCATACGCAATCAAGCCATTAAATGCATCCCGATCATAAACACCTGTGTCAATACTACCGTTAATACAATATCTAAGCTTTTGAAAAACATCAGCAGCAGAATACCAAGCTGGCCATAAGTCATATTGCGTACTGCTGTTGATATTGCTAAATTGACTCCAATATTCAATAAAATTTACAGTAGCAGTATAGGCACAATTTCCTTTCCCTTCAAAATTTTGGGTAGTATATGCATGATATCCTACTCCGTCTCTTCCATTTGCATACAGATTTGGTACCACAACGTCAGAATAGATGGTTTGGGACTCTGACATAATGGCCGTTTTGCTTGACGGTTGAAGCATTCTTCCCTTCAATTTGGAAAGGTTCTGAACTGTTTTTGAGTTAACGTTATTTTTCAAAATGTCAACATATTTTTGATAAGTATTTTTTTTGTCAATATTCACCACAGAGTTTGTAGCCATGTTGATGACACTACTTGCATTGTTCGGTTTTAAAAAAGTCAACCCAGAGTCATAAATGATATGCTCATCATTGGTAATCCGATGGCCATAATAATATAAACTCATACTATCGACCATGGCATCACAATCATAGCCAAAAGCATCAACAGAAGGATTCCTGCTGTTTGCATTAACAAGAATATACCCCTTTTTCACACCGTTTGTCATCAAGCGGAAAAGG
>DHOL01000080.1:899-1244 GCA_002410755.1 Ruminococcaceae bacterium UBA5391 | reverse complement strand
CGGAAAAGGTAGGAATTAACATAGCTACCATAATCATAGAGCTGCACTGTTTCATAACAAGTAGTCGTATTATTCCATGGGCAGTGTTCATCGAGTGATTTTTCTTCTGTTATGCACTGTTCGGCCAGTAGACGAGCATCACTTTCTGAAATATACTTAACACTTTGAGTCATTCGGTTGTCACTTGCAGCACTTCCGTTGTCTGTTTTACTGACAGCCAAAGCATTAAAATTTAACGTTCCGAGAAAAATTACCGTAATGAGAAGAACACATAATTTTTTAATACGAAATTTTTTCATCTTACTCACCCATTCAATCAGTAATTTTTTGCAACAGTGCCATCCC
>DHOL01000080.1:412-744 GCA_002410755.1 Ruminococcaceae bacterium UBA5391 | reverse complement strand
AATACTTTTCCAAACATTCATATCTCAGTAAAATAACATCAACATTTCCTAAAACATTGGACTCACCTCCATACTAAATTCTATGGAATTATCTGTATTCTTCCATTTAAACCAGAAAATGTCGCTTTACTTCCAAATTATTATATTCATTTAATTCGTAATTGTCAACAAGTTATTCTTATTTTTCTTTTGGCTCTATAACGATATTAGGGCACAGAGAACAAGGCTTTGAGGAAAGAGTAAAAAGCAGAGCACATTCGATGAAAGACCTTTCAAATGGAAATTACCAACACTGCCACTTTATAGGTCACCGATATGCTCTGTAATTATAA
>DHOL01000080.1:0-169 GCA_002410755.1 Ruminococcaceae bacterium UBA5391 | reverse complement strand
TCTGTTTCGCTGAAAAAAATATATATTTTCCCCATAAAGCAAAATGGCAGGCGGACACCGCTTTTCAGTACAGGAATTCCTTGGTTGAAAAAGATTGTACAACTGATCTCTCATACAGCAAATTCCAAATCAAAGCAATTCATACTGCCCGCTGGAAGTAGATTCCGGC
>DHOL01000009.1:22073-23291 GCA_002410755.1 Ruminococcaceae bacterium UBA5391 | reverse complement strand
CTGGATTAACCGCTTCCTCGACATTCACCTGACAGCGGACGAGATGAAAGGGATTCTCCGGAAGCTCAACTGCGAATTTGACGGCGAAGATATTATCGTCCCCACTTTCCGCCCGGACCTC
This sequence comes from Ruminococcaceae bacterium UBA5391, assembly GCA_002410755.1. Classification (GTDB taxonomy): domain Bacteria; phylum Bacillota; class Clostridia; order Oscillospirales; family Acutalibacteraceae; genus Thermocaproicibacter. Next base: position 23,170 of record DHOL01000009.1, on the reverse strand, counting down.
GTGCATAAAGCGGATATTGCAGAGGAAATTGCACGGTTTTACGGTTATGATAAAATTCCATGCACATCCCTTAGCGGCGGCGCACAGGGCAGGTACACGGTCCGCCAGAAATTTGACCGCAGGGTTGGGGATACAATGCTTGCGCTCGGCGCCAGTGAAATTATGACATATTCTTTCATCAGCCCGAAATACTATGATAAGATTCTTATGCCAAAGGACTGCCCGCTGCGAAAATCCGTGACAATCGCCAACCCACTCGGCGAGGATACGTCCATCATGCGCACTACGGCGCTTCCTTCCATGATGGAAACCCTGGCGCGGAACTACAATAACCGCAACGAAGGCGTCTGCCTCTACGAAATGGCTACCATTTACCTGCCGGCGGCGGACGGCCAGCTTCCGGAAGAAAAGCCCATGCTCATCTGCGGCATGTATGGGGAAGGCTATGATTTCTTTACGGCAAAAGGAATGGTAGAAGAACTGCTTGAGCGCCTCGGCATTACGGACTGGAAGATAGAAGCCAGCCCAGACGAATACAGCTATCATCCCGGGCGCTGTGGAAAGCTGACAGCCACCGATGGGGAAGTCCTCGGCGTGATTGGTGAAATTCATCCAAAAGTACTTGCAAATTACGGCATGGATTGCCGCGCAGTTTCCTTCACGCTTGATGCGGATACTCTGTTCCGCCACGCAAAACTGGAAAAGACCTATGAACCGCTTCCAAAGTTTCCCGCCGTATCGCGTGACCTTGCTCTTGTCTGCGATGAAAATCTGCCTGTTGCAAAACTGGATCATGCAATCCGCTCCGGTGCAGGCGCCCTGCTGGAAAAAGTAAAGCTTTTTGACATTTACCGAGGCAAGCAGATAGAAGGCGGCAAGAAGAGTGTGGCATTCAGTGTAACGCTGCGTTCTGCAGACAACACTTTGACTGACGAGCATGTTTCTTCCGTGATGAAAAAAGTGATTCGGGAGCTGGAAAAAGCCGGTGCAACACTGCGTTTGTAATACAGAGCGTAATTTCTCCTTGCAATTAGCTGCGCTTTATTGTATGATAAGCGTTATGGGAGGTGTTACCATGCTTGATAAGACGATGACCT
>DHOL01000009.1:20747-21865 GCA_002410755.1 Ruminococcaceae bacterium UBA5391 | reverse complement strand
GCTTGATAAGACGATGACCTTTTCTCTTGGCGGCAATCGTGAAGAAATTATCCGCGATACTCTTACGACGGTCTATGATGCGCTGAAGGAAAAAGGTTATAATCCCATCAATCAAATTGTGGGGTATATCCTCTCCGAAGACCCGACCTATATTACGACGCACAACAATGCCCGCAGCTTAATACGCAGGATTGACCGCGATGAACTGCTGCAGGTTTTGCTAAAATCATACCTGGGAGAGTAACGGCCCACCGCAGGTCTCCCCAATGTAGCAGGAGGTAAACCGTGAATGGAAAACAAGACCGAAAAGGAGCCGCAGTTCCCTTCATATAAGGGAAAGCCGCTTGTGCGCTGTGGTGATGTTTTGTATTATGGAAGTATGCTGGACCGCTATGTGGTCCGTCTTGAAATTAAAAGCAAGAAAAAAGTAAAGGATTTGGAAATTGCCGACCATGTCTCCATTCAGTTAATGAGGACAGACCGCGCTTCGCAGAACCATAAGCAGATTGTAAAAACCAGCGAAAAAAATGGTCTTTACCTTGCCATGGATCTTGCGGATGTCTGGCTGAGAAGAGCACTTACTGAAGCCTGACTGCAAGAAAGCAAAGCAGCCCGGAGCTATTTTAGCTCCGGGCTGCTTTTTTGTATCCGGGAAGAACTACTACTTCCCAATGTCGTGCCGATAAAAGGCCCCATCAAAAGATATTTTTGCAACACCGGCATACGCTTTAGCCAGTGCTTCCGGCAAATCTTTTCCAAGCGCAGTCACACCAAGGACGCGTCCGCCGTCTGTATAGAATTTTTCGCCTTTCCGTACAGTCCCGGCATGATAGACCGTCACGCCTTCTATCTGTCCATCCCTGTCAAGGCCATGGATTTCCAAGCCTTTGCGGTACTGCGCCGGATAACCACCCGAAGCCATTACAACACAGGCGCAGGCTTTCTTCTTCCACTCAATCGGCTGCTGCTCCAGCTTCCCGTCAATGACCGCTTCCAGAATATCAACAAAATCGGTCTTAAGGCGAGGCAGTACGACCTGCGTTTCAGGATCACCGAAACGGGAGTTATATTCAATTACTTTCGGACCGTCCGGTGTCAGCATCAGTCCAAAATACAGG
>DHOL01000009.1:19220-20575 GCA_002410755.1 Ruminococcaceae bacterium UBA5391 | reverse complement strand
CAGCATCAGTCCAAAATACAGGCATCCCCTAAATGGCCTTCCCTCCTCATTCATGGCATGGACAGTCGGAAGGAAAATCGTTTCCATGCAGGTTGCCGCAATCTCCGGCGTATAGTATGGGTTTGGGCTGATAGTCCCCATGCCGCCGGTATTAAGACCCTTATCACCGTCTAACGCACGCTTATGGTCTTTGGAAGAAACCATCGGTTTAACACAGTTTCCGTCCGTAAAAGCAAGGACGGAAACTTCCGGGCCAGTAAGGAAATCTTCTACAACAACACGGTTTCCGGAAGCGCCGAATTTTTTATCCTCCATGATGGTTTTTACAGCACTTTCCGCTTCGGAGTAATTTTCTGCGAGAATAACGCCTTTGCCAAGGGCCAAACCATCCGCCTTGATTACAGCCGGATAGCAGTTTTTCCGGCGGATGCTCGCCAGAACTTTTTCCGGGCTGTCAAACACTTCATAGTCTGCTGTCGGAATCCCGTACTTTTTCATAAGCCCTTTGGAAAACACTTTGCTGCTTTCAATCTCGGCCGCCTTTGCCGTCGGGCCAAATGCACGGATTCCTGCACTTTCCAGTTTATCCACCATACCCGAAGCAAGCGGGTTGTCCGGTGCAACGAATACAAGGTCAACCGCGTTTTCCCGGGAAAACTTGATAACACCGGGAATATCTGATGCCGGAATCGGGACACATTCCGCATCGCATGAAATGCCACCATTGCCCGGCGCGCAAAAGATTTCTCCAGTTCTTGGGCTTTCTTTCAGCTTGCGGACAATCGCATGTTCGCGTCCGCCGCCTCCAACTACAAGAATTTTCATCATTGAAATTCATCCTCCTATTTCAGTGATGGAACAGGCGAAGGCCAGTAAAGGCCATTGCAATGCCATATTTATCACAGGTCTCAATAACATTGTCGTCACGAATCGAACCGCCTGGCTGTGCAATGTAGGCAACCCCGGAGCGGTGTGCCCGCTCAATGTTATCGCCAAATGGGAAAAATGCGTCAGATCCGAGGGAAACTCCATTCTGCTCTGCAAGCCACGCTTGCTTCTCGTCTTTGGGAAAAGGCTTCGGTTTCTTTGAAAAAGTCTGCTCCCAGACACCATCCGCAAGGATTTCCTCGGAATTATCAGAAAGGTAAACATCAATCGCATTGTCTCGGTCCGGACGGTGAATCCCTTGCCGGAACGGCAGGGAAAGCACTTTCGGGTGCTGACGGAGAAACCAGGTATCTGCCTTGCTCCCGGCAAGGCGTGTGCAGTGGATGCGTGACTGCTGCCCCGCGCCTACACCGATAGTGCGCCCATCCTTTACATAGCAAACGGAGTTTGACTGAGTATACTTGAGA
>DHOL01000009.1:11124-18964 GCA_002410755.1 Ruminococcaceae bacterium UBA5391 | reverse complement strand
TCAATTACAGACTCATTGCGGCCCTGCTCGAATGTGATGCCAAAAACGTCCTTATGTTCAATCGGGGCCGGACGATAGTCCGGGTTAATCTGAATAATATTGTAGGTCCCCCGCCGCTTGGACTTTAAAATAGTAAGCGCTTCGTCTGTATAGCCGGGCGCAATGATACCGTCGGAAACCTCGCGCTTGAGCAGGAGGGCTGTCTCGCGGTCGCAGGGATCGGAGAGTGCTGCAAAGTCGCCATAGGAAGACATGCGGTCTGCACCGCGCGCCGCCGCATAGGCAGAAGCAAGCGGGGTAAGGTCAAGGTCATCCACAAAGAAAGCTTTTTTTGCCGTATCAGAAAGCTCCAATGCGACCGCAGCACCCGCCGGGCTGACATGTTTAAAGGATGCCGCAGCAGGCAGGCCAGTCGCCCGCTTCAGTTCTTGAACCAGCTGCCAGCTGTTAAGGGCATCAAGGAAATTGATATAGCTCGGCCTGCCGTTCAGCACTTTGACCGGAAGCTCTCCGCCGTCTTTCATGAAAATACGTGCAGGCTTCTGGTTTGGGTTGCAGCCATATTTCAGCATCAATTCGTTTGCCATCAGCAAATACCTCCCATTTCTGTATCGTTTTACCGCTTTTCAAGGTTTTTGTTGAAAATCCGTGTATCTGAAAGGCCACTTTCGAGGTTTATAAAGCGGACAAACAGAGAAACTTTATTCTCCGGATTCAGGTTTGCCCAAAGCCGGTTGGAAAATTCTTCAATCGTCCCTTCTACTGCAACGCGCACCGGTTCCCCTTCAAAAGGCGGCAGCGGATTCCCATCCCCAAGATAAGTTTGGATGAGCCGCCCTTCACCGTTAACAGGCGCATCATATTCATAGAAAAAGCGCTGCACGGATTTTCCCTCCAGATCGCCGCTCTTCAGGATAGAAAGGCGGTAGCAGAAACGTCCGCCTGTTTCAACCAGCCCGGAAATGCGCGGTGTGAAATTCGGCCGATCTGGTTCAAAGGTACGGGTGCGAAGTGCTTCCTCAAATGTTTTCCCGTGCGACAGAAAATCGTAAACCGTATCGGTCTGGTCACCGTTTGTTACGATTGTTATATCGCTCAGTACACGCACCGGCGAATAAATAATCAGCGACGGGTTTACCATTTTGGAAATGTCAAATGCCTGTGTGCGCAGACCTTCCCCGTCTGCAAGGAAAATACGGTTGCGGCTGTTCGCGCTGCGGCCCATAATGAAATACGCAATGACGGCGCTCCGCCCATCCGCACTTCTCCCAAGCAGGATTCCACGGCCTGGATAGGAGTTTTCCCCAATCGTCTCTTCTAGAGAATAAAGTTTCATGTTTGCGCCTCCCGAATTGTTACAATCCCATCTTTTACCGAAAGCCTGTCTTCACAGAACAGTGAAACAGCTTTCGGCAGCAGCTTCCATTCTGCCTGCTCCATCACACGGCGCTGAAGCGTCTGCGGTGTATCGCCTGGCAGGACTTCTACCGCCTTCTGCAAAATAATTGGCCCTCCATCACAGACCTCGTTGACAAAATGCACCGTCGCACCGGTCACCTTTACGCCGCGCTTCAAAGCCGCCTCATGGACATGCAGTCCATAGTACCCTTCCCCACCGAAAGAAGGCAAAAGGGAAGGATGGACATTGAGAATCCGGTTACGGTACTTCTCGACGACCTCATTGCTGACAATAGTAAGAAATCCTGCAAGTACAATTAAATCTATTTTATACTGATTGAACAAGTCGAGCAGGGCTTCATCATAATCCTTCTGAGCTGAAAAATTTCCGTGAACCAGCACAGCAGAAGGAATGCCCGCCTTTTCGGCACGGACCAGTGCACCGGCCCTTGAGTTGCTGGAAACGACGAGGGCTATCCTGCCGTTATGGATTTCCTCCGCCGCCTGCGCATTGATGAGAGCCTGAAGGTTTGTCCCGCCACCGGAAACAAGGACTGCAATGTTCAGCATAGTTCGACTTCCTTTTCCCCTTCGGCAATTTCACCAATCAGATAGGCTGGCTGACCAGCAGAAATAAGCTCTGCAATAGCGCGGTCTGCATCTTCTTTTGAAACAGCAAGGCACATGCCGATGCCCATATTGAATGTATTGTACATGTCGTGCTCCGGGATATCCCCCCCATGCTGGAGGATTGAAAAAATCGGCTTTTTGGGCAAAGCGGCTTTTTCAATTTTTGCCTTAACGCCTTCCCGCAGCATCCGAGGCACATTTTCATAAAAGCCGCCGCCTGTAATATGTGATACTGCTTTCACGTGAATTTTTTTCATCAGTGAAAGGACAGGCTTCACATAGATTTTCGTCGGGGTAAGCAGCTCTTCACCTAATGTATGGCCCAGCTCATTGACATAGACGTTCAAGCTGTGCTCACTGACATTAAGCACCCTGCGGACAAGCGAAAAGCCATTTGAGTGCAGTCCGGAAGAAGCAAGCCCAATCAACGCATCACCCGGAACAATGTCAGAACCATCAAGAATTTTAGGCTTGTCCACAATGCCAACGGAAAAGCCGGCAAGGTCATATTCATCCGGCGGGTAAAAGCCCGGCATCTCCGCTGTTTCTCCGCCAATGAGTGCACAGCCTGCCTGCACACAGCCATCCGCGACGCCGGAAACAATGGATGCAACTGTCTCCGGGCAGTTTTTCCCTACTGCAATATAGTCAAGAAAAAAGAGTGGCCTTGCGCCACAGCAAATTACATCGTTGACGCACATGGCAACGCAGTCGATTCCTACCGTATCATGCTTGTCCATTAAAAATGCAATCTTAAGCTTCGTTCCAACACCGTCGGTTCCGCTTACCAGGACCGGTTCCGACATCCCGGAAAGATTTGGCTGGAACAGCCCGCCAAATCCGCCTATATCTGAAACGACACCGGGAATCCGCGTACGCCCGACGTGCTTCTTCATCAGCTCTACCGCCCGGTATCCGGCTGTAACATCTACTCCAGCATTCTTATAGCTTTCGCTGAAACTTTTCATCGGTTCCTCCTCCGCCTCTTAAAGCTTTTCGGCTTCCGCCTGAACTGCACTGTTCTTTGCGGCAACTTTTTCTTCCATCTGCTTTTTCATGTCCTTCAGCTTTGCTGCAAGAGCAGCATCACTTAAGGCAAGAATCTCTACCGCAAGAACAGCGGCATTCTCAGCCCCGTTTACTGCAACCGTAGCAACAGGGATGCCGCTTGGCATCTGCACGGTAGCAAGCAGGGCATCAAGCCCGCCAAATGCAGCGGATTTCATTGGGATACCGATAACAGGGAGTGTTGTATATGCTGCAAGTACTCCGGCAAGATGGGCAGCCATCCCGGCTGCCGCAATGATAACGCCAAAACCGTTCTTCTCTGCACTGGATGCAAATTCTGCGGCTTCCCGCGGAGTACGGTGGGCGGAAATCACACGTGTTTCTACGGGGATGCCAAAGGATTTGAGTTTCTTGACAGCAGCGGAAACGGTTGGGAAATCACTGTCACTGCCCATAACAACGGCAACTTTTTTCTGTTCATTCATAAGGGAAGCACTCCTTTTCCTGATGGTTGCAAATTCCTGTTATAAATGCAAACGGCGGTCCCGCACACTACTGTGTGGGCCGCCGCAGTTTCACTGTCCTTTTGCAGCCGGCTGTTGATTTGGAACCGTTGCAGAATTCACTTCCACTTTCGGTGCATCATCTACAACTAATTCCTTGAGGGATGTTGTCAGGCCGGCGAGAGACTGGATTTCCGAAGGGATAATAATCTTTGTCGCTTTGCCATCTGCCGCCTTTTCAAAGGCTTCCAGGCTTTTCAGCTCGATAACCTTGTCAGTTGGATTCGACTCATTGAGCATTTTAATGCCTGTGGCAAGAGCCTGCTGAACCAGGGTAATAGCTTCCGCCTCGCCCTGTGCCTCACGGATTTTTGTCTCTTTCGCAGCGTCGGCACGGAGGATTGCAGATTCCTTTTCGCCTTCCGCCACAAGGATGGCGCTGCTTTTTTTGCCTTCCGCGGTAAGGATCTGTGCACGGCGTTCCCGCTCGGCTTTCATCTGCTTCTCCATAGACTCTTGAATTTCGCGCGGGGGAATAATGTTTTTTAGTTCAACACGGTTGACCTTAATGCCCCAGGCATCCGTCGCTTCGTCAAGGACGGTGCGGATTTTAGCATTGATTACATCACGTGAAGTAAGGGTACGGTCCAGTTCCAGCTCGCCGATAATGTTGCGCAGGGTTGTTGCGGAAAGGTTTTCAATCGCGGAAAGCGGACGTTCAACACCGTAAGCGTACAGCTTCGAGTCCGTAATCTGAAAATAGACTACCGTATCAATCTGCATGGTAACATTATCTTTCGTAATAACTGGCTGAGGCGGAAAATCAATAACTTGCTCCTTGAGAGATACTTTTTTGGAAATCTTATCAATGAATGGTACCTTAAAGTGCAGGCCGGTGTCCCATGTCATCTGATATGCGCCAAGGCGTTCAATGACAAAGGCATGAGCCTGCGGGACGACCTTGATATTAGAAATCAGGATTGCGATGATAAAGACAATCAGGATCAACAGAACAATGTAACCGGTTAAATCCATAAGTTACCTCCCTTATTTCCTGTCTTCCGGACGGACAATCAGCTTAACGCCATCGATTGCCTCAACAAGCACATGGCTGCCCAAAGGGATTACCGAACCGTCAGCCGAGCGGGCTGTCCAGATGCTGCCAAGAACATTGACCTGTCCGGTACCTACAACATTGTTTACCGCTACCGTGACAACCGCAGTTTTCCCGATATAACGGTCGGCATTCGTATTTGTTTTTTTCACGGTCAGTGCCCTTTTCACAACGGGACGCGTAAAAGCAAGCATCAAGGCCGAAACCAAAACGAACACCAGGAACTGCACCGGAAGCGGTGCGCTCAACCCGCAGGCAATCAGCGCACCAAGGCCACCGGCAGCAAACCACACGGAAACGAGCTGCGTCGTCATCATTTCCACTGCGGACGCCAGGATGATAACAATGAGCCATATGACAGGCATCATCTTTGATCCCTCCTCTCCGCAGATTTTTGGTATGCAATCATCATACCATGAAACTGACTGGCACGCAATGTTTTTCGGAGGGCCTGCCGCATTTCATCCGACCGTAAGCAGATTCTTAATGCGGCTGAATTTTTTATCGCCGATGCCTTTTATATTTTTGATTTCCTCAACTGAGTGGAACAGTCCGTGCTCCTCCCGATAGGCAACAATACTTGCCGCTGTCTTGTCTCCGATACCAGGAAGGGTATCTGCCATCTGTTGAGCCGTTGCGGTGTTGAGGTTCAGTTTCCCTCTGTCATGCAGATACGACGATGCCGCCGGAGCGGCACTGCCCTGTCCTGCATCTATCGTGACAGCCGGTTCCGAGAGTGGGGCTTCCGGGACATAGAACGCATTGTAACCGACAATTACTGCACAGAGTACAAGCGCAATTAAAATGAGAATCAGAAACTGACGGGACTGTTCCTTCAAAAGACTCACTTCCGGAAAAAACACATGGCCCGCTCAAAGCGGGCTAAGATGGGACAGAAAACCGGTAAAGTATTCCGGCAAACTGCTGGTAAACTCAAGATACTTCCCCGTGCGGGGATGGACAAAGCCAATTACTCGCGCATGAAGGCACTGTCCGAAAAGCCCAGCCAACGGCTTTTTCGGGCCATAGACGGTGTCGCCTGCAACGGGATGACCGAGATATGCCATATGGACGCGGATTTGATGTGTCCGGCCTGTTTCCAGTTTCAGGCGCACATGCGTATAGCCGCGGTAACGTGCAATTATTTCATAATGGGTAACGGCGTGCTTGGAATTCTTCTCCGTAACCGCCATTTTCTTGCGGTCCACGGGGCTGCGGCCAATCGGCGCGTCTACCGTACCATGATCTTCTTTCAGGTTTCCAAGGACGACCGCTTCGTATACCCTAGTAAAACTGTGGGCTTTAATCTGTGCAGCAAGGGAGCGGTGGGAAAAATCATTTTTCGCGACAATCAGCAGGCCGCTGGTATCCTTGTCAATCCGGTGGACAATACCGGGGCGCAGGACACCGTTAATACCGGAAAGTGAGCTGCCGCAGTGAGCAAGCAGCGCGTTGACAAGCGTCCCGTCCGCATGGCCGGCTGCCGGATGCACCACCATGCCTTTGGGTTTGTCAACGACAAGCAGGTCATTGTCTTCATAAACAATATCAAGAGGGATATTTTGTGCTGAAACTTTAAGCGGCACAGGATCGGGAAGACTAACCAGAACTGCATCGCCCGAAACACACCGGTAGCTTTTCCCCTGCGGTCTGCCGTTGACACTCACATTGCCCGCCGCAATCAGCTTTTCTGCCGCCGATCGGGTAACGCCTTCCGTATGGCTCCCGACAAACCTGTCAAGTCGTGCTCCGGCATCCGGCAATTTCACTGTCATCTGGATTTCCCGCATCGTGTCAGGTTCTCCACCGCCGGATCACCTTTTCTGGTTCTTTCCTATCCGCAAAGAACAGAACATGGATAATAAAGAAGATGACACCGATGACAACACAGCAGTCACCAAAATCGAAAATTGCCGGGAAAAAGGAAACGTGAATATAGTCAACCACATACTCATGTAGAATGCGGTCAATCATATTTCCGATGCCGCCCCCGACAATCAGCGCAGATGCAGCCCACGAAAAGAATTCGTGGTGCCCATAGCGGAACATGGCAAAAATAATAAAGGCACAGACAACAGCCGTAATGGCGACAAAAATCCACCGCCAACCGACCATCATGCCGAACGCCGCACCGCGGTTTTCTGTATAATCGAGGGACAGCAGGCCGGGAATCAGCGCTTTTGTGCCAACAGGCTTAATGTCACGGACTACAAGTATTTTCAGGAGCTGATCGACTGCGGCAAATAAAATAGAAAGCAGCAGAATGATAAAAGCCAAGAAACACCCTTCTCCCTTTTGACAACCAGGGGAGAAATCCATCTCTCCCCTGTCTTTTTAAAACTTATCTCAACACCGCTGCACAGCGCGCACAGATATCCGGGTGCTCCGGATCACTGCCGACTGTGTGGCTGTAGCTCCAGCAACGGGCACATTTTTTGCCTTCCGCATGGGAAACCGTAATGGAAAGTTCCGGCAAAGTTTCACCCTTGCAGGCGCCGGCTTCATCCTCAAGGACTTCAGCCTGGGAAACAATCAGTACGGCTGGCAGTTCTTTCTCTGCCGACTTGACAAAATGGTAAAGATCTCCTGTGCAATGGAGGGATACCTTTGCGTCGAGTGAGGAGCCAATGACTTTATCAGCACGGGCCAGTTCCAGCGCCTTTTTCACATCATCACGGATTTGATGGATTTTATCCCAATGCGCAACGAATTCTTCATCGGCGCTGACCTTGACCGGTTCCGGCATATCGTTATAAATTACATGTTCCGCATTCTCTCCCCTGCGGTGCTTCATGCTGCGCCAGATCTCGTCGGAAGTAAAGGCAAGGATTGGTGAAACAAGGCGCGTCATGCCGTCGAGGATAAGATACATGGCAGTCTGTGCCGCGCGGCGGGTTGCACTTTCCGGTTTTTCAACATAAAGCCTGTCCTTCAGCACATCAAGATAGAAGTTGGAAAGATCCACAACGCAGAAATTATGAATGGCATGGAATGCTTCATGGAACTCATAGGTGCGGTATCCCTTCTGCGTTTCCGCAATCAGCAGGTTGAAGCGGTGCAGTGCCCAGCGGTCGATTGGCTCAAGTTTTTCAAGCGGAACCATATCGGTATTCGGATTGAAGTCTGAAAGATTGCCCAGGATAAACCGTGCAGTATTGCGGATTTTGCGGTAGGCATCGGAAAGCTG
>DHOL01000009.1:10602-10960 GCA_002410755.1 Ruminococcaceae bacterium UBA5391 | reverse complement strand
TTTGCGGTAGGCATCGGAAAGCTGCTTCAGGATTTTCGGAGATATGCGGATATCCGCATGATAGTCAGCAGAAGCAACCCAAAGGCGGAGAATATCCGCACCATACCTGCTGATTATTTCGACAGGATCGATTCCGTTGCCCAGCGACTTTGACATCTTGCGCCCCTTGCCGTCGACAACCCAGCCATGGGTAACAACCGTGCGGTATGGCGCTTTGCCGCGCCATGCAACGGCGGTCAACAGAGAGGACTGGAACCATCCGCGGTACTGGTCTGCACCTTCAAGGTACATATCGGCAGGCCAGTGGAGCTCCGGGCGCTGGTCGGCAACAGCCGCATGGCTGCATCCGGAATCAAAC
>DHOL01000009.1:10221-10428 GCA_002410755.1 Ruminococcaceae bacterium UBA5391 | reverse complement strand
GCATGGCTGCATCCGGAATCAAACCAGACGTCCATAATGTCATGTTCCTGCGTGAACTCTGTGCAGCCGCACTTCGGGCACTTTGTCCCTGCCGGCAGGATTTCCTTCGCGGTCATGGTGTACCAGGCATCGGAACCTTCCCTTGCAAACAGGCGCGAAACCGCCTCCATTGCGTCTTTGGAAATCAGCGGTTCACCGCAGTCTTTG
>DHOL01000009.1:6987-10006 GCA_002410755.1 Ruminococcaceae bacterium UBA5391 | reverse complement strand
GATTGGCACACCCCAGCGGCGCTGGCGTGAAATGCACCAGTCGCTGCGCTCACGCACCATGGAGGTAATACGGTCGCGGCCCCAGGCCGGCACCCATTCTACCTTGTTGATTTCCTCAACCGCCTTATCCTTGATTGCATCCACAGAGCAAAACCACTGTTTGGTCGCACGGAACAGCACAGGCTTTTTGCAGCGCCAACAATGGGGATACTGGTGGGTAATATGCTTCACGGCAAACAGCGCGCCAATCTCATCGAGATACTGGAGGATTGCCTTGTTTGCCTCGGATGTCGTCATACCTGCAAAGCGGCTTCCGGCCTCTTCGGTCATGCGCCCATGCGCATCGACAGGCACAAGGATCGGCAGCTCCGGGTAATGGTCGTGGCAGACCTGATAGTCATCAATACCATGTCCCGGGGCAGTATGGACGCACCCGGTGCCGCTGTCCAACGTGACATGGCTCCCAAGAATGACAAGGGACTTCCGGTCAAGGAACGGATGCGCTGTTTCTATGCGCTCCAGCTCTGCGCCTTTAAAGGTTGCAACGACTTTATAGTCGGTTTTTCCGGCAACGCGCATGGCGTCCTCATAAAGTGCTGACGCCATCACATAGTATTCTTCTCCACACTGAATCAGAGAATACTCAAAATCCGGACCAAGGCAAATGGCAACATTTGCAGGGATTGTCCAGGTTGTTGTTGTCCAAATGATGAAGAACACTTTAGCCGGGTCAATGCCTTTTGCGGAAAATATACCTTTATCATCGGTGACACGGAACTTTACATAAATAGAATCACAGGGATCTTCACTGTATTCGATTTCCGCCTCGGCAAGCGCCGTTTCACAGCATGGGCACCAGTAAACCGGTTTTAGGCCCCGGTAAATCAGGCCCTTCTGGGCCATATCCGAAAAAATCTCAATTTGCTTTGCCTCAAAATCATGTGTCAGGGTAATATAAGGATGCGCCCAGTCGCCAATACCGCCGAGCCGCATGAATTCCTTCCTCTGGTCATTGAGGTAACCGAGGGCAAATTCACGGCAGATACGGCGCAACTCAACATCCGAAATTGTCGTAGAGTTGCCGACGCCCGCCTTTTTGCGTGCTTTCAGTTCCGTAGGCAGGCCGTGCGTATCCCATCCGGGCACATAGGGAGCTTTGAATCCAGACATGTTTTTATAGCGGACGATAATATCCTTCAGCACTTTGTTGAGGGCGGTTCCCAGGTGGATATCCCCGTTTGCATACGGCGGGCCGTCATGAAGGACATAGACCGGCTTGCCTTCATTGCGCTTCATCACATTTTCGTAAAGTTTGTCTTCCTGCCAGTTCTTCAGCATTTCCGGTTCGCGCTTTGGCAGGCCAGCCTGCATGGGGAAGTCGGTCTTCGGCAGATTCAGGGTGCTTTTATAATCCATCGGTTATTACTCTCCTCTTCTTGGTGCTGTCCTCTTATATGGCAGATCAATCTTCAAAATTAGAAATTTCTACAGAAAAAGATGGCTCTTTCGGCTGTGTTTCCGGAGCAGGAGAAACAACAGCGGCAGGCTGCTGATCCTGCTGCACGGTGGCCTTCCCCGTAGGTTCCGGCTCCGGTTTTGAAACAGGTTTCTCTTCTTTTTTGGCAGGTACTGGTTCCGGCTTTAAGGCAGGTTCTGCTTCTTTGGGGGCAGGCTCCGGCTCGGATGGCTTGCTGTAAGTGGGCAGGGCTCCGATGAGCGTAAGGTGCTCCCTGTAAAGGCTCATCAACTTTGAGCGGAAATCGGAAACCTGTTTTTGAATTGTCTCATACTCTTTCTTTTTGTCCGCAATCTGATGGTCGGCGTCGGAAACGATATGTTCAGCCTTAAGGTCTGCATCCTTTACAATAATTTCCGCCTTATGGCGTGCTTCACGCACCGACGCTTCACCGAGTTTCTGTGCACTAATCAGTGCATTTTTGATTTCATCTTCCTGGCTGCGATATTCTTCAATTTTGGACGCCAGTATCTTCAGTTTTTCAGCGCTTTGCTGATTTTCGGATTTCAGGTGCTCAATCTGCTCTTCCTGGGAAGAGTTCCGTTTCAGCAGCTCGTCATAGGATTCCTTGACTTTATCGACAAATGATTCCACGTCATCCGCACGGTATCCGGAAAAGCCGGATTTACGGAAGCCAACGTTAATAATGTCATTAAGAGTAAGCATACTCTTCACCCCGCTGTTTATTCTCATTAAAAATCAGATGTATTTTCTTCCTGCCACACTAAGCCTTCCCTTTTTGGTTGGCGGTCCGAGGCGGTCGATTGCAAACCTGCCTTCCCCGCGCACAGAGAGAATATCCCCCTCCCGCACTTCTGCCGAAGGGGAAATGGCCGGTTCATGGTTGAGTTGCACCATTTGGGAGCGGACAAGGCCCGCGGCTTTTTCCCTGCTTGTTTTCACTGCAGCGGCAACAAGGCAGTCCAGCCGTGCAGAAGCAACGACTGCGGAAAAATCGGCAAAGCGATGCGCAGCAGGAAGCGGTTCTGAAAAGCCCAAGGCAATGCGCACCCCCGCCCCGCCGACCTTTTTGACCTGCGTGCAGAGAAACTGCGCAATCTCAGTGCGGCAGAAAACCACGGCACATCCCTCTTCCACAAGGATATCCCCAAGGGAAGACCGCTCAATTCCCGCATGGAGCAACGCACCTAAAAAGTCACGGTGTGTCAGACGGTCCTGGCAGCGGAACGAGGCTGTCAGCCCCGCGACCGGGAAGCTGTCCGGTTCAGGCGTATAAAAATCAGGGAACGCGCCCATGACGACGCGCTCCGCTTCCGGAAATCCGCCCCAAAACATCACATGCTCCCGCTCCCCGCGGCCGAGGAGCGTTTCAGCCTGCTTCGCCCCGCATTCGTCGAGAAAACCGACAAAGCGAGGTCGACCGCCGTTCCGGGCAAGGCGGACAGCATCGGCAACGCGTGCTTCCAACAGGCTGCCCGGCCCGGTGTCATGGCTTGCCATTAAAAGTAGACGCCGTTATTTTCCAGCTCGTCCATCACGTCT
>DHOL01000009.1:0-6794 GCA_002410755.1 Ruminococcaceae bacterium UBA5391 | reverse complement strand
TTTTCCAGCTCGTCCATCACGTCTTCACCGGTAAGGTCAACATTATATGGTGTAATGATGAAAGTACTTGTTGCAACACGCTTAATCTTCCCGCCGTTCGCATATGCCACGCCGCTCAGAAAATCAACAATTCTGCGGGAAATATCCTTATTGGTATTTTCAAGGTTCAGGACAACCGTGTGCATCTTAAGAAGCTCATCTGCTATATTGCAGGTCTCTTCGCCAAAGCGCTCCGGTTTAAACAAAACGACCTGAAGCTGAGCCGTCGCATGAATATTGACCACTTTATTGCTTGAACTCACCGGCTGGATTCTTCTGCCGGATTCGTGCTTGGATGCTTCCGGCTCCACACTTCTGCCCTGCTCTACAGGGGCATCAGCATTTTGCTCTCCCTCATCCGTATAGTCTTCCTCTTCATATTCGTCCTCCGGCGGATTCCACATGTCCTTGAATTTTTCGACAAATCCTGCCATAAAAAGCCCTCCAGTTCTTTTTAAATATTTTTATTGTAATTGCGGGGACCATAAAGCGCCGTCCCAATTCTGACCAAGTTCGCTCCTGCCCGGATAGCCAGCGGATAATCCGCCGACATACCCATGGAAAGGTAGTCCATAGCTACATTATCCATTTTTTTGCTCTTTGTGTCAATAAAATATTTGTTCATTTGTAAGAAATAATTTATTGTTTCCGCTTCCGGAGCGCCCGCCGGGGGAATTGCCATCAGGCCGCGGATTTTTATGGCAGGCATCGCGGCAACTCCCTCGAGCAGTTCCGGCAGCTCTTCCGGCAGGATACCGGACTTATTCGGTTCACGGCCAATGTTCACTTCCAGCAGCACATCTGTTGTCACGCCATTTTTTACGCTGAGGCGTGAAACCTCATTTGCAAGCTTCATACTGTCCACAGACTCAATCATTGCCACCTTGCCAATCAGGTATTTTACCTTATTGACCTGAAGATGGCCAATAAAATGGAGCTTGCACCGGCTGAGAAGATAGCTGTCGTATTTTGAAGTCAGCTCCTGCACCCGGTTTTCACCGATATGGTCCACACCGAGTTCAATGCTCCGGTTAATGACTTCAACCGGCACGGTTTTCGTTGCAGCAAGCAGCGTGATACTCTCCGGTTTCCGTCCGGATTGAACTGCCGCTTCCGCCATGTTTTCCCGAATTACCTTCAGGTTTTCGGCAACGTCGGCAAAGCGCTGCTCCAGCTCCTCACTTGACAACTTTTCCATCATAGAGATCGGTCCCTTCCACAACAACTTCATCATAGAGTTTTACAGTCTCATCGGTCATCAGACTGCCCTCTGTCGGCTTCGCCTGACAGATTACATAGCTGTCCGTGCTGAACAGCGGTACAATCTGGCGGAAATTGATTTGGCTGCCATGCATCACATAAACACCTTCCACTTCTTTTTTCACGGTGGATTTCTTTCTATTTTTGTCCGCAACGGTTTTTTGCAGGGTTTCATAGTGAATTGTTTTTTTGCTTACCCGCAGCCCTGTATACTCTTGAAGGCTGATATCTGCCGTTTCGCACCGGATCCCCGCAAGGGCAGAGTTCATCTCGTCACAGCAAAGGACGACGGCTGCTTCGCCGTTCGCCTCCGACTGGTTAACTGCCGCCACAGACGCCTTAATCGGAGAACCGGAAACAAACGGAAAGCGGACAGAAACGATTCCGTCCGAATCATTTTTAAAGCCTGCAAGCTGGTCGTAGGGAACCATACAGACAAGGTACCAGTTAAAATTATCGTCAATTTTTCCGACTGTCCCGGGAACAGGCGCCTGCTTAAAGTTCTGGAGCGAGCGAATCTGGCTACAGGTGATAGCCGTAATCTTGGAAATATCGAAGGCATTTTCCA
The DNA here is from genome assembly GCA_002410755.1 of Ruminococcaceae bacterium UBA5391. Classification (GTDB taxonomy): domain Bacteria; phylum Bacillota; class Clostridia; order Oscillospirales; family Acutalibacteraceae; genus Thermocaproicibacter. The sequence continues at coordinate 4,927 of DHOL01000009.1, read as the reverse complement.
TTCCGTCAGTATCCTGGATAAAATATCCGGCGGCCGGGGACGTAACCGAACCAGTCGGTTTGCCTGCCTTGGAGGCAAACGCTTCACGCTGCGCCTTGAGCGTATCAATACGGGTGTTAAAATTTTTCACTTTACCCGTGGCAATCTGTTTTTCGTTCATCAGATTAAGGATATCCCCTTTTCCGGAAAAAGCTTCTGTCAGGTTTCCGGAACGGATACCGCTCAGGATTGATGCAGCCTGGGAAAGGATCCGCTCGTTTGCAGTGTCTGTATTAAAGGAATAAGTACTGCCCGGCTGCTGAAGATTCTGGAGCTGAGTAATAGCACTGTCCGTATCTTCCAGTTCATGCTGGGCGGTAATCTGGGATTCGTTCGCATAAATCTTCGCAATTACGCCGTCCTTACAGACTTTATCGCCGGAAGAAACGATATAATCCACTGCACCGGCCGCCGGAGCCTTCAGGAGTGTTTCGTTCCGAAGAGCCACAACGGAAGCCTGTACGGAATTGGAGGCCGTGTAATACTCCACTGTTTCTGTCTGGACTTCCGTATGCTTGGAATGGTAAACCTGATATCCGACATAAAGCAGAAGAAGAATTGCCAGGATACCGGGCATCACACGATTCAACGCCCTGTCCTTCACAGGTCCCACCCCTTTTCCGCTAAAACCCCGCAGGCCTGCCGGAAGAGTTCCGATTCCGTGCATTCATCGACAAAGAGCCAGTGAATCTGCCGGTCCCGCCGGAACCATGTAAGCTGTCGCTTTGCATAGCGGCGGCTGTTGCGCTTGACTGCCTCCACAGCATCGGCAAGCGGGCATTCGCCGCGAAAATATGGAAAGAACTCTTTGTAGCCGATTGCCTGGGAAGCCGTTTCGGCATGCTCCATATGGTATACGCGTTCCGCCTCTGCGGGGAGACCGTCCGACACCATCCGGTCAACACGGCGGTCAATCGCTTCATATAGCCTTGCGCGGTCCCGGAAAGCAAGGCCAATCACGGCGGTATCGTAAGGCGGCGGGTTATCCCGCGAGTGCTTCTGCCGCTCTGACATTGTGACGCCGGAAAGGCGGTATACCTCAATGGCGCGAACGACGCGGCCAATATTGTTTGGATGGATATGGGCGGCGGATTCCGGATCAAAAGAGCAGAGCTCATCCCAGAGCGCCTGCGGGCCTTCCTGCTCTGCTTTCTGCCGCAGTTCTGCACGCAGCCTGCTGCTGCCTTCTTCCGGCGAAAACGACACGCCGGAAAGCAGGGAGCGGACATAAAGCCCTGTCCCGCCCGTGACGATTGGCAGTTTCCCGCGCGCTGAAATATCCCGGATTTTTCCGGAAGCAAGCTTTACATAATCCGCGACACTGAACGGTTCTTCCGGGTTAAGAAAGCCGATAAGATGGTGCGGCACCCCCCGCATCTCTTCCTGCGACGGCTGTGCAGTGCCAATGGAAAGCCCTCGGTAGACCTGCATGGAGTCTGCCGAAACGACTTCTCCGCCGCAGCGGAGAGCAAGGCTGACAGCAAGCCGGGTTTTCCCGACAGCCGTCGGCCCGACGACAGCAGCAACCCGCAGTTTTTCCATCATGGGATCCTCCCGAACTTCTTTTCCAATGCCTTGCGTGGAAGCAGGAAAAAGACCGGGCGGCCATGCGGACAGTAGCGGACGTCCTCCTTTTCTACACGGTGGACAAGGTCGAGCAGCTCCCTCGGAGAAGCAGGGTCCCCAGCCTTAACGGCAGCACGGCAGGCAATATTGTGGTAGAGCCAGTCCACTTTTTCCGTTGTGAGATCCGTCTTGTTCGCGGCAAGGTAGCCCGCGATTTCCATGACAGCCTCCGCAACGCCGCTCCCTCCGAGGACCATCGGCGCACTGCGGACCAGCACGGTCCCGCTGCCGAAGTCTTCAATCTCAAAGCCTGCCCTGGCACAGGCATCAAGCGAATTCAGGACAGCGGAATACTCGTTTTTCGCAAGCGTTACGGAAACAGGTTCCAAAAGCATCTGGCGGTCGGCTTCGCCGCCTCGCGCTTTCAGCCGCTCATAAATCAGCCTCTCATGTGCAGCGTGCTTGTCGATAAAAACAAGGCTGCCGCCCCGCTCAAGAATGATATAAGTTCCAAATGCCTCGCCAATCAGACGTTCCGGTACTTCATCCTTTTCCGACACAGGCTGCGGCGGAACTGCTTCCTGCACAAGCTCTTCCCCTAGGGCAGGAGGAACTGCGGCAGGCTTTCCCTCTTCCTCATCGTCACATTCAATATCCGGTGCAGCAGGGGTTCCCCGGTACCAGGAGCTCCGGAACGGCGCTTCCCCGGCAGGGGCAGGAAGAGGCTCCGTCCCGACAGCCGGAGCGGGCATCCGAGCAGGTACCGGAGTGGGCGGCGCCGAAGGCCGGATAATCTGCGGTGCAGGTGCGGCAAAGTGTAGCTGTCTGCCACCGGATGCCTCCAAATGACGGGATACCGGCGCAGCCGAATCAGAAAGTTTCAGCTCGCGGGGTGTATCATTCTTTCCGACTGCGGCTTTGACACCATGGTAAACTGCATCAAAGACGGGCTTTTCATTGAGAAAACGCACTTCAATTTTCGCCGGGTGGACATTCACGTCTACTGTTTGCAGGGGAACTGTCAGATGCAGCACGCAGGCCGGCACTTTTCCAACCATCAGCGTACCTTTGAACGCTTCTTCCAGCGCAACCATTGCCGTACGGCATTTTACATAGCGCCCATTGAGGAAAAAATTCTGCATGCTGCGGTTTGGCCTGGCAGAGGCAGGTTTGCTGACAAAGCCGGAAACTTTGACTCCGTTGAGCTCATAATCGACGGGAATCAGGCCGGATGTAAACTCTTTCCCAAAAACAGCATAAATGGCGGACTTCAGTTTGCCGTCACCTGGAGTGTGAAGGGTTTCCTTTCCGTCCCGCACAAGGTGGATTGACACCTCCGGGTGGGCAAGGGCTTCTTTGTCCACGACAGCCGCAACCGCATTGCCTTCCGTCACATCTTTCTTCAGGAATTTCATGCGGGCGGGAGTGTTGTAAAACAGGTCGCGCACGACGATCGTCGTCCCGACAGCACAGCCCGCATCCTCACAGAGCTGCTCACCATCCCCGTCAATACCGTAACGTGTCCCGGCAAGCTCTTCTGCCGTGCGCGTCAGCATCTCAACATGTGCTACCGCCGCAACAGAGGCAAGCGCTTCACCACGGAAACCGAGTGTTGCAATGGCTGAGAGATCTTCCCGTCCAGAGATCTTGCTGGTAGCATGGCTCAGGAATGCAACAGGCACGTCCTCCCGCGCAATGCCGCAGCCGTTATCCGTCACACGCAGGAAAGTTGAGCCGCCGTTGCTGATTTCAACGGTCACGACCGAAGCACCTGCGTCAATGGAATTCTCCGCAAGCTCCTTTGCAACGGATGCCGGCCTTTCCACTACTTCACCGGCTGCAATCAGGTCTGCAATGGATTTATCCAGAACATTGATTTTCCCCATGGCGCGCCTCCTTTTCCATCATCCGGTCCGCAAGCTCCGTTTTATTTCCGGTCAGGCACTTATTTTGCCAGCCTGCAAAGCTCAAACAGAGTATTCATGCACTCAATCGGCGTCAGGGTATTGACATCAAGTGCCTTGAGCCGTTTCATAATTTCAGCTTCCCCGGGCGGCGTAAGGGACATCTGCATTTCTTCGTCCTGATTTTTCTTGTTTTCCCTTTTAGCAAGGTGCTTTGGCAGAGAAACATTCTTGCCGGAATTCAGTTCCGAAAGGATTTCCTTTGCACGGACAATGATTTTATTCGGAACACCGGCGAGCTTTGCAACTTCGATGCCATAGCTGTCGTCGGCTCCGCCGCGGACAATACGCCGAAGGAATGTAATATCGTCCCCCCGCTTTTTTACAGCGATATTATAGTTTTTAACGCCTGGAACAAGGCTCTCAAGGGCGGTCAGTTCATGATAATGGGTAGCAAAGAGGGTTTTCGCGCCGAGCGACTTTTTATCCGCAACATATTCGAGGACTGCCCGTGCAATGCTCATGCCGTCAAATGTGGAAGTGCCGCGCCCGATTTCGTCGAGAATCAGCAGACTGTCAGCCGTTGCATTTTTCACAATATCCGCCACTTCGGCCATCTCCACCATAAAAGTGGACTGGCCTGCGGCAAGGTCATCCGAAGCACCAACGCGGGTATAAATGGCATCCGTAATGCCGATTTCCGCGCTGTCGGCCGGCACGAAGCAGCCAATTTGCGCCATGATGACAATCAGGGCAATCTGGCGCATGTAGGTCGATTTTCCGGCCATGTTCGGCCCTGTAATAATGGCAACCCGGTTTTCGTCCCTGTCAAGCAGAACATCGTTCGGGACAAACGGCTCATCAAGCAGGGCTTCCACAACAGGGTGGCGGCTCGCTTTCAGGACAATCCTGCCGTTGAGGTTAATGACCGGCCTCACATAGCTGCGGTCTGCGGAGACCTGTGAAAATGAAAGCAGCACATCCAGGCACGCTACGGCCTGTGCCGTGCGCTGTACACGGTCCGTCTGTGCAGCAACCTGTTTCCGGACGGAGTCAAAGAGCTCATATTCAAGCTGCACGGATTTGTCGTGTGCGCCGAGAATACGCCCTTCCAGCTCCTTGAGCTCCGGAGTAATGAACCGCTCACAGTTTGTGAGCGTTTGCTTGCGGACATATTCCGGCGGTGCCTGATTTTTGTAGGCGTTCGGAAGCTCTATGTAATAGCCGAAAACGCGGTTGTAACCAACTTTCAGCTTCTGGATACCGGTCTTTTCACGCTCCTGCGCTTCGATTTTTGCAATCACGCCGCGTCCGTCTTTCATATCGCCCTTTAAGACGTCAAGCTCTTCGCTGAACCCCGGCCGGATCATGCCGCCTTCCCGGATGGAAAACGGCGGTTCATCAACAATCGCTTTTCC
>DHOL01000008.1:23450-23871 GCA_002410755.1 Ruminococcaceae bacterium UBA5391 | reverse complement strand
CCTGCTTTTTAACCGGAACCAGTGAAAGCAGATGTTTCGGGCATGCAGCAACACATTTTCCGCATGCTACACAGTTTTCCGGTTCAACCATGGCAACACCGTTGCGGACACTGAGCGCATCGTATGCGCATGCCTTGACACAATCCCCAAGCCCAATACAACCATAGTGGCAAAGAGTTGGACTCCCGGCAACCTGGGCAGCAGCCGCACAGGTCTCAATGCCTTCATAATCGGCGCGGTCCACTGTGTTGTCATTGCTGCCAAGGCAATGCACAACAGAGACATGCGGCACCATCTTAACAGTTTCTGCCCCAAGGTAAGCAGCAATGTCATTTGCGACTTTTGCACCGCCAACAGTACACAGCCCCGGCTTTGCCTTACCGGAAGCAAGGGCATGCGCATAGCCGTCACAGCCGGAAAA
>DHOL01000008.1:15218-23275 GCA_002410755.1 Ruminococcaceae bacterium UBA5391 | reverse complement strand
ACAGCCGGAAAAACCGCAGGCACCACAGTTTGCACCAGGCAGCATCGCCCGGACTTTTTCTTCTTTTTCATCTTTTGGCACTGCCATAAAAACAGATGCAAGAGAAAGAATAATTCCGGAAAGCAGGCCGATTCCGGTCACCAGAACAATGGCAAATGTGATCTCATTCATTGTTTAGCCTCCTAATAACCAAGCATGCCGGTCACGAGACCCTGGAATCCGAGGAACGAGACGGCAGTCAGCGAAGCCGCAACCAATGTGATTGGCAACCCCTTCCAGAACTTCGGCACATCATTCATCTCAATGCGCTCACGCACGCCGGAGAACATAACCATGGCAACCAAAAAGCCGATGCCTGCGCCAAACGCATTCACCAGTGCCTGGCCATAGCCAAAGCTGGCTGGATTCGCCGTATGCTTGTCAAGAACCAGCATTGTAACGCCAAGGACTGCACAGTTTGTTGTAATAAGCGGCAGATAAACACCAAGCGCATTGTAAAGGGATGGGATATATTTCTTCAGCGTTGTTTCTATCAGTTGGACCAGCACTGCAATGACAAGGATAAAAACAATGGTCTCAAGATAATCCAAGCCATTCGGCACCAAAATATTATAATAAATCGGCCAGGTAACAGCGGTAGAAATCACCATGACAAGCGTTACGGCAACGCTCATGCCAATAGCATTTTTACGGTTTTTTGAGACACCAAGGAACGGGCAGATGCCGAGAAATTTTTCAAGAATATAGTTTTCCGTGAGGATTGCAGCCAGGAAAATAGCCAGGAGCTGTTTCATTTCTTCTCAGTCCCCCCATCTTTCTTTTTAAGGACAGAGCAGCCAGAAGAAAGCGCACAGCCCGCACAGCCACGAAAACCGGCACAGCCAATTTCTTCAGGTGCCTTGCCTTCTCCGGAAAGCTTGTTTGCAACGGCTACCAGGAACCCAAACACAAAGAACCCTCCTGGCGGCAGCAGGAAAATAACAATAGACGGCATGAAGTTTGAGAGAATCGGCATGCCAAATACTGTCCCATTGCCCAGCAACTCACGGATAATGCCCATGCAAAGCAGGGTGCAGGTAAAACCAATACCCATGCCAAGGCCATCGAGGATGGAAGGCAGCACCTTGTTTTTGCTTGCGAACATTTCAGCACGGCCAAAGATGATGCAGTTCACAACAATCAAAGGCAGATAGACGCCAAGGGCTGTTTTCAGAGCAGGCGAGAATGCTTCAATCAGGAGCTGTACAATTGTCACGAATCCTGCAATTACAACAATATAGCAAGGAATACGCACTTTATCTGGAATGATTTTACGGAGCATGGAAATAACTGCGTTGGAGCAGACAAGGACAAAAGTCGTTGCAAGGCCCATGCCGATCGCATTGCTTGCTGCTGTTGTGATAGCCAGCGTAGAGCAGGTGCCAAGCACGAGGCGAAGAACCGGATTTTCTTTTACAATGCCTTTGGAAAATTCATTCCATAATCCTTTTTTCTTTGCCATATTATTCGCCCCCCTTTACTTTTTGATATTCCGTAACGGCTTCATTTACCGCTTTGGTGACAGCCTTACTGGTAATGGTGGCGCCTGTCAGAGCATTGACCTGCCCTTTTCCGGCACCGCCGCCTTTTACAACTGTGAAACCATTTTCCGGAACTTGCTGTTTATACTGAGCCCTGAATGACTCTTTCTGCGCATTCAGGCCGAGACCCGGCGTATCGCTCGTGCTGACAAGCACAACGCCGGAAACCTTGCCGGTGTTATTGATTCCGGTCATTACGGTAATGTCACCGCCGTAGCTTGTGGTCTTTGTTGTAAAGACCCAGCCAACCGACTTGCCATCTTTCTTGCCGACATAACAGTCAGCCGCCTTGTCGGACTTTACAAACGAATTTGCCTCAGAAAGCGCCATTTGGCGGGAGGTTTGGGCGTCCTTCGCCTGCTGTACATCAATGGCCTTCTTTGTGGCCGAATTGGTCAGTGCAAGCAGTGCCGTCACAACAAGACAAATTGCAAAGAGAACAAAGGTCGGCTTAATAATTTCTTTTTTTGTGCTTTCCTTCATTTCTTAGCAGGCTCCTTTCCAAACGCTGCCGGACGAGTACCGGAGTCAATCAGCGGCGTAAGAATATTCATTAGAACAATGGCATAGGAGACACCTTCCGGCAGATTGCCAAAATTGCGGATTAACATTGTAATAACACCGCAGCCAACCGCATAGATCACTTTGCCTTTTGTTGTGATTGGCGAAGTGGTGTAATCAGTTGCCATAAAAATTGCACCGAGCATCATGCCGCCGGACAGCAGGTCGTAGGCAACATTGCGGCCCATGCAAAGTGAAAGCAGAGCTGCCGTGCCAAGGAAGCAGGCCGGAATAACCGGGCTGATAACCTTGCGCGCAATCAGGTAAATTCCGCCTATCAGCAAAGCCAGCGTGCAGGTCTCACCAAGTGAACCGCCGCGGTTTCCAAAGAACATATTCAGAAGGCTTGGAAGCTGATTGGCAGCAGCGCCGTGCTTAATCAGCGCAAGCGGGGTTGCACCCGCCAAGGCATCCGAAGTAGACGCTACGGTTGCTGCTGCCGGATGTAAGTACAGGTACGGTTTTGTCCAAGACGTCATATACGCTGGGAAAGAATTCAACAGGATAATTCGGGCGGCAAGCGCAGGGTTGACAAAGTTCTGGCCAATGCCTCCGAACATCTGCTTGATTACAACAATGGCAATCAGGCCGCCAAACGCCGCAACAAGCGGCGGAACAGAAACCGGCAGGTTAAATGCAAGCAGAAGACCTGTGACAACAGCACTCAAGTCACCGATTGTGTTCTCGCGCTTCATCACCTTGCGGCTGAAATATTCACTCAGGACGCACGATGCAATCGTTACAGCAACGATCAGCAGAACCCGCGGCCCAAAGATAATTACGGAAGCAACAAGCGCCGGAACCAGTGAAATGATAACGTCCAACATAATTCTCCGGGTCGTTGTTTCGCAGTGGATGTGAGGCGAAGATGAAATAACAAGCTTCTCGTCTTTCTCTTCCATTACTTTTTCCTCCTTGCTTTTACCAAAGCCTTGCCAAGGCGAATTGCCTGAACAAGCGGCCTTCCCGCAGGGCAACCGTAGGCACAGCTACCGCACTCCATGCAGTCCATGACATTGTATTCCTGCAAATCATCCACGCGCTTTGCCATGGCGAACTTTTCAAGCATTGTTGGCATCAGATGCATCGGGCACACACGCACGCAGCGGCCGCAGCGGATACATGCAGTCGGCTCCATTTTATGCGCTTCCTCTTCGCCAAGGCAGATAATGCCATTGTTCTGCTTAATAACAGGGAGCTGATCACTGGCAATGGAAACGCCCATCATCGGACCGCCCATCAAGATTTTCTTCGGCTTCTCCCGGTATCCGCCGCAGAAGTCAATAATCGTCTTAATATAAGTTCCAACCGGGACGATCACATTTTGGGGGTTCTTGATTGCAGAACCGTCAATTGTGACACGGCGCTTGACAAGCGGCATTCCAGTTTCCAGATATTCACCGAGTGCTGCTGCTGACGCAATGTTCATCACAATGCAGCCGACATCCGCCGGCAGGCCGCCCATTGGGACACAGCGCCCTGTGCATGACTGGATGAGGACTTTCTCGGCGCCCTGCGGATAGCGGGAATGAAGCGTAAGAACACCGATTTCCGCATCGCCGGCCGCCGCTTTTTTCATGGTTTCGATAACATCCGGTTTGTTGTTCTCGACTGCAATCATGACGCGGTGAATACCCAGCCATTTCTTCACGGAAGAAATCCCGTGCATAATCTGAGCGGTGTTCTCAAGTGCACAGCGGTTGTCCGAAGTGATATATGGCTCACATTCCGCCACGTTCACAATCAGCGTATCAACGGACTTGCCCTTCGGCACAGCAAGCTTTACATGTGTTGGAAAACCGGCACCGCCAAGGCCTACAAGGCCGGACGCCCGTACAGCCGCCAGGAACCCCGGAAGGTCTTTAATCTCCGGAGGCTTTACGTCCGGAGAAGTTTCCATCTTCCCATCGGAAACAATACGGACAGCATCAACAAGTTGTCCACCTGCAAGGGAAATTTTCACAATTCCGGCGACTTTCCCCGAAATGCTCGCATGGATCGGCGCACTGACAAAGGCGTCGCTGTCTGCGATTTTCTGACCAATAAGCACCCTGTCTCCAGTCTTGACAAGCGGCTTACAAGGGGCACCAACATGCTGCTGCATCGGCAGGACAACTTCCTCCGGTGGGGGCAGCACAGCAGATTCCTGGGCCGCAGTGTGTTTCCTGCTGAGGATATCCACACCTCCATGTGTCTTGAACGGAGAAACCGGCAATGAACTATCCATTTTTATTCCTCCAGACTCTGCTAAGATAATTTATTCAAAAGAGGCATGACCGTTTTCAGCACTAGACCGGTAAGAATTCCGGTCAGAATCCCGAAAATTATCAGCCACGGAATATAATAAACAATGGCAGGCGTTGTCAGTACGGCAGCAACAAGGAGCTGTGCCGCATTATGCGTTAAAGCACCCCCTACGCCCAGCCCAACAAGGCCAAACGGGTTCTTCTTAACTTTCAGAAGAAGCCACATGACAAATGTGCTTGCCATACCACCCGCCAGGCTCATCATCATTGCAGTAAAACCACGCATCAGGCCGGAAAAGAGGCCTTTCACTACAGCAATGGCAAGAGCTGGCCCAAGGCCAACCGCCCCTGCCGCATACATGGTTACAATATTAGAAAGGCCAAGTTTTGCGCCGGGGGGCAAAACTGGAATTGCTGGAATCAACAGTTCCAAAGCAGAAAGTGCAAGCGCAAGCGCCGTCAGAATTCCCACAAACGCAATGCGCTGTGTATGCGGAGAAATATTTAGCTCTGAAGACAGGACTTTCTTTTCTTTCATTTTAATTTTGTGCTTTCAAAAATCAGCTTGATGCAAGAGAATATTTTTGATTGGTGATTTTAAACTTTCCGATGAGCTTTTTTGTAACATAAACGTGATTGTTTTCATCAATAAAGATTGCCCCTGCATTGTAGTGTTCAAGCAGCGCAGCACTCTTTTCCCTCCCAAGCACAAAGCATGCTGTGGAAAGCCCATCGCTCAGCGGGCCATTCTCCGCTACAACTGTAACGGAAACAAGGCCATTGTTTTGCGGGTAGCCCGTCTGGGGATTAAGAAGATGGTGATAAAGCACTCCATTTTTGCGGAAATATTTTTCATAAATGCCGGATGTGGAAACATATCCGGAGGGAAGGTACAAGTTACCCATTGTTCCGGCATTGCTGTCCGGCGTTTGCGGATCACGCACAGCAATACACCACGGCGTTCCATTCGCTTTCGTCCCGAAAAGCCCAATGCTGCTTCCGCCGGCCGAAATAATGGCGCTTGAAACACCGGCAGCGCGGTAAGTGTCAATTGCTACGCTGCATGCAGCCCCTTTACCAATTCCACCTAGATCGATTCCCATTCCCACCTTGGAAAGGGCTGCAGTTTCGGCCGCCGAATCAACAGAAAGTCCCTTGTAGCCGACAAGGCCGACAGCTTTTGCAATCTCGTTTTTGGCAGGTACGATTTCTTCATCTTTATCAAAGTTCCAGAGGGAGGAAAGTGGTTGGACTGTCGGATCGTAAAAGCCTTTTGAACGATTTGCTATATCGAGTGCAAGGCTAAGAATCTCGGCCGTTTTTTTATCAACTGAAATGCTCCCTGAACCGGCAGACCGGTTTAGACGGGCTATATCGGAATCCTCAATCCTCCAGGAAATTTTGTTTTCAAGATCCGAGACGCTTTTGGAAGCTGATATTGCCGCCTCCTGCGCATTTGCCCCAGTCACCGTCTGTTGTATATATGTACCCATTGCATAAGTAGTTGATTCATAAGTCTGATCTGCCGTACTGTGCCAGTGCCAAAAGACTAGGGAGAAGACCAGCACAGCGATTGCTGCAATAGCGGCAGCCACCCATGCCTTTTTCTTTTTTACAGCCGCAATCATAAGTCAACTCCTAAAGATATTGCTGAAAGGCACACAAAGCATTCTTAAACTTAACAAAAACAGATAAAAAGGAAACCGCCTTAAGCGGTTTTCTTCCCCGCCCGGTCAAGCCTTCCCGTTTTGTGCAGAATATATTTTACAGGGCATCCGCCAGTTTTTTTGCCTTATTGCAAGAAAGTCAAAAAGCCAGCGGCACGTGCTCTCCTATCATATATTCTGAATTGGCAGTTGTCAAGGTATTGTCAAGGTATTTGGCTGTGCAGAAAGATTTTTCAGGGCTTCTGGAATTTTAGTTTTAAGCCGCGCGGAAAATCTTTACAGGTGGCGGATCAGTTCCCAAATGCCCATCATGAGTTCTCCCGGAATAAATTTTGCTGCAATCCGGTGCAGCGTGCAGACAATTCCAGGTGTGGAAACGGGCAGGCCAATCCGGCTGTCCCGCAGGGCCATGCCCACGATATGCTTTTCACGTGATGCAAGCGGAAATCCGCGGATGTAAGAGCTGTCCCCTGTCTTCTGTGCCGTGGCAATAAACTCGGTGTCCTTAATCCAGTATGGGCAGACCGCCGTAACTTTAATCCCCCTTGAGAAAAGCTCTACCCGGAGCGCACGGCTGTACCGGTAAAGAAATGATTTTGAGGCCGCATAGACATTCAGGTACTGAAAGGGCTGGAACGCTGCCGTAGAGCAAACCTGGAGAATCCGGCTGCCCCGCGGCATATATGGCAGTACCGTCTGTGTCATGTCAACAGCCGCACGGCAGTTAAGGTCAATCATATTATCGCAGTCACAAAGGGAAATGTCCTGATAGCTTCCAATTTTTCCAAATCCGGCCGCATTAACCAGAATTGCAACCGACGGCTTCTCGGCTGCAAGGAGCGCTGAAATTTCACGGAATGATTTCCGGTCGGTCAAGTCAAAGGGCAGAATACGCAGCTTTGTCCTCACCTGTTTCTGGAGTGCCTGCAGGCGCTCCTTCCGGCGCGCAATCACCCAGATTTCCCCGAGGCTTTCTTTTCGGTTGATCTGGCGGATAAACTCGCTTCCAAGCCCGCTGGAAGCTCCCGTAACAACTGCAATCCGCATATGCTTTGGCTTCCTTTCCAGAATATGAGGGATTCCATTTCGCCCGGCTGCATGTTTTTTCCAATATCCTTTATTGTTTACTCAGAATCCATATAAATTCTTCCCCTGTACATGGTTTGTCTCTCATTCAGATCGGCCTGAGTTGCTGATCCCTGCCACCCAGCCAAAATCCGCACAGGTGGTGTGCCATACTGCTATTTTCCTGCAGAAATCAGTACCGTGTTGCCCTGCTGCCAGACCTTCTCGGCCGACTGAAAACCGGCCTTCCGCAGCATTGCAATCTCATGTTCAGCAGTACATGGAGTATCAAAGTGGCATATTTCTCCTCTTGGGATATTCTGTTCCCGCCGCAGCCGCTCATTTTCAGCATAAAATGTCTCCTCTTCTTTCTGTGACGCAGCGGCAAAATCGCATTCAAGGTAAATGCCGCCTTCCTTCAGCGCTTCCCTGACAGCGGAATAAACCGAGACTTTTGCCTCATGTGAAAGGTGGTGCAGGGTTTCAAAGGAAACCGCAGCATCAAACTGCCGGGAGCCAAAATCACGGCCAATGTAACTGCCGCAAAGAAGCGTAAGGTCTTTCCCGGGAAATTTTGCCTGTAGTCTTGCAAGCATGGCAAGGGAAAGATCAATCCCTGTTACAGCAAGGCGGGGAAACCGTTCAAAAATCGGAACCAACTCAAGCCCTGTGCCGCAGCCAAGATCCAGAAGAGTTTTGGTATTCTCCGGAAGCAATGCAGCCATGTGCTTGTACCCCTCCCGGCATCCTTCTACGTCATTCATCATATGCACATCATACATATCCAGCCGCTTTGTAAAAAAATTGTCCATTTGTTCCAGTTCCATCCAGCTTATTTCTCCCTTTCAAAGTTCCGGAAATTCCATTTTCTACCCGGAATTCTTTTCTGCCGGCATAAAAGAAAAGAATAGAAGATGTTGCTTCAATCATACCCGGCT
>DHOL01000008.1:14881-15061 GCA_002410755.1 Ruminococcaceae bacterium UBA5391 | reverse complement strand
CCAGGCGCCTTCATTTTTCCTTCTTTACAGATTATAGCATAACTTCGCATCCTCTGCTCCAAGAGAAGTACACTAGTAAGACAGATAAATATCAGAAACAGTGCCTTATTTTCAGGCAGAGTATTTCCAAGTTGTTCCACAGTAAGGCTCAAAGCGGGGGGATATTCATATAAATATCCC
>DHOL01000008.1:0-14722 GCA_002410755.1 Ruminococcaceae bacterium UBA5391 | reverse complement strand
GAGGGGATATTCATATAAATATCCCCCCGCTTTGAGCCGGAACCATATCACTATACCTAACCATACTTCTCGGCCCGTTTCAGGGCTTCCGCCGTACACACTCTCAGATAATTGACAAGCGGCTTTTCATACTTTGCTTTAATATGAACTCCGTCGCCGGAATAATCGGCACACATATTTCCGGAGCCGTCATCAAGGGCAGGGGAAAGGTCAAGGTAAAAAATATTTTTCCCATTCTCCAGCGTCTGAAGTCCCCTATTCCGCGCACGGATATTTTCATTGGTAAAAACTTCACCGCTCTCCGATTTCTTTTCTGTCACCGGCAGGATCGATTCAACAAAATAGACCGCATCCGGATCATACTGTTGAATCTTTGCGATTGCATTAGAATAATGCCGGACAAAATAATCGGTATTTGCAGTGCCAAGTTCATTGATTCCAAGCAAAATATAAATCTTCCCAAAACGGCGGCCCTGGAGCGTCCGTTCGAGGGTAAAACCGGAAGTTACATCCTGCTTTGGGTTTTCAAACAGTTGATAAATGCTGAGGCCAACACGGCAGAAAAATTTTGCATTGCTGATTCCACCGTAATTCATCAGGCCCTCCGTGATGCTGTCACCAATAAACAGTGCATCATCAAAATAGTCTTTTCCCACCATGCCGGAGGTTGCCTCACATGACGACACGTCTGAGGAGTTTTGCTTTTCCGGCTCCGCACTGCTTTCCGAAGGGAGACTCTCCGGCAGGGATGCCAGACTTGATTCAGCGGCGGAAGAGACAATGCGGGATTCCCCCCCTGACTCCGGCACGGATGTCCGGGCCGAAGAGAAAACAGGAAGCTGGAAAGCCGGAAAGCTGCAGGCTGACGCTGCAATCCCGACTGCGGCTGCAATCAATATATTAATAAAAAGCGTGGGAATTTTTCCAATCAATTTTTTCATCTTTCAGCCCCTCAAAACTGAAGATACATAAATGGATTGTTTGCACTGTTATGGATTGAGTAAATGCTCAGCCAGAAGAAAGCCGTGAGAATAACGCCTGTGACGGCACGATACCTTTTCTTTTTGTCAAGCAGAAATTCTTCCGGCCATGGGACCAAGAATGCACAGCCAGCAAGCAAATACGGAACATACTGGCTGCCATACCTTATCCAGTCTGCAGTATAAACATTCCCGTTAGAACTGCACAAAGCCGGAAACAGTCTTGTAAAATAGGAAGCAAGGCCGGACATATCTGTGTTGGCAAAGAGCATCCATGTCAGCGGTATAAAGAAGAGCAGATAAAGATGGCCAAGCAAAGGCCAGCGGTCAAGATATTTTTTCAGGAAAAGTTTTTCAAGGGCAATCAGCAGGAACAGGGAAAGGCCCCAGAACACAAAGTTCCAGCGGATTCCGTGCCAGAGCCCGGTGAGCAGCCAGACAACAAAAAGATTGAAAATGGTACGCGGCATTCCAGCCCGGCTTCCTCCCATCGGGATGTAGACATAATCGCGGAACCAGCGCCCCAGTGTAATGTGCCACCGGCGGTAAAATTCAGAAATGGAAGTAGAACAGTACGGAAAGCAAAAATTCTGCGGTAATGGAAAACCAAACATGCAGCCAATCCCGATTGCCATCAGCGAGTAACCCTGAAAATCGAAATAAAGCTGCATGGAATACGACGCCATACCAAGCCATGCAAGCGGCGTTGAAATGGAATCATAACCGATGATGGAAAGCTGCCTCCAAAGTCCGGCAAGTTTATCTGCCAGAAGGGCCTTGTACGCAAGTCCGAGCGCAAAAGTGCGGAACCCTTCTTCCAGATTTTCCGCCCGGCAGACTGGGGCTCTCAGTTCCGCCGAAATTTCACCGTATCGTGTAATGGGGCCTTCCAGCAGCTTTGGGAAGAAAAACAGAAATGTTCCAAAGCGGAGCAGGGATGTTTCCCGCGGCGTATCGTTCCGGTAAACATCAGCCTGATATGCAATCATCTGAAAGGTATAAAAGCTGATGCCAACGGGGATTGTGCTCTGGCACTTGAACCATGCAAGAAGAAACACATTCCCGGAAACCGCTGCCCAGAACCAGAGCCTGCGGATTTTTCCGGCTGTCAGTCGGCCGGAAAACAAGCCGGAAAGGATATAGTTGACGAAGATGTCTGCTGTAAGAAGACCTGCCTGCCACCAGGAACCAAAGCCATAAAACAAAGCGCTTTCAAGCAGAAGAACACCGTTTTTATACTGTTTCGGGACCAGGTAATAGAGAAGAATGGAAGCCGGAAGAAAGGCAAAAATAAATTTTAAGTTGGAAAAGGTCACGCAGCCGCGTCCTTTCTGACTAAAAGTTATTAAGGTACAAACCTGCGCAGGCTGTAACCAAAAATTTGATTATGAACAACATTTTTTCTAGCGGTTTGTATTATTTTATTATACTCAATCGGCTAAAGGAAGTCCATATTCCTTTCAACAATGTAATAGGACGGTAACAGGCACGAAACCTATTTATCTGCATCCGAAATATGCGGGAACCAATTAGCCTCCCCTCCCCCTGCCAATCCGGCTGATTAAAGCTTTCCATCCTGTCTTTTCCGGCAGCGTACCAGCAAGCAGACTGTCTCAATGTGTTGGGTATGCGGGAACATATCCACCGGGCGGACACGGCGGATTTCATAGCCGCCCTTTATTAGTAAGGCCGAATCCCGCGCCAGCGTGGAAGGCTCACAGGAAATATACACAATGCGGGACGGTGCAAGGCGGAGCAGAGAAACGAGGAACTGCCTCGAGGCACCTTCACGCGGCGGATCCAGAAAAACGAGATCTGCCTTTCCGCCTTCTTTTGCCATTTCCGTCATGAGTTTTCCCGCATCGCCCCGGATAAAATCTACATTTTCACAGCCGTTAAGGCGGGCATTCCAACAGGCATCGCGCACGGCGTCTCCGTTTATCTCCATCCCAAGAACATCCCCGGCATACTTTGCAGCTGCCAGTGAAATGGTCCCTATGCCGCAGTAAGCGTCGATTACCTGCTCTTTCCCAGTAAGGCCGGAAAATTCCAGCGCCGTTTGGTAAAGCCGTTCTGTCTGGGACGGGTTAACCTGATAAAAGGCACGCGGGGAAATGCAGAAGGTATTTCCGCAGAGTCTGTCCCGAATAAAGCCGCTCCCAAAAAGGATTTTCTCTTCCGTGCCAAGCACAGCACTGGTGTGGCACGGATTGATATTCTGGACAACAGTTGTCACGTCCGGACATTTTTCCAGCAGAGAGCGGACAAAATTCCGGCTTGCGGGAAAATATTCGGATGGTGTAACAACTGTAACAGATATTTCACCGGTGGAAGTACCGCGCCGCACAACCATATGGCGCAGAAAGCCAGTGCCCCGATCCTCATCATAAGCCGGCAAATGACATTTTGCTGCGGAGAAAAGAGCTGCCCCAATGATTTCATTGATGCGGGAATCCTGAAGAAGGCAGTCTTTTACCGGAACAACATGGTGGGTATGCGCCGCATAAATTCCACAGGCAAGCTTCCCGCGGGCCGATGAAAATGTGGCAATCGCTTTATTACGGTAATGAAATGGCGTTTCCATGCCGATAATCGGCTCCGGGTGGCAGAAGCGGCCAAACAGGCTTTCAATAGTCTTCTGCTTCCGGCGAAGCTGTTCCGGATATGGCACATCAAGCAGCGGGCAGCCGCCGCACTGAAGCTGCTTCATTGGACAGCCAATCGTAGCTTTCATTTGGCTATTCTCCTCTTTTCCGACGCTCAGAGGCCCATTGTCGCTAGACAGGCGGCCATCTGTGCTTTTTTCTGCAATGAGGCCCATTATATCATAAAATTTCTCAATCCGGCAAGCACTGCCTGCATTTTCTCGGCTATAGATAAAAAACGCCCGGCTCCCCCTGCACGGAAGGAACCGGGTCCTGTTCCAGTGTTCAGATGTTAACCCCTTCAAACTGACTGTTGTAAAGCTTTGCATAAAATCCATTTTTCCTCATCAGCGAATCATGGGTACCTCGCTCAACAATGTGGCCATCCCTCATGACGAGAATTGCGTCCGCTTCACGGATGGTGGAAAGGCGGTGTGCCACAATGAAGCTTGTCCGCCCCTTCATCATGCGGACAAATGCAGATTGGATTTCCAGTTCGGTCCGTGTGTCAATGGAGCTGGTTGCCTCATCCAGGATTAACATAGGCGGCAGGCAAAGCATGACACGGGAAATGCAGAGGAGCTGCTTCTGGCCCTGGCTGATATTTCCGCCGTCTTCTGCAATCACAGTATCATAGCCCTTCGGAAGTCGTTGGATAAAGCTGTGCGCATGGGCAGCCTTTGCAGCAGCGATAATTTCTTTCCCGGTGGCGTCCGGACGGCCGAAGGCAATGTTTTCCCGAACTGTACCCGCTTTCAGCCATGTGTCCTGAAGCACCATGCCATAGCTTGCGCGCAGGGAAGCGCGGGTGACACTGCGGATATCTTTCCCGGCAACCTGGATGCTTCCCCCGTCCACATCATAAAAACGCATCAGCAGGTTGATAAGCGTTGTTTTCCCGCAGCCGGTCGGGCCGACAATGGCAATCCTTTGGCCCGGTTTTACATCCAGATTGAGCTTTTCTATCAGCGGACGCTCCGTCACATAGCGGAACGAGACATTTTGCAGGCTGACATGCCCGTCGCTCCGCAAAATTTCTGCATTGTCCGGTTCCGGGACCTGGTCGGGTTCATCCAAAAGCTGAAAAACGCGGGCTGCGCTTGCAAGCGCATTTTGCAGCTCCGTCACAACACCGGAAATTTCATCAAACGGCTTCGCATACTGGGTAGCATAATTGAGAAAAACGCTGAGCTCCCCAACCGTAATGCCCCCCTGGATGGCGTAGAGAGCCCCTGTCAGGCCAACACTTGCATACACAAGGCTGTTGACACAACGGGTAAACGGATTGGCAAGGCTTGAAAAGAAAATAGCCTTCAGGCTGGCGTCCCACAGTCGGCTGTTAACCTTGTCAAAGTCCGCCAGGCTGTCCGCCTCATGACCAAATGCCTGGACAACCCGCTGCCCTTCAATCATTTCATTAACCATGGCGGTCTGCTCCCCGCGCACTTCGGTCTGACACTTAAAATGGCGGTAAGTATGTTCTGCAATAAACCTGGCGGAAAAAATGCTCAGCGGTGTCAGGAGCACAACAACAAGCGTAATGGGAACATTCACACGGAACATGAAAATGAGCGTTCCCAAAATGGTCAGCACACCAGTGAAAAGCTGTGTAAAACTCATCAGCATCCCATCAGCAAAAGCTTCCACATCTGCAACCACACGGCTTACAAGGTCTCCGGAGGGATGCGCATCCAGGTAGGAAAGCGGAAGTGTCTGGAATTTGCGGATGGCTGCATTACGAAGGTCACGCGAAACGCAGTAGGTTATCCGGTTATTGCAGACAGCCTGCGCCCACTGGGAGAAAAGCGCAACAAGCGTAGCAATTCCAATCAAGACAGCGCACCTGCCTACGCGAGGGAAATTTACTTTTCCCGCACTCAGCATAAAGTCGATGGCATTGCCTGTCAGAACTGGAACATAGAGCCGCGCTGTGGTACTGACGGCAGCACACAGCACACTGAGAACCACAAACAGGCGATAGGGTGCAATGCAGCTAAGCACACGCCGCAGCGTTGTACGGCTTTCCTCGCGGCTCAGTTTTTTCTTCGGCAAACTCATCAGCACTCGCCTCCTTTTTTGAACTGACTCTCATAAATTTCACGGTAGACTTTACAGCTTTTCAGCAGTTCCGCATGGCTGCCGCAGCCTACAAGTTGGCCATCGTCAAGCACAAGGATCTGGTCGGCATGCTGAAGACTGGAAGCCCGCTGCGAAACGATAAAGACCGTCATGCTGCCCGGCAGCGCTGCCAGCGCTCTGCGCAGCGCTGCGTCGGTTGCAAAGTCCAGCGCGCTGGAGCTGTCGTCTAAAATAAGGATATCCGGTCTTTTTACCAATGCCCGCGCAATCGTCAGGCGCTGTTTCTGCCCACCGGAAAAATTGCGTCCACCCTGCTCAACCGGTTCATCCAGGCCCTTTGGTTTTGCGCGCACAAAGTCCGCGGCCTGCGCTGTTTCCAGAGCATCCCAAAGGTCCCGGTCCGTTGCCTCTTCGTTTCCCCAAAGAAGGTTGGAGCGAACCGTGCCGGAAAAAAGCTGCGCTTTCTGCATCACGGTGCCAATGCTTCTGCGCAGCGCTTTTTTGGGCCATTCCTGCACCGGCCTGCCAAAAATGGAGACTGTCCCGGACGTAGCATCGTAAAATCGGGGAATGAGATTAACAAGGCTTGACTTCCCGCTACCTGTTCCGCCGATAACCCCAATCGTCTGTCCGCGCTTCGCGCAGAAAGAAAGGTTGGTCAGGCTTTCGGCTCCTGCACCGGCATATTTTAAACACACATGGTCAAAGCACACGGCTGCTCCACATTTTGCCGGGACGTTGACTGCCGGGCCTTCCGGGAACCGCATGCCTGGTTTCAAGTCCAGCACGGCCTGCACACGGTCGGAACATGCTATAGCCCTGGAAATCTGTATAATCAGATTGGCAAGCTTTACAAGCTCGATCAGAATCTGTGCCATATAACTAATCAGGGCAATTACGTCTCCAGCGAGCAGGCTTCCGGCATTGATTTGAACAGCACCCGTATTCAGGACTGCAATAACAGCAAGATTGACAACAAGATAGGTCAGCGGGTTCATCAGTGCGGAGATATTTCCTACATGCAACTGTGTGTCGGTCAGGCGGCTGTTGGCTTCTTCAAACTGTTTTACTTCCGCCTGCTGCTTATTAAATGCACGAATAACGCGCACACCGGAAAGATTTTCCCGTGTAATTCCGAGGACCGTATCCAGTCGGCTCTGAACCTTTTTGTAAAGCGGCATTGTCCAGAACATGATGCCAAACACAATAGCTGCAAGAATTGGGACCGCAATTACAAAAATCACTGCGGCTTTTATATTGATGGTAAAAGCCATGACAACCGAGCCCAAAACGATAAACGGACTTCGCAGGAAAAGCCGCAGGAACAAATTAACACCGTTCTGAACCTGATTCACATCACTGGTCATGCGCGTTATAAGCGTACTGGCACCAGTCTGATCCATTGCAGCGAAGTCAAGGGACTGGATATGGTGGAACAGGTCATGCCGCATCCCTGTCGCACACCCCACGGCTGCCCGCGCAGCATAGTATTGAGCAACGACACTGCATCCAAGGCTAATCAGCGCAAGTACAGCCAGCAGGCCGCAGGAACGCAGGATATAGCCTGTTTCGCGGTTTCCTATGCCGGTGTTGATGACAGAGGCCATGATAACCGGCACAAACAGGTTAAACAGCGCTTCCAGCATCTTGAAAAGCGGTGCAAGGATGCTTTCTTTTTTATACTTTTTCAGATAAACGCGTATTTCTTTCAAAATGGTTTTCCCCTTTTTCCGGCTGCTTCCCAGAAAGCTGACGGACAGTAAAAGCAAACTTTTCCTCTATCTGCAAATGCCTTATCTGTTCCTACCGGAAAGCCATGTGAAGCAGACAGTTTCCTTAATACTGTGTTATCATAACACAAAACGATTAATATGAAAAATATCTTTTTCATGATATAATAATAGTAAAATCATATTGTTTTAGTGGGATGAGAATAATGGAAATCCGGCAGCTCCGCTATTTTACAGCAATCGTTGAAGAAGGCACAGTGACTGGTGCAGCGAAACGCCTTAACATGACTCAGCCACCGCTGACGGCACAGCTTCACGCACTGGAATCAGAGCTTGGCTGCCAGCTTTTCGAGCGGAACGGGCGTCGGCTGCGCCTTACGGAAGCCGGGCGGATGTTTAACCGGCAGGCCCGAATGATTCTTGGCCTCTGTGACGCTGCTGCCAACGATATGGCTGATTACCGCCAGGGTATGGTGGGAACTTTGCGGTTTGGCATTGTTTCTTCTGTGCGCACCACTGCCCTTTTCAAATGGATGAAAGGCTTCGCAAAGCGTTACCCGGCCGTGCGCTATGATCTTTCCAGCGCGAACACCTACCAGTTAATTGACCAGATGCAGTACGGCCAGCTTGATGCTGCAATCGTACGCACGCCGTTTTCTGCACCGGGGCTAAAGAGCCTCCCTCTGAGGCGCGAAAAAATGTTAGCTGTCGGCAATACGGCCTTTTTTTCAGATTCCCCCGGCAGGGAAATCTCTCTCCCCGCTCTGGCAAAAAAGCCGCTGATTCTTTACCGTCGCTGGGAAAATGTCCTGCGAAACCGGTTTGAAGTTGCAGGCTGTGTGCTGCGGGTTTTCTGTTTAAACGATGACGCCCAGATGACACTGGCCCTTGCAGAAAATGGGTTAGGTGTTGGCATTCTTCCGGCTTCTGCACTCTCTTTGGAAAATACGCCGCACCTGGAAACACGCACAGTTGATGACGCCGGCCTGACAACGGAGATTGTAGCCCTGTACCGGGATCAAAAGCTGCTGCCGCAATGCACCCGGTGTTTCCTCCAATATCTTCGTGAAAACTTCAGCTACTGCTGAATGAGCTGGCGGCTAAAAACTCAAAAGCCGTTTTGGGAAAAAGTAGAAAGCGGACGATTTTTGCGGGCTTCCACGCGCTTGAATTTCCTTAGGCACGGGAGTATGATAAAAGTAGAATAATAACCGATTATCCGCCTAAAAAACAGGATACCGGCAATTTTAAGGAGAGAAAATTTTGAACTTAGCGGAACAATTTAATTACCCGGACAGTTACGAAGAAAACTCCCGCATCGCACTGGAAACAGCACTTCACACAGCCCCGGCTTACCGGGACTGGAACCGGTTGGACCCCGGCCCAGAGGCGGCGGTGAACGAAAGGTACGCAGCAATGCCGGAACTGACAAAGCAGATGATGAGGAAAGCATTCCCGGACGGGTTGGTACCGGATGGCCGCAGCACTGCTGAAGCTCTCGCTTCCGGGAAAATTGAATATACATTCACAAGTGGGACAACCGAGGAAAAAGTGGTTAATATTTGGGATGCGAGCTGGTGGAGCCGCTCAGAAGCTGAATCCTGGAAGCTGAATTCCCACACAGCCGCCCTTCCTTACCCGGTACGAAAAGCAGAGCTTGCCGGAGCACAGAATGTCGGAATCAGCTGTGAAGAAGACCTCCCGATGGGGCATCGAACCATCGGGCAGACACTCTATCTAAATGAAAAGACCAGTATGCTCCAGTGGCAGCCACGGCATTATAAGCGCATGGCGCGGGAACTTGCCGATTTTCAGCCCGCTGTGCTGGAAGCAAATCCTTCCCTTCTGGCCCGGCTTGCATTCTGGGCATTGGACAACGGCAAAGTGCTTTACCAGCCCGATGTGATTATCTTTACTTATGAGTTCGCATCGAAAATTCATCTTGCAGCTATTCGGAGAGTTTTCCCCTCCGCTGCATTCGTCAGCTCTTTTGGCAGCACAGAAACCGGCTTTGTGCTGGAACAATGTGAAGACGGGCTGCTCCATCAGAATACGGCATCCTGCCGCATTGATTTTCAGCCGCTGAAAAGGCAGCACGGAGGGCCTTATCTCGGGCGAATCTTAGTGACAACATTCGGGAACCCCTGGAATTCCATTGTCCGCTTCGACACAGGCGATCTGGTGCACCTGCACCGGGGAAGTTGCCCCTGCGGGCACAGCCTTGGCATGGTCGCAGATGCTGTGGAAGGTCGGACGGCAAATGTTACCTTCCGGACAGACGGAAGCCTCGTTACAACAAAAGCCGTGGATGACTGCCTTTCTCAAATTCCCGGTTTACGGGATTACAGCCTGAAACAAAGTGCTCCGGGCGTTTGTGAGCTGCTCCTGAAAGCGGAAAAGCCAAAGGAAGCTGCCGCGCAGGCACATGAAGAAATGAAAAAGCTGTATGGGCCAGGAAAATATACCGTGCAAACGGTTTCCGACATTTTTCCAGGTCCATCTTTTAAATACCGCAGGACTTTTGCAAATTATAAATTCAGCCAAAAGGAGCTGTTTGTATGAGTGAAAAACATTTTGCTTATTGCGTTGCCGGCGGTTGGCCATCCAATCCGGATATTCTGGACCACTGCCTGAGGCGGGCGCTGGACGCCTGTAAAAAAAGGCACCCAAACATTGCTTATGTTGGCACAGCAAGCGGCGATGACCAGTCTTTCTTTCATAATATGGAATCTCTATTGAGAAAAGCCGGTGCCGGCGAAGTGAAGCTTGTACCGCTTGCAGGGAAAACTCACGACGCTGAAGCGGCAGAGCAGATGCTGAAGGCCTCCGATGCTGTTTTTCTTTCCGGCGGTGAAGTTGAAGACGGGATGAAATGGCTGCGTTTTTACGGGATAGACCGTGTTCTGCGGAATTTGTTTGAAAACGGAAAGGTCTTTTTCGGCCTTTCTGCCGGAAGCATCATGATGGGTTCGCACTGGGTTCATTGGGATAATGCGGAGGATGATACAACAGCGAGCCTTTTTGACTGCCTTGGATTTATCCCCACTGTTTTTGATACCCATGCAGAAAATGAAAACTGGAAAGAGCTAAAAACTGCCCTGCGTCTGCTTGGCCCAGGGACTAAAGGGTTCGGTATCCCGTCAAACGGGATGCTTCTGGCAGACAGTGAAGGCGGCCTTACCAACCTGGAAGGAAAAATGCTTTCGTTCCGAAACTGTGCCGGGACAGTAAAAGAAATTTGAACCTTTTTCGGACTGCTTATTTTCTTCCTGACCTCCGATCGGAATCACCCGCCGCTTTGCTGCATACCCACGCAAGGAATGCCGACAGCGCAAGGATAATAAGAATTATCATTTTTTTGCAGCTCTCTTTCGTCCGGCCAATATTTTGCAGCTTTGCCTCTGCTGGAAAATAGAATCCCTCATTGCGCCTGTGGCAAAGTTGCCCTGTTACATTTTCTCTGCCTTTTTCCTGGATATTCTATGCTTCGGAGGTAAGTCTTTTTCCTGCGGCTACCAACATACTTGCCGTTTTGCACAGTATCCGTGCGGCCTTTTTCGGTTGATGCAGGCCAAAAAAGATGATATAATCGTTATGCTTTGAAAGGACCGGATGCTGCCGCATAAAAAAGCGTCCAGCTCCTTTCTCAGCTAAATCTTTCGTCTTGCCACGCAAGGAGAAAAAATCATGAAGGCAGAGCAAATTACAATCCCGCGATACCTGAAAATTGCAGTAGACCTTTCCGCAAGAATTGCATCCGGCGATATTGCGGAAGGGGAACGGCTAAAAGGCAGGTCTGTGCTTTCCACAGAATACAACGTCTCTCCGGAAACAATCCGCAGGGCTGTTTCAATCCTGGCTGACAAAAAGGTCGTCCAGATTGCCCTTGGCAGCGGTATTGTTATCTCTTCAAAGGAAAACGCAATCCAGTTCCTGAAAAATTTTAAGGACGACGAAACAGCCGAAAAACTGCGGGGCAAACTCTCCCACTCCATTGAAAAGAGAAATTCCATTGATATGGAAATCACTTCTATGGTCAAGCAAATCATTGACCTGTACAAATTTAAGCGTTCCGACCTGATTACGCCGGTTGAAGTTGCACTGCCCCGCAACTCGCATGTGATTGGCCGCAGCATTGGAGAACTTGAAATATGGCACAACACCGGCGCAACCATCATTGGAGTTATTCAGGATAAAAAGATTATCATATCGCCTGGCCCGTATTACGAATTTACCCAAGGTGACAGAGTCTTAATCGTCGGTGACGAAAATGTTGTAAAGCGTTTTCATTCTTTTCTTAACAACGTTGAGTGATGACGCACCGAAACAGTCCCACAGAATTGCTTCTGTGGGGCTTTTTTTTGTTTTATCTATACATTTTTAGAAAAAGTTGACTTTTAAGAATGATTCGCGTATAATAAAAGAGACAACTTTATATTTATTAATAAGTTGTCTGTAAAATATTAGTATTTAATTCAAAAAAAGTATCCCTATACAGGCAGGGCCAGGAAATCTGCGTGCTTTATTGGAGTATGCAGAGACAGACAACCTGCAACTTTATATAAAGTTGTAAATTGCTTTTTGGGGGGAACAGTGAAGCCAGATTTTGTATCGAAAGGAGAACCAGAAACAATGAACGTCGCAGTAATTGGAACGTCCAGAAAAGAAAATGAAAAAAGGGTGGCAATTCATCCAAAGCACCTTGCAAGGATTCCCTCTACAGTACGGAAACACCTGTATTTTGAAAAAGGCTATGGTATCCCTTTTGGCATCAGCGACCGGCAGATTGCCGAACTAACGGGAAATGATCCGGAAGAGCGCGGGGTTCTCCTCCACAGGCAGGAAGCTGTCATCATTCCCAAGCCCGTACAGAAAGACTTTGAGAAAATGCAGGAAGGTGCAATCGTCTGGGGATGGATTCACAGTGTCCAGCAAAGTGAGATCACCCAGATTGCAATTGATAAAAAGATGACACTGATATGTTGGGAAAACATGTATTACAACGGGAAACGCGGCAGAATCCATATTTTCCAGAAAAACAATGAAATGGCAGGCTACTGTGGTGTGCAGCATGCGCTTCAGCTTCGCGGGATAGACGGGAACTTTGGCCAGCCGCTCCGTGCGACCGTGCTGAGCTTCGGTTCTGTGGGACGCGGGGCTGTATTGTCACTGCAAAGTCACGGCATCCATGACATCACAGTCTATACACACCGCCCGACTTTCCTTGTCAGTGACCGTATCCCAGGGATACAGTACAAACAGGTCTGCCAGGATGAGGAGGGCCTTCTGACAGCGACAGCCGAGAATGGGGACACGGTTCCGCTGATTAACCTGCTGGCCGGGACGGATATTCTGGTAAACTGTATCCTGCAAGACCCAAACAGCCCCGTCGTTTTTATCCGTCACTCCGACCTTATGAAATTCAAGAAGGAATGCCTTGTTGTTGACGTGAGCTGTGATGAAGGGATGGGATTCCAGTTTGCGCATCCAACAAGCTTTTCCAATCCCTTTATCCGGATTGGAAATATTCTGTATTATTCGGTTGACCATACTCCTTCCCTTCTCTGGGACAGCGCATCGTGGGAAATTTCTTCCTCTCTTCTTCCCTACCTGCCCGATTTTGTAGAGCAACGGAAAAATCCGGTTCTGGAGCATGCCACCGATATTCGCAGCGGTATTATTCAGAATAAGGCAATCCTTGCATTTCAGAAGCGCTCCCCGGTCTATCCATACCGCAGGGAAGAAAATATACCGCTTACTTCTGAGTCTAGTGGAAGCACTGAAGACAGAAAAACCGGAACATCCTAATTCATCTTAGCAAGAATATAAAAAGCCGAAAGCTTTCAATAATAGCTTCCGGCTTTTTGATATGTTAAAAATTATTCTCCAGACTTTTTAACAGCATCTTTCGGCTGTGTCTGAAACTTGAGATATGCGTTAATAAAGCCATCCAAGTTGCCGTCCATAACCGATTCAATATTGGTATCCTCATAACCGGTACGGTGATCCTTGACTAGGGTATAGGGCATAAAGACATACGAGCGGATTTGGCTGCCCCAAGCAAT
Organism: Ruminococcaceae bacterium UBA5391; assembly: GCA_002410755.1. Lineage (GTDB taxonomy): Bacteria > Bacillota > Clostridia > Oscillospirales > Acutalibacteraceae > Thermocaproicibacter. The sequence goes on along the minus strand of DHOL01000008.1, from coordinate 1,223 downwards.
TTCCTTCTGCACACCCTTGATATCTTCTATCTTTTCTAGATGCTCGCGCTCCTTAATTTCCATCAGCTTTGATTTCAGCATCTTCATGGCGACATCGCGGTTCTGGTACTGGCTCCGCTCTACCTGACAGGATACAACAATGCCGGTTGGGATATGAGTCAGGCGGACAGCAGAAGAAGTCTTATTGACCTTTTGGCCGCCCGCGCCGCTGGAACGGAAAACATCCATCTTAATATCTTCCGGCCTGATATCGACCTTTATGGTATCGTCGATTTCCGGCATAACTTCAAGGGATGCAAATGACGTATGGCGGCGGCCGGAAGCGTCAAACGGAGAAATACGGACAAGCCGGTGGACACCGGCTTCGCTTTTCATAAAGCCGTAGGCATTTTCCCCTTCAAGCAAGATACTGGCGCTCTTCAGCCCCGCTTCCTCGCCTTCAAGAGAATCAAGCGTCTTAACCTTAAAGCCGTGGCGTTCACCCCAGCGGCAGTACATGCGGTAAAGCATCATGGTCCAGTCCTGTGCTTCTGTGCCGCCTGCACCGGCATGGAACGTAAGGATGGCATTTTTCGCATCATATTCTCCGGTAAGCAGTGTCATAAGCCGCTGATCTTCCAGGCCCTTACGGAAAACATCCAGTTCCTGTCTCGCCTGAGGGAGAAGAGAGACATCATCTTCTTCGTCTGCAAGCTCAATAAGAGCCATCAAATCTTCATAGTTGCTTTTCAGCTTTTCGTACTTTTCCATCTTATCTTTCAGGGAACTTGAGCGCTGTAGGATTTTCTGTGATTTTTCCATATTGTCCCAAAAATCCGGGGCTGTCGCCTTCTGGTCCAGTTCCTGAATTTCTTTCCGCATTGCGGAAAGGTTCAGCGCATCTGCAAGATCATCCAGCTCCGGCTTCATCCCCTCAAGCGACTGCTTCAGTTCCTCATATTGCAGCATAAAATCCATCCTTCGGTTCAGTTTAATCTTATTGAAATATTATATGATATTCCGCCGGTAAAGTCAAAGCATCTTTTGGGCATCATACAGAAAAAATATGAATGGAATGAAAACTTCGACGGTAAAACATTGCAGTTTTCCTGCATTTTCGCTACAATGGAAGAAGAGATCAACAGGAGGCTCCCAATCATGAATTACATTGGATTAAAATGTCCTGTCTGCGGCAAGGCCTTTACTGCGGAGGATGACATTGTTGTCTGCCCGGAATGCGGTGC
>DHOL01000036.1 GCA_002410755.1 Ruminococcaceae bacterium UBA5391 | reverse complement strand
CTGATTCTTATCTTACTGACATTGAGCGCAAGCTGGGCTTTTTGTTGTATGGATGGCAAAATAAGAGCAGATGATGAAAAATACTAGAGCGGGAAAAACTGCGCAGAAATAAAGACCCATCCTTTGCTTAATAACATCGGATGGATCCTTCAACAATTTACTCTGTCCAATTTTATTGAAGTAAAAGCATATAAAAAAGAAAAATTTACAGTTCCTCGAGCTTTTTAATATCTTCGTTGGAACCAACGACAACAAGCAGGTCGTTTTCCTGGATGATATAATCGGATTTCGGTGAAACAAAAACATTAGTCCCGTTCTTAATGGCAATAATACTGATACCATATTTTTCACGAATTTCCAGTTCTTTGAAGGAACGCCCGAACCATGCTTTTGGTGGAATTACTTCCATAATGCTGTTCTCTTTTGAAAGTTCAATATAATCGAGAACATTGGTGGTGATCAGATTGTGGGCAACACGAATTCCCATATCCTTTTCCGGAAAGACAACACGGTCAGCACCAACTTTTTCAAGGACACGTGCATGCAAATCATTTTGCGCTTTTGCAACAATATAAGGAACTCCCATATCTTTCAGAAGAATTGTCGTAAGGATACTTGACTGCATATTATCCCCCATGCCGATAATGGCAACATCAAAGTTGCGGAGACCGAGGGCCTTCAGAAGATTTTCATCTGTTGCATCCCCTACAATGGCATGGACAACATTTTCCGAAAGTTTATTGACACGTTCTTCCTCAATATCAACAGCAAGGACATCAAAACCCATTTCTGCGAGCGTATTTGCCACACTCATGCCGAACCTTCCAAGACCAAGAACAGCAAAAGATTTCTTTTTCATAAAACTACTCCTTATCCGATTGCTATTTTTTCTTCCGGATAGCTAAACACCGGCTGGTTTCTTTCCGGGCGATGCGAAAGTGCTGCAATAATGGAAAGCATTCCAACGCGGCCGAAGTACATGGAAACAATCAATGCAATCCGGCTGGTTGTACTCAGCGTTGGTGTAATACCGAGTGTCAGGCCAACGGTGCCAAAAGCAGACGCTGACTCAAACAATGCCTGAATAACTGTTACATTATCAGCGAGGACAAGAACCATTGTAACAGTGCAGAGCCATGAAAAGCCGATAAATGCAAGGACGAAAGCTTTTTTTAGGATGGATTGGGGTATCCTCTTCTGAAAAGCATCTGTTTCCGAATGCCCTCTGGCGACTGCAAAAGCCGTCATCACCATTACGGCGATGGTCGTTGTTTTAATGCCTCCAGCGGTAGAACCTGGAGAACCGCCGATAAACATTAGAAAAATGGTAAAAAAGGCAGAAGCGGTCCGCATCCCACTCTGGCTTATTGTGTTAAATCCAGCTGTACGCGGTGTAACCGACATAAACGTTGCCGCAAGGATTTTCCCGCCTGGGCTAAGGGGACCAAGCGTTTGCGGGTTATTATACTCAACGATATAGAAAAACAGGAAACCGCCTATCAGCAGGGAAGCAGTTGTGATGACGACGATTTTCGTGTGAAGATGCAGCCGGGAAAAAGACTTTGTGCTGAAAATATCATTCTGCACAGTAAATCCAAGCCCGCCCATTATAATTAAGACCATTACTACAAGATTGACAAGGGGGTCTTCCACAAATGGAGCAAAATTGCAGAATTTACCAAAACGGCCCATAATATCAAACCCTGCATTACAGAATGCGGAAATCGCGTGAAAAATCCCATAGTAAATACCTCTTACAATACCCATCATGGGAATAAAACGGATTGACAGAAGGGCTGCACCCGTCCCTTCAATAAGAAAAGTCCCCAAAATGATTTTCCTGGTCAGGTTAACGACGCCTTCGACGTCGTCTTTATTAATGGATTCTGCAAGGACCAGTCTTTCCTGAAAAGATATTTTCCTCCCGAGAATCAGAGAAAAAATTGTTGCAACAATCATAAATCCAAGGCCGCCGGTTTGAATCAGCAGGAGAATGACAATTTGCCCGAAAATTGTCCACGTCGTATATGTATCGACGACGACAAGCCCTGTCACACAGGTAGCTGAAGTTGCGGTGAACAGAGCAGTCAGAAAGCCCTGGCTTGTTCCGCTTTTGGAAGCGCAAGGCAGGGTGAGAAGGACAGCACCAATCAAAATGATCGAAGCAAAACCCATCGCTACACTTTGCACGGGTTTAATACGGATCATATTGCCCCTTTTTAACCGGATTCGAAGCAAGTGGCTCAAATCAAATGACATCTCCTAACGATAACATGTCGATAAACTGAAAGAGTCAACCAAAGAAAAGCCTCAAGATGGCAGAATTCAGAATGGAATTATTGAGTGACTTCGATATATGCTATCACGTCGTTATGGAAAAGTCAATTCCCTTTTGATTCATAGAAAATCGTTGGTAAGAATAAGACAAAAGTACAAAAAATATCATGGAATCTTTGCAAAAGTTCCATGATATTTTAAGCAGAATGACAACGTGACAGTTTCACCCTTTATTGGTTGGTGATGGCTGCTGCTCAAGAGCTTTGTATTTTTTAACAATCAGGTTGGCGCATTGATAAATGTTGCCACCGCCAAGTGTAAGGACAAGGTCACCATCCTGTGCGTTTTTCACAATATAATCCGCGATTTCCTCGAAGGTTTTAAACCATACACTTCCCGGAATTTTTGCGGAGAGATCTTTGGAATAAATATGATAAGTGTTTGTTTCACGTACGGCAAGAATTTCGGAGAGTACAACACGATCCGCAATGGAGAGGGCTTTTACAAAGTCGTTAAAAAGAAGGTAGGTACGAGAATAGGTATGCGGCTGAAAAACAGCCCATATCCGTGTGAAGCCCATCTGCTTTGCTGCGGTCAGCGTTGCACGGATTTCTGTTGGGTGATGAGCAAAGTCATCAGCGACCGTGACACCTTGGTATTCACCGAGCATCTCAAAACGGCGGTGAACCCCTGTAAAAGCATGCAGACTTTTTACAATCTGCTGCGGACTGACGCTGAGCAGGTCTGCAACAGCAAAAGCGGCAAGCGCATTGTAAATATTATGTTTACCTGGAATACTAAGAGATATCTCGGCTATTTTTTCTCCAGACTTTACAATTTGAAAATTTTCACGCGCCCGATTAGTCGGTTGAATATCCAATGCACTGTAATCATTTGACGGTGCAAAACCATAAGTGATTACATGAGCGTTGGTAATCCCCTTCACAGCTTTCATGGCGTTTTTATCATCGCCGTTTACGATAATTGCTTTGCTGGTTTGGAGGCAGAACTGATGAAATGACCTGATTGTGTTTTCCACTGTGCCAAAATAGTCAAGGTGGTCATTGTCAATATTTAATACTACAGAGATCGCAGGGTGGAGCTGCAAAAACGTATCAACATACTCACAGGCTTCGCAGACGATTGTATGTGATTTTCCTACCCTTCCATTTCCGCCGATAAGCGGAAATTTTCCTCCGATGATGGCGGAAGGATCTAAACCGGCTTCCAGCAGAATCTGGGTAATCATAGCTGTTGTTGTTGTTTTGCCATGCGTTCCAGATATGGCTATGGTGTTAGCAAAGCGCCGGGTTACCATGCCAAGCATGACGGAGCGTTCTACAGTGGGAATCCCGAGTTCCCTCGCAGCAGTAAGCTCAGGATTATTGTTTTTAATTGCTGCCGAATAAACAACAAGCTCTGCACCCTTTACGTTCTCTGCACGCTGGCCCATAAAAACCGGAATTCCATAGGTGCGGATGCGTGCAAGGGTATCCGATTCTGCATTGTCCGATCCAGTCAGTTCATATCCCCTATGAAGCAGGATTTCGGCAATTGGGCACATCCCAGAACCGCCAATTCCCACGAAATGCACTCTTTTCACTTTTGATAAGATATCGTTGTTTTCCATCTTTCGTCTCCTCAGCTTTTGTCTGCCGTTTCCAGCGGAAAAGTATACTATATAATATATTGCCAAACAACCTAATAATAAACACCTTTCTGTGTAATTGCAAACTGAAATTCTTAAACAATTAAAAGGAAGGGAGAATCTTTCGACTTCCTTACAGGCTATAAAAACACTGCGGCCGTTGTGCAACACGGGGAATATCCTCATTGCCTGAAAAGCAATCCTTGTCACAGCCTATTCCACTATGCTATAATAACAAATTAGTAGAAGGGAGGGCCTATGCTTTATTGTGAAAGATGCCAGGTCCTGAGCCGTGATGGGAAAACCTGCCCACTCTGCGGCAGCAGGAAACTGCGTCCAGTTTGCCCGGATGATCCGGTTTTGCTGCTTACGGTTGGAGAAGACGAGGCGATACGCATTACGGCGGCTTTCAAAGAGTCTTCCGTGCCGTGTCTGGCACGCTCCTCCGGGTCTGGCGGCTATATATCCATTATCCTTGGACGAAGCAGATGTTCGGATGTCCGTATTTTTATACCATTTAATAAAATAGAGCATGCCAAAGAAATTTTAATCGGAATCGGTTTCTTAAAAACTGGAAAAGAATCGGAGAAAAAAGCAGATTCTGGCGAGCAGGACGGGAAAGTTCCTATGAGCCGCTGCAAGCGCATTGCCGTGAAAATCATTTCAGTAATTTTATTCTTTTTTCTGATTTGGGGTGTCGTTATATTATCCGACTGGGTAATTACAAGATTAAAAGGGCTATTTTACTGAATAGGCTGCAAAATTTACCTGTAGTAAAACATCCATCCTTTTCTGCCGCCTTCTTCTGTGCTATAATACAATACGTTTCATACTGTTCCATTTGGAGATGAATCAGCTAATGGCAGGAATTACACAGCGTTCCGTCTGCAGCGGTGTGACATTCCGGGGAATTCGGGATGACCGCTACAAAACGGTATTGATGTCGGTTAACTTTTTTCTTCCGTTAAACCGGAAGACAGTTTCTTCCAATGCAATTCTCCCTTTCCTCCTAAAGCGGGCAAGCAGAGAATATCCAGACTTTACAAAGCTGAATGAGCATCTTGCTGAACTCTATGGGGCTGTGCTTGATGCTGACGTCCAGCGCTTGGGTGATGTCCAGATCCTTTCGGTTTCTGCATCCGCGATTGCAGACCGTTATGCGCTGGATGGTGAAAAGATTTCTGCTGAGCTTTCTAACCTTCTTTGCAGTGTCTGCTTTGCTCCACCGTTGCAGGATGGTCTTTTCCCGGAGGATGGTTTTCTTCAGGAAAAGCGGCAGTTGGAAGAAACACTTGACGCAGAATTCAATAATAAAGTAGGCTATGCGCTCCGCCGCTGTGAAGAAATCATGTGTGTGGACGAGCCTTATGGCATTGGACGCTTGGGTTCAAAAAAAGAGATTACGAGCTTGAGGCGGGAAAACCTTACGGCAGCATGGGAATATATGATTCGGCATGCCAGAGTCGAAATCTTTGTGCTGGGAGACTGCGATCCGGAACCGGCGTTTCGTGAGTTTTCCGATGCTTTTCGTTCTCTTGGAAGAACATCATTTGAACTGTGCCCGACGGTTGTGAAAAAAGTGGCAGGCAAAAAGAAAGATGTTACTGAGCGGATGAATGTTGCGCAGTCGAAACTCGTCATTGGGTTTCGCACGGGATGCGCAGAACCGGAAAAAGGTGCGCCTGTCGTAAAGCTGATGAATGCGCTTTATGGTGGCATGCCTACCTCGAAACTGTTTCTTAATGTCCGTGAAAAAATGGGCCTCTGTTATTACTGCGCACCTGCTTACAATTCAGTAAAGGGTATTCTGGAAGTACAGAGTGGTGTAGAGCAGAAAAACCTTAAGCGTGCAGAAGAGGAAATCCTTTCCCAACTTGAGGAAATCCGCAGTGGGAATTTCACAGATGAAGAAGTTACGGAGGCAAAGTGCTATCTGTCAAATATCTATCACACGTTTTCAGATTCACTTGAGGCAATGGAAAACTGGTACTTGGTGAAAACTATGTATGCACCAACACGCACGCCGGAAGAGGAAGCAGACATGGTAAACGATGTAACCCGTGAAGAGATTGTTGAGGCTGCACAGCACATGACGCTTGATACCGTATACCGCCTCACAGGGAATGAGGTGAAAAACTGATGGAACAAGGGGTTCAGGAAATCCGCAGTGAACGTCTCGGAGATCATTACTATGAAGTCCGCCATCCTTCCGGTTTAAAGATATTCATTTATCCAAAAGAAAAATATAATTCCGCTTATGCCGTTTTTGGAACAAAGTATGGCTCCATTGATAATTGCTTTCGGATTTCCGGAGAGGAAGGGGTTCATCGCGTTCCGGCAGGCATAGCACATTACCTTGAACACAAAATGTTTGAGAGCAAAGAAGGGAATGTTGATGCACGCTACGCAAAAGTAGGCGCTTTGGTAAATGCATACACTTCTTTTGATATGACCTGCTATGTGTTTTCATGTACGAAACATTTTTGTGACTGCCTTGGAATTCTGCTCGATTTTGTCCAGCAGCCTTATTTTACGGAAGAGACGGTACAGAAGGAGCAGGGCATCATCGGTCAGGAAATCCGTATGTATGAGGATACGCCGGGTTGGCGTGTACTTTTTAATCTGCTGCGGGCGATGTACCACAGCCATCCTGTGAAAACGGATATTGCAGGCACGGCAGAAAGCATTGCGGAAATCACCCCGGAACTGCTTTATGAATGTTACCGTACTTTCTATAACCTTAATAATATGGCCCTCTGTGTTGCAGGTAATGTTAACCCGGAAGAAGTCCTAAGTATCTGCGACAAAATGCTTCGTCCATCAAAGCCTATGGCAGTAGAGCGCATCTTTAAGCCAGAGCCTGATTCTATTGTAAATCCCAGAATTGAGCAAAAAATGTCCGTAGCCGCACCGCTATTCCAACTTGGTTTTAAGGAACCAGCGGTGAAAGGCCGTGCAGATGTCAGGCAGCTTGCTTATACAGATATTCTTCTGGAAGCTCTTGCTTCACCTGCTTCCCCACTTTACTGCAGACTCATTGATGCCGGACTGATTAATGAAGCGTCATTTGGCAGTGAATATTTTGAAGGGCCCGGCTTTGCTTCCGTCATTTTTTCCGGCGAATCAAAGGATCCAGACGCTGTAGAAGACATGATCCTGAAAGAAATTGAGCGGTTTCGGCAGGAAGGCGTTGGGCGGGAAACGTTCCGCTGCGCAAGAAATACGGTCTATGGAAAATACCTTGGCGCAATGAATCTTCCGAGCAACATAGCAAATTCCATTCTGTCACTTGATTTTGCGGGAAGAGAGATATTCTCTTATCTTTCGGCAGTCGCAGAAGCCGATGAGGAGGCAGTGATGGAGCGGCTTAAGACACAGATGGACCCAGGTCATGCTTCCCTTTCCATCATCAGTCCGGATCAGTAAACTTTCTGCATAAAAATTTGGTTAAAGAAGTGGTGTCAGCATGTATATGTATCATGTCCAGTTCCCAGGTATTGGTATCAATGTTACTATCAATCCAACTGCATTTTACATTAACGGTCATCCTTTTGCCTGGTATGGCATTTTGATTGCCATAGGCTTTTTGCTCGCTTTTTTCTATACACTGAAAAGCTGCAAGCGCTTTCATATGGATGAGGATAAGTTTACGGATGCTGTTATTGCCGGCATCATCGGCGGCATTATCGGAGCACGTCTGTATTATGTCCTTTTTGATGCGAGTGATGAATTTATCAAGAACCCTGCCAGTATCTTTTACATCTGGAACGGCGGCCTTGCCATTTATGGGGGCATCATTGGAGGCTTGCTCTGCGGTGCCCTGATGGCAAAACACCATAAAATCAGCGTTCCGGCTGTGCTTGACCTTGCTTCACTTGGATTCCTGATTGGTCAGAGTATCGGCCGCTGGGGAAACTTTATGAATCAGGAAGCGTTTGGAGCAGCAACTGATTTGCCTTGGCGTATGGTCAGCGAGAACACAGAAAGCATTTCAACGACCGGTGTTCACCCTTGCTTCCTCTATGAATCACTCTGGTGCCTGATTGGATTCCTTTTGCTGCATGGATTCAGCAGAAAATTCCGCAGGTATGATGGACAGGTATTCCTGCTTTACAGCCTTTGGTACGGTGTTGGGCGTTTCTTTATTGAAGGTCTCCGTACGGATAGCCTTTTAACACCATATGTTCCCCTGCGGATTTCTCAGGTTGTAGCTGCTGCTGCGGTTATTGTATCGGCTACCCTGCTGATTGTTTTCCGCAAGAGGACATCCCTGACGGGATGCGGCTCTAAAAAAATAATGGAGCTGAACGCGATAGTTGATGAAGTCGCTGTTAAAAAAAGCCGGAAAAAAGCAAAAGAAAATGCTGTTCCCATTCTTGAGGATGGGACGAGCACAATCTTTGAAAATGGTGAGCAGGCGAGAAAAGTAATGGCAGGAGAATCGGTCCGCAATGAAACAGTGCGTTTCGGAGAGGCAAAAGCTTCTTCGGGAACTGCACAGTCTCCAGAACAGTCGGCTGAGCCTGCTGTACAGGCTTCAGAGAAAAAATCTTCTCCAGAAGAGAAAATTCAGGACAATAATAATACTCCTCAGGGAAAATAGGAAGGCGAAAAGCAGTGCCTTCAGTCATATCGGAGGCGCTTAACAGAATCGGAGGCGGGAATGTCAAAAATCATTGATGGTAAGGCGATTGCAGCCGAGACGCGTGCTCAAGTCGCTGAAAAGGTTGCCAGACTGAAAGAGCAGGGAGTTACCCCGGGATTAGCTGTTGTACTGGTAGGGAACAATCCTGCTTCACGGACGTATGTTACTAGCAAGGAAAAAGACTGTTCAAAAGTTGGAATTCATTCAGAAGAATTTTCTCTTCCGGAGACAACAACACAGGAGGAACTTCTGAATTTAGTTCGTACCCTGAATGGCAGAAAAGAAATCAATGGAATCCTTGTTCAGCTTCCGCTGCCGAAAGGACTGGACGAGCAGGGTGTAATTGAAACAATCAGTCCGGAAAAAGATGTAGATGCATTTCATCCCGCCAATGTTGGCAGAATCATGATTGGCAACTATCGTTTTCTTCCCTGCACACCGGCAGGCATTATGGTCCTTCTGCACCACGAATCAATTTCTGTGGAAGGGAAGCATTGCGTTGTAATTGGGCGCAGCAATATTGTAGGAAAGCCCATGGCAATGCTCCTGCTTCATGAAAATGGCACTGTGACGGTTTGTCATAGCCGAACGCAGAATCTCCATAAGATCTGTGCTTCAGCAGATATTTTGGTCTCAGCGGTCGGAAAGCCCAAATTTGTTACGGCTGACATGGTAAAGCCGGGTGCAGTGGTGATTGATGTCGGTATGGACCGTGATGAGCATGGTAAGCTTTGCGGTGATGTTGACTTCGCTGCCGTTGAGTCTCTAGTGTCTTACATTACGCCGGTACCGGGCGGTGTTGGGCCGATGACAAGGGCTATGCTTTTGGAGAATACAGTTACAGCCGCAAAAATACAAAACGGAATTTCCGTTTAATAAAGTTAAGTCAGAGGTGGAGAAACAATGGGCGGTCTTCTGAATAACATTCATTCCCCGGAAGACCTGAAGGGACTGTCGCCCGAAAAACTAATCCGGCTCTGCTCTGAAATTCGTACATGTTTGATTCGCACAATTTCTACAAATGGTGGACATCTTGCTTCCAATTTGGGAGCCGTAGAGCTTACAGTTGCGCTGGAGTATGCTTTCAGCAATCCAGACGACCGTATCGTCTGGGATGTCGGCCATCAGTCCTATACCCATAAAATTCTGACCGGAAGGTATGACCGGATTTCAACAATCCGCAAACAGAATGGGCTTTCCGGTTTTCCGAACCGGCAGGAAAGCAAGTATGATCCTTTTAGCTGCGGCCATAGCAGCACATCAATTTCCTCGGCACTTGGTCTTGCAAAAGCAAAGGAGCTGACCGGAAAACCCGGGTTTACCGTAGCTGTAATTGGTGATGGGGCCTTAACTGGCGGCCTTGCCTATGAAGGGCTGAATAATGCGGGCCGTATGCGGAAAAATTTTATTGTTGTTTTAAATGACAATAAAATGTCAATTTCTCGGAATGTTGGTTCTATGGCGAGCTACCTCTCTAAAATCCGCACGGAACCGTCCTATTTCCGTATTAAAGGCAATGTAGAACAGGCTCTGGATCAGATACCGATTATCGGTGAGCCGATGCATCATGCCCTGACACGTTCCAAGGCTGTTGTAAAGCAGCTTATGTACAACAGCACAATCTTTGAAGACATGGGTTTTTATTACTATGGCCCATTTGATGGCCATGATGTTAATAAGCTGATTGAAGTCTTCAACAATGTAAAAAGTATTAATCATCCTGTTTTCCTCCATGTTATTACGCAAAAGGGAAAAGGATATTATTATGCGGAACGCAACCCTGATGCTTACCATGGAGTTTCCGGTTTTAATATTGCTACAGGCAAGCTCAAAGTTGCTGGCCCTTGTTTCTCTGCCGTTTTTGGGGATGCCATTTGCAGCTTCGCGGCAAAGGATCCGAGAATTTGCGGGGTAACCGCCGCCATGCAGACAGGGACTGGACTTACAAAGTTTGCTGAAATGTTCCCGCAGCGCTTTTTTGACACAGGCATTGCGGAAGAACATGCGGTCACATTTTGCGGAGGTCTTGCAGTCGGCGGAATGCTTCCTGTTTTTGCCGTATATTCTTCCTTCTTGCAGCGTGGGTACGACCAATTGATTCATGATGTTGCCATGCAGCGTGTCAAAGTCGTTTTAGCTGTAGACCGTGCAGGTGTTGTCGGGGAGGACGGCCAGTCTCACCAGGGTATTTTTGACGCAGCCTATTTTAATACAGTTCCGGGTATGGCAGTCTATTCACCTGCGTATTACGACGAAATGAAGCCGTGCCTGCGTATGGCGCTGTATGACAGCCCTGGAATTTCTGCCGTGCGCTATCCACGCGGTAATCAACTGTATCGTCCTAGAGATTTTGAGCCATGTGGCTGTCCGTTTGATCAGTATGGTAACGCAGATGCAGAAATTACGATTGTGACATATGGAAGACTGTTTTCTTATGCCTGCCTTGCTTTACTGCACCTTGCAGGGAAGGGGATTTCAGCAAATATTCTGAAACTGAACCGCATCTGTCCAATCGCTTTGGAAGCTGTTCGTTCGGCGTCCAAAGCAAAGCATATTTTCTTTTTTGAAGAGGGAATTGCACAGGGTGGTGTTGGAGAACATTTCGGATATCTTCTCAGCCAAAATGGCTGGAAGGGTATTTTCCGCCTTCGCGCAATCACTGATTTCGTTGCCCATGCAACAATGGAGCAGGCCCTGCATTCTCTTGGCCTCGATGATGAAGGAATGTACCAAATGATATTGATGGAGTGCGCAAATCATGGAGAAAAAGCGACTTGACTGTCTGCTCTTTGAACGCGGCCTTGCGGAGAGCAGGGAAAAGGCGAAGATTGCCTTAATGACAGGTAATGTATATGTAAACGGTCAGAAACAGGATAAACCAGGGACAATGCTTTCTGACGACGTCAAAATTGAAGTGCGCGAAAAGGCACTGCCTTATGTCAGCCGCGGCGGTTTAAAATTGGGAAAAGCCCTTCAAGTTTTTCCGATTGATTTGCGTGGTAAAACAGCGATGGATATTGGTGCTTCAACAGGGGGATTTACGGACTGTATGCTCCAAAACGGAGCCCAGAAAGTGTATGCCATTGATGTTGGCTATGGGCAACTTGCCTGGAAACTACGGACGGATCCGCGCGTTATCAATCTTGAACGTACCAATGCACGCTATCTTACTGAAAAACAGATTCCAGAACAAGTTGATTTTTTCAGTGTTGATGTTGCTTTTATTTCTCTCAAGCTAATTTTGCCGGTCGCAAGAAGATTTTTAGCGGAAAACGGGCAGGCGGTCTGCTTAATTAAGCCACAGTTTGAAGCTGGACGGCGACAAGTGGGGAAAAATGGCGTTGTCCGCGATAAGGCTGTCCATGCCGAAGTAATTCATGACATTGCGGATTTTGCTTTTGCAAACGGATTTTCTGTGCTTGGCCTTGATTTTTCTCCGGTAAAGGGCCCAAAGGGAAATATTGAATACCTGATGTTCCTGCAAAGATCCGACCATCCAGTCAAGAAAATTCCAGAAATTGATGGCCTTGTTGAGAAATCGCATAGGGTATTGAACGGCGGTGAATCCAAATGAAGATTGCCGTTCTGCCTAATCTGAGCCGCGAAAAAGCACAGTACCATACGGAGCGTTTGATTGACTGTCTGAAAAACCTTGGATTGCCTGTCCTCATGCAGAGTTGCTTCTGCGAAACTTTTCAGAATCAAAAAATCAAATTCTATGATGATTTTGACGAGATGATTTATACCTGTGACATGATTGTTGCTCTTGGTGGGGACGGGACCATTATTCACTGTGCACGTCATGCTGCTGCATTTGGAAAGCCAATTTTGGGAGTTAATGTAGGCCGTCTAGGCTTTCTTGCAGAATTGGAAACAGACGAATTTGGAGAGCTAAAAAAGCTGACTTCTGAGGATTACCATACTGAAAAGCGGATGATGCTTGAAATTCGCTATACGGAAAACGGGCGTGAAAAAAGGTGTTCGGCGCTCAATGATGCGGTTGTCTCCCGCGGGAGCATGGCACCGATGCTTGACTATCGGGTTGAGTCCAATGGTCAGACGGTGTGTGAGTACCGCGGAGATGGTTTGATTGTTGCTACGCCAACCGGGTCTACAGCTTATTCTCTGTCAGCCGGAGGGCCGATTATCGACCCGAGCCTTTCCTGTCTTCTGTTGACACCGCTCTGTTCACATTCACTGCTTACGCGGCCTGCTGTTTTTGGGCCGGATACCCATTTTGGCATACAGACCTGTTTTCGCACACCGAGTGAGGCCTTTCTGACAATTGACGGTGAGATTTTTGTCAGGATTGATTCTTCCAGGCCAATAGAAATCTGTCGGTCTGAAAAAGAAGTCCAGATTGTGCGCCTGAAAGACCACAACTTCTATGATATCGTCCATGAAAAGCTCGGCAATGGGAGGAATGAGCCTTGAAGCAGAAACGGCACGAAAAGATTTTGGAAATTGTAGAACGTTATCCTATTGATACACAGGAAGAGCTTCTCCGCCTTTTACGAGAAGAAGGGTTTCATGTGACGCAGGCAACAGTTTCTAGGGATATTAAGGAACTGCGTCTTGTTAAAACGCTTTCTGCGGATGGAAAATACCGCTATGTGCCGGCAAAAAAAGAAGCACGTGAAAAGACGTTAAAATTCTGGACCCTTTTTCAGGAGTCGGTCTTGTCAGTCGTGACTGCACAGAATATCGTCTGTGTGAAATGTCTTGATGGTACGGCAAATGCTGTCTGTGCGGCATTTGATGTTCTTCACTGGGATAGCCTTGTTGGTACTCTCGCAGGGAACGACACAATTTTTATGCTATGTAAGGATGAGGCATCCGCGGCAAAACTTGAAGCTGAATTGAACAAAGCAGGCGGGTGATTTTCCATGCTTTCTCAGCTTTATCTTGAAAATATTGCAGTAATTGAAAAAGTATCTGTCCATTTCCACCATGGATTTAATGTACTTACCGGCGAGACTGGAGCCGGTAAATCAATCTTGATTGACTCGATTGATGCAATCCTTGGCGGACGTGTTTCGCACGACCTGATTCGGACAGGGGCTAAGTCCGCATTCATCAGCGCCGTGTTTACAGGTGTCGGTCCGGAAGCGGTGGCAAAACTTCAGGAACTTGGCTTTCAACCGGAAGAGGACGGGACGCTTGTCATTCAACGGGAAATCAGCTTGGACTCTAAATCGTCCTGCCGGGTAAACGGGCGGCCTGCAGCTGTTTCTACTCTCCGCGAAATTGGCCCGCTTCTTGTGAATATTCTGGGGCAGCATGAGAGCTATGGCTTGCTTTCCCCGGAAAACCATATTAGATATCTGGACAGTATGGGTATGCCGGAAAATCTTGTGAAGGGCTACACTGCAGTGTTTGGTGAGGTTCGCAGACTTCGCCGGGAATTGGATTCCCTCAATATGGATGAGACGCAAAAGGCCAGACAGATCGACCTTTTGAAGTATCAAATCAATGAACTTGAGAGTGCAGACTTAAAGAAGGGCGAACAGGAAGAACTTGACCGCCGCAGGATGATGTACCGTAACAGTGAAAAGATAGCTTCGGCTGTTGGAGCGGCAAAGGCTGCTTTGGACGGAGGCGAAGAAGCGGAAGGTGCTGTGTCGGCAGTTTCAGAAGCTGCTGATAAGCTAGGTTCTGCAGAACGCTACCTGCCGGAGCTCCATAATCTTACGGAGCGCCTGCAGAATATTTCCTATGACCTAGAGGACTGTAGCGGGGAACTGAGCGGATACACTGACCAGATGGAATATAACCCTGCTGAACTTGACCGTATTGAAACAAGACTGGACACGATTTATCGTTTGGGGTTAAAATACGGCGGTTCAGTAGAAAATATGCTTGTGTATCTAGAAAAGAGCAGAGCAGAACTGAAGAAAATCCAGACTTCCGATGAAACTGCGGAACGGCTTCGTGTGCAGTATAAGGGGAATGCCGAAAAAGCACAAAAACTTGCCTTGGAGATGTCTTCCTGGCGCAGCAAAGCTGCAATTAACTTTGCTGCACAGGTAAAAAAAGAGCTTGAGTTTCTCAATATGCCGCATGTTGTGTTTGAGGTGCGGCAGGAACGCTGTCCTTTAAATCCAAAAGGATGCGATACCGTTGAATTCCTGATTTCCACAAATGCCGGAGAACCCGCAAAACCACTTGCAAAAATTGCTTCGGGCGGCGAACTTTCCCGAATTATGCTTGCTGTAAAAACGGTACTTTCCGGTCGGGATGAGGTTGGAACTCTAATCTTCGATGAAATTGATACGGGTGTCAGCGGGGCCGCAGCACAGAAAATCGGCCTCAAACTGAAAGAAGTTTCCGAGAGCCGTCAAGTGATTTGTGTGACACATCTGGCACAGATTGCAGCTTTGGCTGATTCTCAGTACCTGATCCGCAAACAGGTGCATGATGGACGAACTTATACGGATGTAGAGGAGCTGGACAGGATAGGACGCAGGCAGGAACTGGCCCGCATGATTGGCGGGACGAATATTACTCTGCTGACGCTTCAGAATGCAGAAGAAATGCTACACCTTGCACATCCGGACGAAAAATCCCCTTGACACATTGGAAAAAATGTGCTTATAATATTCCAAACAGCTATGAAAGGAAAAAGTATGTTGAATGTCCTCGGGGCAGAGAACCTGCGTTTGATGCGAGCGGGAACGGGGCACAGCAGAAATACTTCCCGGAGCTGCGGGGCTGAACGTAAAGTATGTCTTGCAAAAAAATACAAGTAGGCTCTGCCGTGTGTGCGCGTTACTGCACAGTGGGTATGACAGCTTTTTTGTACCCAATGAGGCCGTTGTCGTGAGGCAGCGGTAAACTGAGGTGGTACAGCGGTTTTTTCCGCCCTCTGCATAAAAATATTGCAGGGGGCGTTTTTGCTTGCCTTCTTGCGGAAAGCTGGAGAAAAATGAAAATCTATGAAGAGCTGAAAGAACGAGGACTGATTGCTCAGACGACAGATGAAGTTCAGGTGTGTGATCTGCTTGACAATAAACAGACAGCATTTTACATTGGTTTTGATCCCACGGCAGACAGTTTGCATGTCGGACATTTTATTCCGATTATGGTTGCCGCGCATTTACAGCGAGCCGGACATACACCTATTATGCTATTCGGCGGAGGAACAGGGATGATTGGTGATCCAAGCGGCAAAACTGATATGCGTCGTATGCTGTCCAAAGAAGAAATTGCGCATAACATTTCCTGTTTTCAGAAGCAGATGTCGCATCTTATCGACTTTACGGGCGGCAAGGCTGTTATGGCTAATAATGCGGACTGGCTTACCAATCTGAACTATATTGATTTTCTGCGTGATATTGGTGTTTGCTTTTCCGTTAACCGTATGCTGGCGGCGGAGTGCTATAAACAGCGTTTGGAGCGCGGGCTTTCGTTTTTTGAAATGAACTACATGCTGATGCAGAGCTATGATTTCCTGGAGCTTTTCCGCCGCTACGGCTGCCGGCTGGAAATTGGCGGAGATGACCAGTGGAGCAATATCATCGGCGGTGTGGAACTGATTCGCCGCAAGGAAAATCAGGATGCTTATGGTATGACTGTTTCGCTGCTGACAAACAGTGAAGGCAAAAAAATGGGGAAAACAGAGCGTGGGGCTGTATGGCTTGACCCTGAAAAGACCTCTCCTTTTGAATTTTACCAGTACTGGCGCAATGTCAATGATGCAGATGTCGTGAAGTGCCTTAAAATTCTTACCTTTTTGCCGATGAAACAGATTGAACAATTTGAGCACCTCGAAGGGCAGCAGCTTAACGAGGCAAAAGAGCTTCTTGCTTACGAAGTTACGAGGCAGATTCATGGTAAAGCAGAAGCGGAAAAAGCTCGCAGTTCAGCACGTGCAATTTTCGGGCAGGGCATGAATACGGAAAATATGCCTTCAACGAAAATTGGTTCCTCCAATTTTACAAGTGGAAAGATTGCTGTGCTTGACCTGCTTGTGAAAGCTTCTGTTGCATCATCCAAAGCGGAGGCACGGCGCCTTATCGCTCAAGGCGGAATCTCTGTGGATGGCAAAAAAGTGGAAAGCCCTGCTGCTGTACTGACACCAGCGGAGTTTGAAAAGCAGGATAAAAAATATATTATCATTAGAAAAGGGAAAAAAGTGTATCACAAAGTAATTCTAGACATTGATCTTTAAGAAGCGGTAGCCTGCCGATAGAATTCTGGCCATCCGCGTTATGACTTTGGTTACCAAAGGAAGGAGCATGGTTGTGTCCCGAAAACATTCTTACTGGATAGCGCCTTTCATTACAGCAACCGTGCTGCTTTCCGTGTACGCTTTTTATAGTTTGTACCCGTTTGGCAATGGGACGGTTGCCTGGTGCGATATGAAGCAGCAGGTAATCCCTTTTCTTCTTGATCTCAAGAATATTCTTACCGGAAAGTCGGATTTATTTTTAAACCTTGCGAATGCTGGAAGTATGGACTTCTGGGGCGTATTTCTGTTTTTCCTCAGCAGTCCTTTTTCTTTTCTCGTTGTGCTAATCCCGTCAGAAAAAATTTACCTTTTTGTCAATATCCTTCTTCTCCTTAAGATGATGACCTGTGCCTTGACGGCAGCTGTGTGGTTTTGCCATTGCTTTTCAAATCTTGATGTTATACAGGCTTCCGCCGTTTCTGTAATGTATTCATTCTGCGGCTATGTCATGTTTTATTATCAGAATATCGTCTGGCTTGATGTTATGGCACTTTTTCCGCTGCTTTTAATTGGCCTTGGAAAGCTGATCCATGAGAAAAAGCCGCTTGCCTATACGTTTTTGCTTGCCGCAGTGCTGACTGTAAATTTCTATCTGACCTACATGGTTGCCATATTTCTGATTCTTGGCTTTGGCCTCTATATTTTTTTATGTATTCCAAAAGAACAGCGGAAAGAGCAAGTCCTTCTGTTTGGTATTTCCACAATTGTTTCAGGTTTACTGACGGGGGTTGTCTGGCTGCCGGCGTTTCTTCAGTATACAACATCTGCGCGTGTTGGTGAACTGATAACCGGCCTTCGCACTGGCAGACTTGTTACGGATTGCTATACTACGACCCCGGTAATTTTCTGCTCTGGAGCTATCCTTGCAACGATCCTTTTTTTGCTCTTTCAACGCAGGGGGAAAGGGGCAAGGGAAAAATGGTTTTGTTGGATGCTCTTTCTTACGCTGATTCCCATTTTTGTAGAACCAATTAATAAAATGTGGCAGACCGGCAGCTACCAGTCGTTCCCGGTCCGCTATGGCTATATTCCAATTCTGCTTGGCCTGACGCTCTTTGCCGGCTGTGTTTCCAAATTCAATCAGGAAGTCTGGCATTTACCAAATAGACGGGAGCAGCTGCTTCCGGCAGCCGTATCGGCTGGTACAGTGGTTGTTGTAGCACTGTGCACGGCTGTTTTGTTAAAATATGACTTCGGAATACTTTCTTACTACACTCATTCGCTTTGGGTTGATTCAAGAGAATACCGCCTGCTACTGGTTTTCGCAATTACAATTGCGCTTGCCTATCTGCTTCTGATGCTTCAGTACCATTATGGTTTGCTGATGCGGAAAACGTTCTCCATGCTCCTTTGTGTGCTTGTAGTTGTGGAGAGCGTTTTTAATTCTAATGTTTATATCGCTACGGCAAAAAGCAGCGGGAAAAGCTACGATCAAGTCTTTGACCTTGCCGGAAAAATTCAGGATCAATCCATTTATCGGGTAAAGCTTGACAAGAAATTCTTTGATGTGAACCTGATTGGCAGCCTTGGGTATGACTCAATGAGCCATTATACTTCCCTTACTTCCAGTGATTATCTTTTTGCCATGAAAAAGCTTGGCTATTCTTCTTACTGGATGGAAGTTGGCTCGAATGGTGGAACAAAACTCACGGATGCGGTTCTTGCCAACCGGTATAAGATTGTGCTGTCGGGTGGCGGCTTGCCGAAAGAGGAGAACTATGTTTATAGTAACCAGATGTTTGCCATTGCCAGGAACGGAGACGCTTTCCCCTTTGGCTTTGCCTTCAGGGCAAACCAGATTTCAAAACTGGAAACCCTGCCGGATGCCACCCGTTTTCAGATGCAGCAGTATCTGTTTCAATCCCTGTTTTCCACTGGCGAAAATCTGTTTACGCAGTACCAACCAAGTTCCATGGACAATGTTGATTTTACAAAAACAGATTATTATGAACTTACAATCCCAGATAAAAGCCAGAAGGGGACAATCCTCTATAAAATTCCTATTTCCGGCTCGAAAACACTCTATTTTGACTGCTTTGATGCCTTGACTAATAATTTAAATGAGCATATTAATTCGAGCTTTTCCGTTTGTGTAAATGACAAATCGATTGATAAAGACTATCCGTCCCAGCAGAGCAATGGCCTGTTGTGCCTCGGGACATTTAAAGATGAAACCGTTGAGATCAAAATCAGTGTTCTGCAGGACGTGTATGCAAAATCCTTTGGAATTGCCAGCCTCAACGATCAGACTCTTACTTCTGCTATGAAACACGTCAGTTTGGCATCTCTTCGCCAGTCGGGAAATTCGATTATTGGCACGGTAACGGCAGATGCAGATGGAGAATATCTTTTTCTGCCGATTTCCTATGCAAAAGGCTTTACAGCTCAAGTGAATGGAAAGCCAGCCGGTGTTTACCGTGTATTTGATTCTTTCCTTGCAGTCAGGCTTTCAAAAGGGCAAAACAATGTTTCTGTGACTTATGTTCCAGCCGGATTTCGGCCCGGCCTTATAATTTCGCTTTTGGGTATCCTTTGTGCAGTCCTGCTTTCCAGGGCGGCGAAGCGAAGGAAATTTGCAAAGCAGAAAAAACTCCAAAATGTTTTTACAATCCTTTTTGCTGTGATGCTTGTTTTTGTATTTGCATGGGTTTATATTTTCCCATTAGTTATTTTCTTCACCTGAAAAAGAGGCTGTAGTTTTTCTGTAGCCCGTGAGAGACTGCGAAAATTGACTTTGTCTGCAAGTTTTCCACATGCATTGCAAAGCCCCATAGCCGGAATTGTGATAAAAAACCAAAGTAGGGAAAAAGGGATGCAGATTTGTCCCAGAATATTAGCAGGTTCCTGCGAGTAGTCCCAAACATTCATTTTAAGGATGAGATTAACTACAACACCAACGCAGAACTCAACTGTTGTAATGATTGCTGAACCAGCCAGGCACTTTTCGGCAAGTGGTCTGGTCTGCAGCCTTATGTTGCACACTTTGTCAATCAGGCAGAGGCAGGAGCCTCCGGCAAGTGCCATGGAAAAATCAGTCCGTCCACGGCACATAATTTCAAGAGTTGGGTAAAGGGTTCCGCCCATAAAAAATAAAAGTAAATTTTTCTTCATTCTTTACACCTCCGCAGAATATTTTCATTATCTGCGAAGCAGCAGAATTTATCCGGAAATGGCGGTGGCTCTTTTTGCCAAAGATATTGCTTTTTCCTTTCTTGCAACATTATTTCGTGATATAATTATTTTGGAGAGAGAAGGGGCCAGAAATGGCATTTGGAAATCATATTTTAAAATATCAGGACGCGATTTTAAGCGATCTTGCGCGGATGGTCGCAATCCCTTCAGTCTGCGGAAAAGCAGAGCCGAATAAACCGTTTGGTGCAGGCTCCGCCCGTGCCCTGGAGAAAATTCTCCGGATTGCGGACGGCATGGGCTTAAAAACGAAGAATGTCGGCAATTATGCTGGCCATGCTGAATATGGTGAAGGAAGCGAATATGCTGCTGCGGTTGTCCATGTTGATGTTGTTCCATCCGGTGAAGGGTGGAAAACGGATCCATTCTGTTTGACACGCAGGGGAAACAACTTTTATGGCCGCGGCACGGCAGATGACAAAGGCCCTGCTGTTGTAGCACTCTATTGCCTGAAAGCCCTGAAGGATGCCAGCGTAACGGGGAACCGCAAAATCCGTGTAATTTTTGGCGCAGGCGAAGAAATTGCCAGTGATGACCTCGCCACTTATTTCAAGGAAGAACCTTATCCTTCCATGGCTTTCACGCCGGACGGAAATTATGGCATCTGCAACCGTGAAAAAGGGATTTTACGGGTTGATTTTAGTGCAGAACACAGTGAAGAAGAAACAGTCCATAATTTCCATTCTGGTACGGTCGTCAATGCTGTCCCCGCATCAGCGGAAGCCGAAGTGGATAATTCAGATGGCATCCTGCAAAAACTGGAATCCGCAGCGAAAACCGTTCCGGGGGACTTCCGCTTTGAAAAAACAGAAAATGGCGTGAAAATCACCTCTGCCGGTAAAGCGCACCATGGCTCTGAACCACAACTGGGCTTTAATGCTGCAACTCACTTAATTTCGCTGTTGCAAGCAGCTTTTCCGGCTGAAAAGCTTGGAAGCTTTCTTGGCTTTTTAAACCATTTTATCGGGACGGAAACGGACGGCGAATCTCTCGGCATTAAAATGTGTGATGAGCCTTCCGGTCCTTTGACTCTCAATGTTGGAATTGTGCGGCTGGATTCTTCTTCAGAGAATGCAGAAATTGATATTCGCTATCCTGTCACCCAAAAAGGCAGCGATATTTTTCATTCCATTAAAAAATGTGCAGAAGCGGCTGGTGTAAATGCAAAAATCGTTCTTGATAATCAACCACTTTATTTCCCGGAGAATCATCCGCTGATTCATCTGTTACAAAGTGCATATCAGGCAGTGGAAGGCACTCCTGCAGAAATTTATTCCATGGGCGGCGGAACCTACGCGAGGGAAATTCCGGGAAAGGCAGTTGCATTTGGTGCGCTTTTCCCAGATCAGCCGGATACTGGAGAGCATAATGCCAATGAATTTCTTCAGCTTGACCGCTATATGGAACATGCCCAGATTTGTCTGGAAGCGATGTACCGCATGATGAAGGCCTGATTTCAGATAAATTAGACAAAACAAAATGGAAAAAAGAATGTTTTAAAAAGTCCTGAGTAGGCAACTAAATTTCCATATCAGATTAACTTAATACAAGGAATGCCAGCGCTTAAAAGCGCTGGCATTTGATTTAATAGCAGAATCAGGCTGGTAAAAACTTTCCATTCCGCAAATGACTGTCACTTCGGAAAAGTAGATTTAACAGCCTTTGATTTTGCCCTGTAAATTTTTATAAAGAATATCTTCCAATCCATCACTGTCAAATGCACCGGAGCAAAAAAGCTTAACATACTGCGGCTCAATGTATCGGAACGGAGACACTGTCCCAAAGCATAGGCGCTTTGCGGTATATGCCCTGATGCAGTCTTCCAACTGGCGGCCGGTAAAAGAGTCAACATAAATCAGATTGAAAAAGACGTTATCCCGCTTATTAGCGGCGTCAATGATGGCACTCCCCATACCGGCAGGATAACCGGTGCTCACAATCGTGGTCGGCTTGCTGCTTGCAGAGAGCATAGCCGCGATTTCATCCCCCGAAACATCGGCAAAAGTATCCATCTGGCTGCGCTGACGAATGTTTTCAAATCCAACATCGACCTTGACAGTAAGTCCGAGGTCTCCAGCCATCTGGTAGGCCTTGATGGCGCGTGAATCATTCAAAGTATATCCGTGGTACTGTGGCGTAAGCTGAATCCCGGAAAAACCAAGTTCGGCGCATTCCTGAATATCGCGTTCCCATTCAATGTAGGTAGGATTGATTACAGCAAAGGGAAGGACGGTAACCTTGCCATAATAATTTTTCAGCTCATCCAAGAATTCACGGTTTCCTTCCATGGCATCAATATAGAAAATCGCATTTAGATTGGTGCAAACAATATGGGTGATTTTTGCTTTTTCGGCACGGGCCGCAGTCTGAGCAAGCGTTTCACAGGATAGTTTTCGGAATGGCCAGTGTCCAGTATAAGTGCAGCTGTCAATAACCATTTTCACTCACTCCTTTTCAAGAAAATGACGGTATTTCGTTCCGGCCAGAATCGTTTTCTTGTCTTTCTCACTGATGTTTGCAGCGAGAACTTTCCCCACACCGGACGAAGTGGAACCGTCAGTGCCGTAAAGAATGCGGCTGGCACCAATGCGTGCAACACATTCCTCAACAACAGGACTGTCAATTACGCTTCCTGAAATATCCAATACGACGTTTGGGCATTTTTCCATCCCTTTAAGCTGCCAGTGCCAGTCACCTCCGCCGGTAATGTGTGCCATAATAAGGTTGGCCTCAGGGTAGCGCTTTGCCACATGGGCGAAGTACTCGCCATGGGAAATCCTCGGCTGCGATTCAGGCTGGTAAGTAAGCTTTCCGGCATGCATTAGAATCGGCATATCCAATTTGATGCATTTTTCGATAATCGGAAACTGCACCGGATCATCCATACGGTACTGGTGGTACATTTTGACGCCGACAAAACCGTTTGCTCTGCATCGGTCAATTTCTTCCAGAGCTTCTTTCGTGTAGCCTGGGTTGACAAAGCACATTCCGCGAAGTCGTTTTGGATAACGCTTCACCGCGCCCAAAACGACGTTGTTTGCCAGCCGGAATCGTTCCGGTGTGCAAAACTGGTCATTCGTTATAGGGCAGGAAATCATAAATAAATCTGTATGAGTTTGTTTGCCTGCAAAAAGCAAATTTTGCAGGGTGGATTCATTGAGCACTCCTGGTTTACTCTCCCAGACGTGCTCATGCCAGTTGATGACCGGATTGTCACGAAAAAGGTGCATTTCATCTTCAAAATACTGCTGTGCTTCTGTTTTCATGAGATATGCTCCCTTCTGCACTTTGACTTCTCTTTGTAATTGTAACAGCTGAGATAAAGATGTCAATCCGAAACTGCTTTTTGTTTTGATATTTTTAACGCAAAAGGCTCTATACTGTAAAAATGCTCATTTGGTATAGCACGACGGCTCTTTTCTACGGGGCGGATGCTCATTTTTTCCATTCAAAGCCGATGGCGTTCAGAAAAGCGCGGGCAATAATCATGTGGCCGAGGACGTTGGGGTGAATCCGGTCCCAGGTTATGGAGACCGGATGGTAATAGCGCAGATATGCGTCAAAAGCAGCTTGGGTGTCTACATAAACAGCACCGTGCTTTTTTGCAGTTTCTTGTACAGCTTCTCCATATTGATCCATCATTTCACGCATGGGGTCACTGCGGTTTGGCTCCATAAAGTATGGGGCCATAAGGACAAGGCCTTTCAACTTTGGCTGTGTGATACTGACCAGTTCATCAAGCGTCTGGCGATATTCTTCAAGGGGAACATGGTTTTCTGGAATCAGTGGTGTATCAAACTGACGCCAGACGTCGTTGATGCCAATCAGGATGGAGAGCCAGTCCGGTTTCAGGTCGAGCACGTCCGTCTGCCAGCGGGCTTTCAGATTCCGTATATTGTCCCCGCTTGTTCCCATATTGATAACGCGAATTCTGCTTTGCGGGTAAGTAACGTTAAGAAGCGCATCCACAAGGGAGACATAGCTTTTCCCAATTCCGCCGAAAAGCCCTTCTCCTCGTGGCCTTGAACGCTCAAAATCCGTGACTGAATCACCAATCATGATAAGTTTGCTGTTGCTTTCAATCAGCATAATCCTGCTTTTCCTTTCCATTAATGATGTTTTACGCCGCTGAGCGGAGCCAAAAATAACAGCTTTCCCAAATTAACCAATTTATCCTACTGCAAAATAAAGAAGAAGTCAAACAGCTACAGGATAGGCAATCCTCCTTAAAATTATCTGCGGAGTATTCAGCAGCTTTGCATAGTGACGGAAAGTGTTTGCCGCTACTTTTTAAAGATTCTATTTTTGGATGAAACCCCCGATACTTTTTCCGGTGTATCATAGATGAAAGGCCTTTTATAAAGAAGGGAGGCGATACGGTGGAGGACGGCGAAATTATTAATCTGTACTGGAAGCGTTCCGAGCGCGCAATCGCCGAGACTGCAAAAAAATATGCTCATTACTGCCGCATGATTGCCTTCAATATCCTGCATGATGACAGTGACGCAGAAGAATGTGTAAATGACATGTACCTCCGAGCCTGGCAGTCCATTCCACCGAAACGGCCGGAGTACTTGCCGGCATTTTTGGGGAAAATTACAAGGAACCTTGCGCTGAACCGCTTTCAGAAATATACAGCGAAAAAACGTGGAGGCGGGGAAACAAAACACGTCCTTTTCGAGCTGGAAGAGTGTATCCCTACGCCGGAATGTATAGAAGATTTCGCCGAAGAAGCTTCTCTCTCAGATGCAATCGGGTGCTTCCTCAAGCGGCTCCCGAAAGAAAAACGGATTGTATTTGTACAGCGCTACTGGTATTTGATGCCTGTGACAGAGATTGCGCACATTAATGGAATAAGCGAAAGCAAGGCTAAGCTAATGCTTTTTCGCATGCGTAAAAAACTTCGTTTACAGTTGGAAAGGGAGGGGATATTCCTTTGAAAAGTGAAAAACTACTTTCCGCAATCGGCGGAATTCCAGATAAGTACATTGAAGAAGCAGTACCAGTTCAGACGAAAGTCCCTGCGTTTTGCTGGCAGAAAAAGATGGGATTTGCCGTATGCTTTGCTGCTGCTGTAATTGCAGTGCTTTTTCCACTCTGTTTTAGCAAGGATAGAGTTTTGCCTTCTCAAAAGACTACCGTGTCTGGAACGCCTGCAACTGCCTCACAGGAATGGTCAGCGGTTTCCAGCAGAAAAGCTTTAGTGAATAATTGGCTTACTATCAGCGTCATTCCCTCTGCGCCAACCGTGAAAACATCGAATATTGCACTGCTGATGAAAGATTTTGTCCATATGAATGACAGCGAACTTCTCCACTATTATGGAGTTTCATTACCGATTGAAAAAGAATTTTCTTTTCTGAAAGAACAGCAAAATGCTTCTCATGGAATTTATAAAAACACAGCGCGTGGGATTTATTACGACACAAATACTTTTTCCTATGCTTCGGCGGACGGTAACCGGAAAATTACGGTTACGCTTGCAAAAGGCAAGCCACCGCTTTTCGACCTTAATGAAATACGCAGTCATGGCTTTCCACTCGCACAGTCAGCCTATTCCGGTGTGTCAGTAACAGCTACCCGCTGTGATGAAAGCAGTCATCCAGCTTATTATGCTGAGTTTACTCGCAGCGGAACAGGGTATTCTATTACTGCAAAGTATCCCGCCAATACAGAAGACTTTGCAAAAGACCAGTTTTCTGCTCTGCTTGCGGCTCTAATTTCGGCGGAAAACAAGCCAAACAGTAGCAAATAACGAAGATTGCGGTAAACCACCGCTGGGCCCTTAAGTGGCGCCTGCACACCTGAATAATTCCGGGTGTGCAGGCTTTTTTGTGTCTGATAGCGAAATTTTTCTGGAATCGACCGATTATGAAAAAGCAGTTTTCCCATTTAGCGGCTTATAATATATGGTGATATAATAAAGTAACTGCTTTTGGCGGAGGCGAAAGAATGGAATGAGTGAAAACGAGGCAGTGGAAGTCGTTGCAGCGCTGATTTGCAGCAACGGGCGGCTGATGATTTGCCAACGGCCTGCTGGCAAGACGCGGGGAATGCTGTGGGAATTTGCAGGTGGAAAAGTCGAGCCTGGAGAAACAAAGGAGCAGGCACTTGTACGCGAGTGCAGGGAAGAACTTGCGGTCACTGTGTCCGTTGGACGTGCCTTTATGGATGTGACATACAGTTATCCGGATATGACAGTTCATCTGACGCTTTTTGAGGCTAGCATCACAAAAGGTACCCCCCGCAAGCTTGAGCATCATGATATCCGATGGATTACGTCGGAGGAAATACCAAACTATAAATTTTGCCCTGCAGATATGGCATTCCTAGACCGTATCCGTGCCGGACGAGGGAGATGAGTTAAATGTTCTTTGCCCTGCCACTGGTAACAATCGTATGGGTTTATATTTTGGCTGCAGTTCTTCCTGCCGCTTTCCTGATGTTCTATGTCTACCGGCAGGATTCTATTGAAAAAGAACCGCCGTATTTACTTTTTTCTCTGATTATTAAGGGCATTGAGGCTGCACTTGTTTCCATTATACTTGAGAGTATTGGGCAGCATATTCTCCCAAAATTGATTGACAAAAAAAGCTCAGCTTACGCTATTCTGTTTGCATTTCTAGTTGTTGCAGCGGTTGAAGAGGGTACGAAATTTTTCTTTCTACAACGCCGGACATGGAATGATCCTAATTTTAATTACCGCTTTGATGGCATTGTTTATTCCGTTTTTGTTTCCCTTGGTTTTGCAGCATTCGAGAATATTCGCTATGTTGTGGGATATGGCCTTTCTGTTTCTGTGCCGCGGGCATTTCTTGCGATTCCGGGGCATATGAGCTTTGCGGTTTTTATGGGAATATTTTATGGCCGGGCCAAACTCTGTGAAGATCGCTACCAGCATATGCGTAAAATTGGGAACCTTACAGCCGGTTATCTTGTCGCTGTGTTCCTGCATGGATTTTACGATTCCTGCGCAATGGTTGGCAATGTATTCTCTACGGTGCTTTTTCTTGTATTTGTTGTTGTAATGTATGCTGTTGTTTTTCGCCTTGTCAAAAAGGAAGCTGCTTCTGACCGGCCTGTATGAAGCCTTGGAAAGGAATTCAGTTTGTTGGCTGCACTTTGGTGCAGATAAGAAAACTGGCATGGTTGCCTTTTTGGTAACATACTAAAAAAACGAGTAATATTT
>DHOL01000087.1:18891-20445 GCA_002410755.1 Ruminococcaceae bacterium UBA5391 | reverse complement strand
GCAGGACATGGAGTTCACCATTGAAAACGGCAAACTTTATATGCTCCAGACCAGAAACGGCAAGAGAACCGCTGCCGCGGCTCTGAAAGTCGCTGTTGACCTGGTTGACGAAGGCATGATCGACGAGGAAGAGGCTGTTCTGCGCGTTGAGCCGAAGCAGCTCGATTCCCTGCTCCATCCGCAGTTCGACGCAACCGCCATTAAAAAGGCCAAAGCGATCGGCAAAGGTCTTGCAGCTTCCCCGGGCGCTGCCTGCGGTAAAGTTGTCTTCTCCGCGGAAGACGCAAAAGAATGGCACGCAAGAGGCGAGAAAATCGTTCTCGTTCGTCTGGAGACCTCTCCGGAAGACATCGAAGGCATGGCTGTTGCACAGGGTATCCTGACCGTTCGCGGCGGCATGACCTCCCATGCGGCTGTTGTTGCGCGCGGCATGGGCACCTGCTGTGTATCCGGCTGCGGCGAAATCGTTGTCGATTATGATGCAAAGCATTTCACCCTCGCGGGCCAGACCATCAAAGAGGGCGACTATATTTCCATTGACGGCTCTACCGGCAATATCTACGACACTGCCATCCCGACTGTTCCGGCTACTATTTCCGGAAACTTCGGCCGCTACATGTCCTGGGCCGATAAGGCCCGCCACCTCAAGGTGTTTACGAACGCCGACACGCCGCGCGATGCAAAGCAGGCAAGAGACTTCGGCGCGGAAGGCATAGGACTCTGCCGCACGGAGCACATGTTCTTTGAGGGGCAGCGCATCAAGGCAATGCGTGAGATGATTGTCGCTGAGACAACAGAAGCGCGCAAAAAGGCCCTTGCAAAGATTATGCCGTACCAGCAGGGTGACTTTGAAGCACTGTTTGAAATCATGGGAGAGCGTCCGGTTACAATTCGCTTCCTTGACCCGCCGCTCCATGAGTTTTTGCCCACCAAGGAGTCCGACATTAAGGAGATTGCCGGTGAGCTTAATATTACGGTGGAGAAGCTTAAGAACGTCATTGCGGGCCTGCACGAGTTCAACCCGATGATGGGCCACCGCGGCTGCCGCCTGTGCGTTACCTATCCGGAAATCGCCGAGATGCAGACTACAGCCGTCATCAATGCTGCAATCAATGTTTCGAGGAAGACCGGCAAGAAGATTGAGCCGCAGATTATGGTTCCGCTTGTTGGTGAAGTCAAGGAGCTTAAGTTTGTTAAGGATATTATCGTCAAGACTGCCGACAAGATTATTAAAGACGCCGGCATTGATATGAAATATCAGGTTGGCACGATGATTGAAATTCCACGTGCAGCCCTGACGGCCGGCAAAATTGCAAAGGAAGCGGACTTCTTCTGCTATGGCACAAACGACCTTACGCAGATGACCTTTGGCTTCAGCCGTGACGATGCCGGAAAGTTCCTCGGTGCATACTACGACAATAAGATTTATGAATTTGATCCGTTTGTCCACCTTGACACCGAAGGCGTTGGCCGTCTGATTAAGATGAGCGCAAGCGAAGGCAAAGCTGCCAATCCGAAGCTGCACCTTGGCATCTGCGGCGAACACGGCGGCGA
>DHOL01000087.1:7604-18694 GCA_002410755.1 Ruminococcaceae bacterium UBA5391 | reverse complement strand
CATCTGCGGCGAACACGGCGGCGACCCGACTTCCGTCGAGTTCTGCCATAAGGTTGGCCTCAACTATGTTTCCTGCTCACCGTTCCGCGTACCGATTGCCCGCCTTGCCGCGGCTCAGGCTGCTGTTAAAGAAAAGAAACAGAAAGCTGCTGCAAAAGCCTCAAAGTAATTTTTCCCGTTTTTTGTCCGGAATAGCAAATTCCCCCGTCTTTCGGCGGGGGAATTCTTAGTAATACTTGAATTCTGAAAAGAGCTGATGCTTTTGTCCTCAAAATCTGTAAAACGGGTAAAATGGGAAGTCACGATTTTCCAGATAATCCTGATTGGAGTCCTGTTCCTGCCGGTGGCACGCCGCCTCACCGGTTCCGGTGCGATGATAGATACCCTGAGCCTTGTGCGGCGCTATGCGGGCCTTGGCCATAAGGCAGAGTCATTTTTCTATGTAATGGCGGCGATTGGCAGCCCTGTAATGACAATAATCTGCATCTGGCGCGTCAGCAGGCGGAACAATTTTAGTGCAGCGGCATGGCTCGGCGCACTGACGTCTTTTGACCATGCTTGCTTTTATTCGGCGGCAAAAACGGCGCTCTTCAGTTCCATTGCACTGACAGGCGTACATATTCTTATTGTGTTGCTTGCCGTAATTGGAATGCTGATTGGAGTGCATGGTTATCTGCTTATCGGTCCGGTGCCGTCCCACAAAAAAAAGCAGTGAGTCATTCGGTAATTTGGGCAATCCCCGCTTCGAGAGAATCTTTGTCATACAGCCCAATCCGGCCGGAGACAAAATCTCCGTTCCGGTCGATAAAAACCGTTGCCGGGAGCCCTGTAAGGCCATACTGCGTGACTGCATCCTGGTCGAAGTCATAGTAAACAGGGAAATTGTAGCCCTCCTTCTTTAGAAAAGCCTGCGCTTTTTCTTTTGTTTCCTTGTTGCCGTCCGTACAGTCTACGAAGAGGAAAACGACCTTGCCTTTATCCTTTTTGTATAGTTCATTGAAATCCGGCATTTCCTGCTTGCAGTAGGTACACCAGCTTGCCCAGAAGTTCAGCACGACAGGCTTTCCGCGGAAATCGGAAAGCTTCACATTGTTGCCTTCTACGTCGTAAACCGTGAAGTTCGGTGCTCCTTCAGAACTTTGCTGGGAACTGCTCTGTGCGGTTCCGGCGCTTTCAGCAGATTCCGCAATTTTAGATGACGGTGCACTTCCGGAGGAAGCAATAGGAAGCGCACCTTTTTCATATCTTTTGGAAAGGCTCTGATACAGCACGGCTGCCGTGGCAACGACGGCTATCAGTGCAACGCCGAGAACGATCAATCCTGTCTTTTGGCGGTTCATAAACCAGCACCCCTTTCTTAAGCAAAGTTCCAGAGCCGGTTCAGCAGGCCGGATGCAATGAAGATTCCGACCGCGACAAGGAACCAGCCGCAAATCATGTTGACGGTTTTATAGTGTTTTTTGATAAAACGGAAATATTGCTTCAGGCGCGCAAGAAAAACGGCACAGAGCAGGAACGGCACACCCAGCCCCATGGAAAAGCAGAGCAGGAGCAGCGTACCGGTGAGGGTGCCGCCTTTTGTAGCGGCCAGGGCAAGCGCGGAACCAAGAAAAACGCCCACACATGGAGTCCATCCCGCAGCAAAAACAACACCGAACAATAAGCACGAGAAAAAGCCGGTTTCTTGAGGTTTCCAGGAGGGCCTCCGCTCTGCCGCAAGAAAGGCGGGATGAAAAACGCCGAGATATCCAAGCCCAAACAGGAGGATGATTATCCCGCCAATCAGATTAACGGCAGCCGTGTTGCGCCTCACAACTGAACCAATGCTTCCAGCAAACGTTCCCATCAGCGTAAACAG
Organism: Ruminococcaceae bacterium UBA5391; assembly: GCA_002410755.1. Classification (GTDB taxonomy): domain Bacteria; phylum Bacillota; class Clostridia; order Oscillospirales; family Acutalibacteraceae; genus Thermocaproicibacter. Next base: position 16,836 of record DHOL01000087.1, on the reverse strand, counting down.
GGCGGTAAAGCCGAGAACGAATCCGGCTGCATTTAGGAATGCACGGTGCTTTCCCTCATCGTCGCGCCCTGCAAAAAATGCAATATAAACGGGAATTACCGGCAAAAGACACGGCGAAAGAAATGCTGCAATGCCTTCCAGAAACGTAATCAGGTAATTCATCATCAGCCTCCTCCGGAATCCGGCGGGGACCGGGAATAGCCTCCGGTCTGCCGGCTGATACTACTGTTGTGATTCTGCATTATGAGTGTTATTATATTATAAAATTATAGTCAAAAGAAAGCGAAAGCTTTGTGACCTGATCACAGTCCGGGAAAAACGAGAGAAAGGCGGATTTCAAAAATGGCAGATGTCATCGTGGTTGGCTGCGGCCCGGCGGGGATTTCTGCGGCACTCTACACAGCGCGCGCGGGGCTTGGGACGCTGATTGTTGGGAAGCCTGGAGGGGCGCTGGCAAAAACGGAAAAGATTGAAAACTACTACGGATTTGCAGAGCCGGTTTCCGGCAGGACACTGATTGAAAATGGGCTTGCTCAGGCAAAACGTGTCGGCGCAGGATTTGTGGAGGATGAGGCAGTCGGCCTGTCTTGGGACGAGGTATTTTCCGTAAGCACCGCTTCAGCAGCGGTATACCGTGCCCCTTATGTTGTCCTTGCGACGGGGGCACAGTGCCGGACGCCTCCTATTAAGGGCGTTTCGGAGTTTGAAGGCCGCGGCGTGAGCTACTGCGCAGTCTGTGATGCTTTCTTTTACCGGAAAAAGAATGTGGCGGTCCTTGGTGCTGGCAGCTATGCGCTGCATGAGGCGGAAACGCTCCTTCCTGTTGTCGCTTCGGTGACAATCCTGACGGACGGCGCGGAGCCGGCTGCGGAATTCCCGCCGGAAATGAAAATTGAAAAGCGGAAAATCCGTGAGCTCTTTGGCGGGAAAGCGCTGGAAGGCGTACGCTTTGAGGATGGCACAGCCCTAAAGGCCGACGGCGTGTTTATCGCAATCGGCGTGGCAGGCAGTGTGGACCTTGCACGGAAAATCGGCGCAGAAACAAATGGGTCATCCATCACGGTCGGTGCGGACCGGCAGACGAATGTCCCCGGCCTTTATGCCGCGGGTGACTGCACCGGCGGCCTGCTGCAAATTTCAAAATCTGTCTGTGACGGCGCTGTTGCAGGCACTTCCATTGTAAAAGCATTCCACCGGAGGAAGCCCTGAAAAGCTGTCCCTGCCTTTAGGAGGACGGATGTCAGGGGCGGGAAAGCGGGTACGGAATGGAAGCCAAAAATTTTTATGCACGTTTCAGGGAAAAAGTGCGGAGAAGGTAGAATGGACTACTCAGAAATTGTTTCCCCGCTGCTTGCGTGGTATGCGGAAAATGCGCGCATGCTGCCGTGGCGGGATAACCCGACGCCTTACCGTGTCTGGGTTTCGGAAATCATGTTGCAGCAGACGCGCGTGGAAGCCGTTAAGCCATATTTTGAGCGCTTTATGCGGGAAATCCCGGACGTGCAGGCGCTGGCTGCGGTATCGGAAGAAAAGCTCCTGAAGCTGTGGGAAGGCCTTGGCTATTACTCACGCGCCCGCAGCCTGAAAAATGCGGCACAGATTGTGGTGCGGGAATACGATGGCAAGCTTCCCCGAAACGCAGAGGGACTCCGGAAACTGCCCGGCATCGGGGACTATACGGCAGGGGCAGTTGCGTCGATTGCCTATGGCCTGCCGGAACCCGCAGTGGATGGCAATGTCCTTCGCGTCGCTTCCCGCCTTGAGGCTTCCAAACAGGATATATCACTGCCGGCCGTAAAGCGGGAGCTACGGAAAAAGCTTCGGGAAGTCTACCCTGCGGGGAAAGCCAGTGCATTTACGCAGGCGCTGATGGAACTTGGCGCCACAGTATGCCTTCCCAACGGCAAACCAATTTGCACCCGGTGCCCGCTTGCGGGGCTATGTGCTGCACACCGCTTCGGGAGTGAGACGGAACTGCCGGTCAAGCCGCCAAAACCGAAGCGGAAAAAGATGGACCTGACGGTTTTCATTTTGCTGCACGAGGGCCGGGCCGCCCTGCACCGCCGCCCGGAAAAGGGCCTGCTTGCCGGGCTTTGGGAATTCCCGAATGCACCCGGCGCCCTTTCTCCAGCCGATGCAGAGAAAGCCCTCAGAGGATGGGGCGTGCGGCCTACAGAAATGGAACCGCTGCCTCCCGCAAAACATATTTTTACCCATCTGGAGTGGCATATGACAGGGTACCTTGTTCACACGGAAAATGAGGCTGTAGGATTTACCTGGGCGGATTCCTGTGGACTTTTCCGGGATTATGCAGTCCCGTCGGCGTTCAGCGCATATCTCAGACTGCTGAGGCCGAAAAAGAGATAACTTCTGCCGGCGCACCCGGTGAGGAACGCTTTTGTATTTCGGAAATATTTACCATTTATTTATTGACAATAACAGCATTTAAGCATAATATGAATATAACGCATTCTAAATTAGAAGGATGTGTGATGCTATAATGAAAAGCAAAAGGGGAATACTTGTATTGTAGTTAGTGTTGTTATGCTTTTTACTGTTTTTCAAATTCCTGCTTCGGCAATCACCGAAACATGTATTCACGGGAACAGGACTTTCAATGATAAACAACTAACCGGTGGTGTTGGCCAATATGGCGATTTTCGGCGCTATTATTATTTGGTAAATGTAACAGGTAACGATGCCTCACCCATTGAAATTGCGGTTGGCAACTGGGTTAACACTACAGACAATCCCGGAGTTACAACATCAATTTCAATCCGTGAAACAACAACACAGTCGAATTCCTCCTTTGACGTTTACAACAAAGCTTTCAGTGGAGGGATCACAGGGCAGACAGAATTTTGGACCTATTCAAATAAAATCGATGATCCGTCTGCCTCCAACTGGGGTTGGACTAAAATCTTCATTGATTGCAGTAATAAATTCTTTATCTTATTCAGATTTTAAAAAAGCGGGCCTGTTCGGGCATGAATTGGGTCATGCAATGGGCTTAAGCCATCAGCCGGATTTGCCTTATGGTCAATCCATCATGTACAATTATGATGATGTTCGTGATACGGATCGCCCCTGCTCCATTGACTGTAATAATATCAATCATGTTTACGGTTAGCAGAAAGAAGAGCTGATTCAGCAAGAGCGCCACTGATCATAAACTCTGACTAACGAAATCAAGTAAGATATAAGGAGGGTTTTGCAATGAAAGTCTTTCTACGAACTATTGCCGCCGGAATCGCAGCAGTCTCTGTTTTCATCATATCAGGATGCTCTTCAAATTTTCTGGGGAAAGGGAATTCCATCTCTCCTACAGTGTCTTCAGCCGATGTTGCTCCGACCGGCAGAGACTTGACCATCCGTGTTAAGGAACTGGACATTACCGGGCATGAAGACCAAATCAGCAATGCCCAGAAGGTCATGGTTTCTCAGTCGTTTGCAACAAGCTGCGCTACTCTGAAAGATCTCTATCGGAATTGCCCGGAGATTGTCCGCTGTACGGTGACAAAATCGGCGTTTACCGTCCACGAGGGAACTCCGTATACAAAAATTGATGTTAAAGTCACGGATTCCCTAAAGGGTGACTTGTCCGCCGGCGATATGATTACTGTCATGCAGATGGGCGGATATATGACGCTTCAGGATGAAGTAGACGCATTCCATGACGAAGCACATTTCAAGCAGATGACGAAAGAAGAAAGGCAAAAAATCTTTATTGAAAAGAAAACCTCCTCCGATAATTATCCCAAAGCAGGCGACTCCTATGTGTACTATCTGGCAAAGGACAATATTTTCCCAGGAGCCTATACGCCGGTCAACGATTATGAATGCCGCTTCAAAATAGACGGCAATGGAAACTGCACGCGAAATATGCCCGGCAATGAACCGAATGGAACGGTAAAAACAGCAGTAACGGCTGAGACGGCTAAGGCACAATCCCTGGATCATTGCACCTATGGTTCCATGAAGGAGCAGTTGGCGGCGATCGCTTTACAGAACAAATAAAACGGAGTTTTCCAGTCCCAAACGGCTTTCAAAGAGTTGGGAAACATTTTCCGGGAAAAAGATGCGTCCCGTGCGGCAATTACTGCGCGGGGCGCATCTTTGTGCTCCACTTGAATTTCCGCGTGCGCCGGGGTATGATGGATATGATCCTTTAAAAAGAAGGAGCGGATATCTTGGACCTTTGAGGAAAATAGTACCCGAAAGAATATAAAGAAGAATTGAGGGAGGCGCCGGAGACTACACACTGCCGGTTAAAACGCCGAAGCCACGAAATAACTTCTCTGTCGGTGTACTTGGCGTATCTGCCCCGCTGCCTGCGTCCGACTTGAAATCGGCGGGAATACCCCGTGTTGTAAATCCTGCAAAGGCGCGGTATAATAATCTGGAACGAATCTAAAACAGGAGGCTTCTGCCATGTATGAAGATATTGCCGCGGCGGCAAAGACCGCCGTGGAAGACCTTTTAAAAGTAGCACATCTGAAAGAGGGGGACATCCTCGTTATTGGCTGTTCTTCCAGTGAGGTCTGCGGGCATAAGATTGGCTCGTATTCCAATACGGAAGTCGCCGACGCGATTTTTAATGCGATTTACCCCGTCACGAAAGAGCGCCATATCTACCTTGCGGCACAGTGCTGTGAGCACCTCAACCGCGCGCTGATTTTGGAGGGCGAAGCGGCGGAAAAGAACCGCCTCCCCATTGTGAACGCAGTGCCGCAGCCCAAAGCCGGCGGCTCGTTTGCAACAGCCGCCTACCATGCGTTTGAACACCCGGTCGCTGTGGAAGAGCTCAGCGCCCAGGCCGGAGTTGATATTGGGGATACGCTGATTGGGATGCACTTGCAGCCTGTGGCGGTTCCGGTTCGTGTTTCCGTCAGGAAAGTCGGCGAGGCAAATGTTGTCTGTGCCCGCACCCGACCGAAGTATATCGGCGGTGAACGCGCCCATTATGACGACCTGCTCCGCTGACAGAAAAAGTTTTTTTGCTGTCCCCCAGCTTGGAGGGCAGTAAAGAAGCTGGTCCAAAGCATCAAGTTTTGCCAGGCCTTTTGAAAAGGCCGCAGGGAGGAAAAGCGCTTGAAGGACGTATTTCATTCCACAGGTTCCAAAATTTTGGTGGCACTGGTGTTTGCCATGATCGCCCTGATGCTTTACACCTCCAATGCAAGCGGGTCGGTTACGGCGAAGCTGTTTGGCTACCTCACTATCCCCATGCAGCGCGTGAGCACAATGGTGGCAAACAATGCTGCTGTGGCAGCGGGCGGTTCAGGAAAATCAAAAGATGAACTGGCTGCCGAGAACCAAAAGCTTCAGCAACAGGTGGACGAGCTGAATAAAAAGCTTGTCAATTACTATACTTACCAGCAGGAAAACGCACAGCTCCGCAAGTTTCTGGAACTTAAAAGCCAGAACCCGGACTTTAAACCCGTGGCGGCGGCCGTTGTCGGCCGTGACCCCAATAACATCTTCGGCCAGTTTACCATTGACCAGGGTACGCAAAGCGGAATTAAGCAGAATGATCCCGTTGTGACGGAGGCCGGTGTTGTCGGTTGGGTTTCCTCCGTCAGCTCTACTTACAGCAAGGTCACTACAATTCTTTCACCGGACACAAAGCTGAGTGCTGTAGACAAGGTTACACGTGAGACCGGTGTCATCGGATGCGATGCCCACTCTGCGGACACAGGAATTCTCAAACTGCTGTATCTTTCCGAAGGCACCAAGGTTACCGCAGGTGACCTCATTGTGACGAGCGGAATCGGCGGCATATACCCGCGCAACCTGATTGTTGGGACCGTGAAGTCCGTGAAGCACAGCGATACCGATGTTTCGCTGTATGCCGAAGTTTCGCCGGCTGTCAGTGTGAAAGAAGTGCGGGACGTGATGGTTATTACCTCGTTCCAAGGCCAGGGAGAGGCGCTGGAGTCTTTTTCTTCTTCCGGGGGAAAATAACATGACAAAATACCGGGTAGTCCGCTGGCTTGCCTACATTCTGGAAATCCTGGCCGTTTTTGTTTTGCAGGAGACACCAGGGTTGATCCCTGCCGTTTTTGGGGTGCGGCCTGTTGCTGTAGTGCCCACTGTGCTGGCCATTGCGATGTTCGAGGACGAAAACCCCGCCATGCTGTTTGGGCTTTTCGGTGGCCTGCTTTTTGATTTTGGCTTCGGCAGTATGCTTGGCTTCCACGGTCTGATTCTTGCGGTTGTATGCCGTGCAGTTTCCCATGTGGCTTCCGACCTGTTTCGGACGAATTTTTTTACCTCGTTGATCCTTAACACTTCCGTTTGCCTTGTGCTGACAATCCTACAGTGGGCATGTTTCTATGTGCTTCCCGGCTACCAGGATGCCGGCTATGCCCTAGCCGTGCATTACCTGCCGATTGCCTTGTATACCGTGGCACTTACACCGATTACTTATTATTTCAACCGGGCGCTTGCCATGCAAATCCGGGAAAAGGAGGAATAACACGGCATATGGACGAAGAAAAGAAAAAGAAAGGCTCCGGCCGTTACCTGTTTATGGTAGTATTCGTTTTGGCGATAGTTGCCGTCTTTATTTTCCGCCTTGCCGACTGGCAGTTGGTGCATGGTTTCCAGTGGCTGAAGGCCGCAGACCAGTCCAGCACTTATGCCGTTAAAATGGATGCCGCCCGCGGTGAAATCTTGGACTCAAAAGGTGTCGGCCTTGCGGTAAACGAAACGGGCTATGCCATTCAATTCAATGGTGCGACCATGAGGGATTCCTCAAAAAACAAAACCATTTTGGCACTTATCCGCCTGCTTGACTCGCAAAACGAAAAATGGACGGATGAGTTTCCCATCCAGGTGAATTCATCAGGAAAATATGAGTTCATTTCCGGCAGGGATGCAGATATCAAGTATCTTAAATCAAAAAGCTTCCTGAATGTTAATCCTTATGCCACGGCGGATGAGTGCATGAAGCACCTTGTCGACAAATATAAGTGCACCGGATATTCTGTAAAAGATACACGAAATATCCTCTCAGTGCGGTACAACATGGCAAAGACAGGCTTTACGGTTTCAACTCCCTATATTTTCGCGCCCGACGTCAGTCAGAACACGGTTGCCATTATCAGCGAGAACTCTTCCAATCTGCCTGGCGTAGAAGCAAAAGTCACAGCAGAGCGCAAGTATCCATTCGGCACGCTGATGCCGCAGATTGTCGGCTCAATCGGTGCAATGTCATCAGATCAGTACAAGGCACTGAAAGACAAGGGTTATGAAATGAATTCGCGTATTGGCGAGGGCGGCATTGAGCAGTACGCCGAGAACTGGCTGCGCGGCAAGGAAGGGGAGGAAACGGTAAAATTTGGAACGGATGGGAGCCTTACTTCTGAAACTGTCACCCAAAAGCCGACTTCCGGCGATACAGTCTGGCTCACAATTGACAGCAATCTTCAGAAGGTTCTCAATAAATCTTTGGCAGACAATGTCAAGGCCACAAATGAGAATGGGCAGAAAAACCACACTGCAACAGATCCAAAAGGTTCCGACTGTGTGGGCAGTGCGGCTGTTGTCCTGCGCGTTAAGGATTTTGCAGTGCTTGCAGCTGCTACCTACCCGACCTATGACCAAAACCGCTATGCAAGCGATTCGGACTACCGCGTGCAGCTCCTGAATGACCAGAAAACATATCCGCTTATCAACCGTGCATTCAACGGGCAGTTTACACCAGGCTCCTGTTTCAAGCCCTCCGTAGCGCTTGCAGCCCTCCAGGAAGGCGCCATTACAGACAAGACGACTTTTACCTGCAACGGTATTTTTGTGCTTGGCGACCTGCGCCTGCGCTGCTGGTTGAAAAGCGGCCACGGGACCCTTACAGTCAGGAATGCGCTTGCGGAATCCTGCAACGTGTTTTTCTGCAATACTGCGGTGCACACTGGAATTTCCGCAATGAACCTCTATGCAAAACGTCTCGGGCTTGGACAAAAGACCGGTGTGGAAATCGGCGAAAGCGCGGGGACGCTGGCTGGTCTTGCCGAACGCAAGAATTCCGGAGGTACCTGGACCGAAGGCGATACCGCACAGGCCGGAATAGGCCAGAGCGACAATATGCTTACACCCATCCAGCTTGCCACCATGGCGGCAACCGTTGCAAACAACGGCGTGCGCCTTAAGACCCACGTCATCGACAAGGTCACGGACTATACGCGCAAAAATACAATTTACACTACGCCGACTATGCAGATGGACAGCATTGGTGTTTCGGCACAAAACCTCAAGATAGTCCAGGAAGGGATGCGGGCTGTCTGCACAAAGGGAACTGCGGCCTCTTACTTCTCAAATTATGGGATTGCCATAGCAGGCAAGACCGGTACCGGCCAAACTGGAGAAAACCGTTCGGACAACGTGTCATTTATTGGCTATGCCCCTTATGACAATCCGCAGATTGCCATAGCCGTTGTCTTGGAGCACGGCGCTACGAGTAAATATTCAAACCAGATTGCAAAGGATATTTTCGACGCTTATTTCTTCGGAAAAACAGTAGACGCAAACGGGAACTTTGTAACATCTCCCGCAGTATCCGCTGCATCGCACTGAGAACGGCACCGGTACAGAGAAAAAATCAACAAGCAAAAAGCTTTACTCACGAAAAATATTGTGGTAATATAATAATCAACGAGGTTTCAGACATGGATACTGTCACGGTAATTACATCCGGAAAAGGCGGAGTCGGGAAATCCACCATCACCGCTAGCTTGGGGGAGGCACTTGCAGCACGCGGCAAGCGCGTGCTTGTGATTGACGGCGACGCAGGCCTTGGTTGCCTTGACCATATGCTCGGCGTGTCGGAACGCCGCGTGTTCGACCTGGCGGACGTTGTATCGGGCGCCGCGGAACCGGACAAGGCTGTCTATGCTGCCCCGCTTTTCCCAAATCTGTTTCTCCTTCCTGCACCTGCGGCCGAAGAAGATGTCGTCAGCCCGGATGTTATGAAGGAGCTTATCGGGGTTTTCGCCAGGTATTATGACCATATCCTGATTGATTGCCCCGCCGGTGTCGGGCCGGGTTTCCGAAGTGCCACGGCTGCGGCGCGGCGCGCGCTGCTCATTGCCACACCGGATCCTGTCTGTCTGCGGAACGCTTTTCAGGCACACCTCCATCTGGATAAGGCAGGGATTACAAGCCAGCGGCTTGTAATCAACCGTTTCAGCACGTCACGTTTCCGCGCCGAAGGATATTACCGCGACCTTGACTC
>DHOL01000087.1:3126-7358 GCA_002410755.1 Ruminococcaceae bacterium UBA5391 | reverse complement strand
TCCCTTTCGTCAGCCTGCGCCAACGCGAAACCTGTGCCGCAGAAATCGCAGGGCGCCTTGGCCGTTGGCCGTCTGGCCGCAAGGCTGGAGGGCGTCAGGGTTCCACTGCCGCCGCTTCAGAATTTTAAATAAGCGTTACCGGCCCCGCTTGGGAGGAGAATTGCCATGAATATTGCTTTGATTGCGCACGACGCAAAAAAAGAACTGATGGTTCAGTTCTGCATTGCATACTGCGGCGTTTTAAGCCGCCATACACTTTGTGCCACCGGGACTACCGGTAAAATGGTCGCTGAGGCAACAGGCCTTGAAATTCAGCGGTTTCTTGGGGGTTCCCAGGGTGGTGATCAGCAGATTGCTGCGCGCATTGCATGCAACGAAATCGATTTGCTGCTGTTTTTCCGTGACCCGCTAAACCCAAAACCGCATGAGCCGAATGACATGAACCTGCTCCGCCTGTGCGACATGCACAATATTCCTGTGGCAACGAACATTGCTACAGCAGAGGTGTTGATCCACGGCCTTGAGCGGGGCGACCTTGACTGGCGCAATATTTTAAACCCGAAAGACTGAAAAATTTTCCGGCTGAGAACGGAAAGAGTACCCGGCACAGCCCGCACAGAGAGAGGACGCCTTGGCTGAGAGCGCCCCTGCAAATGGGATTTCCCGGGGAAAGACATCCGCGAGCCGTGCGCTGCCCTGTACAGAACAGGGCGCTGAAAAGGGGAACCTCTAAACTGGTTCCCGAAAAAGGGTGGCACCACGAGCGGAATTTCCCTCGTCCCTTCTTTAGGGGACTTGGGATTTTTTTAATTATTTCTTATTAGAAAGACAGGGAATTTACAATGGAAATCATGAAAGCGCAGAAAGGAACAAAAGATATTCTGCCCGAGCAGGCCGGCTTCTGGCAGGCCGTAGAGGAAATCATGCGCGAGGAGGCAGAAATCAGCGGGTTCCGCGAAATCCGCACGCCGGTGTTTGAGGATACAGGACTTTTCCAGCGCTCCGTGGGCGAAACAACCGACGTTGTACAGAAAGAAATGTATACGTTCCTCGACCAGGGCGGGCGCTCTGTCACATTGAAACCGGAAGGGACTGCCGGCGCCGTGCGCGCCTACCTTGAGCACGGCCTTTTCAATGAACCGATGCCGGTGAAGCTTTATTACCTGACACCATGCTACCGTTATGAAAATGCGCAGGCCGGCCGCCAACGTGAATTCCATCAGTTCGGCGTGGAGATGTTCGGCTCCGGCCTGCCAATCGCCGACGCGGGGCTGATTGCGCTTGCTCACAGCCTTTTCGGACGCCTTTGCGTGAAAGGCCTGAAGCTGAGAATCAACTCCATCGGATGCCCTACCTGCCGTGCGGAGTATTCCAAAGCGCTCAGGGCGTATTTTTCAGAGCGCAAAGGGCAGCTCTGTGAGACTTGCCTTTCCCGCCTCGACCGCAATCCCATGCGTATCCTTGACTGTAAGGACGCCCAGTGCAGCAAGGTGGCGGCAGGTGCGCCGCATATCCTTGACTACCTCTGCGATAACTGCCGGAACCATTTTGAGCAAGTGAAAGCAGACCTTGATGCAGCTGGAATCCAGTATGAAATTGACCCGACGATTGTGCGTGGCCTCGACTACTATACCCGAACCGTGTTTGAGTTTGTTTCGGATGACCTCGGCGCGCAGAGCACTGTCTGCGGCGGCGGCCGCTACGATGGCCTTGTGGAGGAACTGGGTGGAAGGCCAACGCCGGCGCTCGGTTTTGCCATTGGCATTGAGCGGCTGCTGATGATTATGAAATCACAAAAAGTTGAGTTCCCTGCACCGGATTCCTGCGAACTGTATATTGCTTCCATCGGGGAGCCGGCACACCTCGAAGCTTTCCGCCTTGTGCAGAAGATGCGCGAATGTGCGGTAGAATCCGCATGTGACGAAATGGGACGCAGCCTGAATGCCCAGATGAAGTATGCCGGAAAAATCGGTGCACAGTTTACGCTTGTGCTTGGCGACGATGAGATTGCTTCCGGAAAAGGCATGATAAAGAACATGAAGACAGGCGAAAAAACCAAAATTGACCTGAAAGACGATTTTGAGGGGCAGTTTGCCGCTATCAGCACCGAGGCGCAGGATAACGAGGACCTGCAATTCTGAAATATATAAAGAATGATATTATCCGTGCAGTGCCTAAGGAGAATCATGTATGCTTGACGAAGAAGGCTTTGACCTGTGGGCGGACAGCTATGACGAAAGCGTCCGCCTGAGTGAAGAGAAAAAAGAATATCCTTTTGCTGGTTACCGGGACGTGTTAGGGGTTGTCTACCGCCGTGTCCGCAGACAGGGCGGGGCCAGGATACTGGACATTGGATTCGGTACAGGAACGCTGTCCTCCCGGCTTTATGCGGATGGCTGCCAGATTACCGGCCTTGACTTTTCGGAGAAAATGATAAGGAATGCCCGGAAGAAAATGCCGAAGGCAGAGCTAATCCTCTGGGACTTTTCCCAGGGGCTGCCGGAGGGACTGAAAAACCGGAAGTTTGACGATATTATCAGCACTTATGCACTCCACCACATGGCCGATGCAAAAAAGGCTGCGCTGCTCCGGATGCTTTGGGGCCTGCTGGAGCCGGGCGGACAGATTCTTGTTGGTGATATTTCATTCCGCACGCGGTGTGAGCGCGTTGCCTGCCGGGAGAAAAACCGGGGAATCTGGGACAGCAGCGAATATTACTTCACTGTAGAAGAATTTTTTAGGCGGTTAAAGGGTCTGCCCTGCACCTATGAGGCAATTCCACCCTGCGCCGGGATTCTCACAATAGCTCGGAAGCCGTAAAAGGCGGAAAGGCTTTCTGCCTGGCCTGATTTTCAGGAGGAGATGCAATGGTAAAGTCCAAAGCTTGGAACTGGGAAACCGTTCAGGGAAAAGACAGCGAGTTCTGGAAAAAGCCGAGCTTAGAGTCGTACTATCTGGTAGAACGGTGGAAAAGCCAGGGGAAAAAGGAATTCCTAGACTTGGGCTGCGGCCTTGGCCGGCACAGTATTCTGTTTGCGGAAAATGGTTTTAACGTTTCTGCGTGCGACCTCAGTGAAACTGCGGTGGAGCGGACAAAAAGATGGGCCGAAAGCCTTCATCTGCCTGTGCATTGCCGGGTGGTGGACATGCTCAGCCTTCCCTACGGGGATGGGAACTTCGGCTGCATCCTGTGCCGGAATGTGATTTCCCACACTGACACGGAAGGTGTCAAGAAGGCTTTTGCTGAGATAAAACGGGTGCTGAAGCCTGATGGGGAATGCTATTTTACACTCTGCTCCAAAAACGCATGGGGCTATGGGCAGAATTGGCCCGTTATCGACAGTAATACAAAAATCCGGGTAGAGGACGGACCTGAAAATGGCGTCCCTCATTTTTTCGCGGATTACGGGGTAATCCAAAGCCTTTGTGCCGGGATGAAAATCGTTTCGGCACACCATATCAATGACATCTTGACGGAAGGCGTCCCTGGCGGGTGGCATTACCATGTACTGGTCCGCAAGCCTGCCGGGATGGGCCTCAATGGTGCAAATAAAAGAAAATGAAAATCCGCGCTGCTTTGCCGGCGGGGGATATGGAGGAATCATCATATGGCTGAATTCATGGAGGGCATGAAGCGAACCCACTACTGCGGCGTCCTGCGGGAAGCCGATATTGGGAAGGAAGTCACGGTCTGCGGATGGGCCCAGCGCCAGCGCGACCTGGGGAAACTCATTTTCATCGACCTGCGCGACCGTACTGGAATCGTGCAGCTTGCATTCGACGATGCGACCGACCGCGGAATTTTCAAAAAAGCGTTTTCCGTGCGTGCAGAGTATGTGCTTGCTGCGCGCGGCAAGGTGCGTGAACGTTCCTCAAAGAACCACAGCATTCCTACAGGCGATGTTGAGGTCGCCGTGACGGAACTGCGAATCCTTTCAAAGAGCGAAACGCCGCCGTTCGCAATAGAGGAAAACTCCACGGTACAGAAAGAAACCCGCCTGCGCTACCGTTACCTTGACCTGCGCCGGCCGGACATGCAGCGCATCATGATGGCGCGGCACCGCCTAGTCAAGATTGCACACGACTACTTCGACGAGAATGGATTCCTTGAAATCGAGACGCCTGACCTGATGAAATCCACGCCGGAAGGCGCGCGCGACTATCTGGTGCCTTCACGCATCTTCCCGGGTAAGTTTTTCGCCCTGCCGCAGTCCCCGCAGCTTTATAAGCAG
>DHOL01000087.1:2454-2916 GCA_002410755.1 Ruminococcaceae bacterium UBA5391 | reverse complement strand
GATTGCCCGCTGTTTCCGCGATGAGGACCTCCGCGCCGACCGTCAGCCGGAGTTTACGCAGATCGACTTTGAGATGTCCTTTGTTACACAGGATGACGTTATGGCAATCGGCGAAGGCTTTATCCACAGGGCATACAAGGAGCTCCTCGGCATTGATATTCCCATTCCGCTGCCGCGGATGAAGTGGAAAGAGGCAATGGACCGCTTTGGCTCCGATAAGCCGGATCTGCGCTTTGGCATGGAGCTGACCGACCTTTCCGAGGTGCTGAAAGGCACACAGTTCCGTGTGTTCTCCGCTTCGCTTGCCGGTGGCGGCAGCGTGCGCGGCATTAACTGTAAGGGCCAGGCGGAAAAGCTCAGCCGCAAGGAAATCGACAAGCTTGGCACATGGGTAAAAACCTACGGTGCGAAGGGCCTTGCCTGGACACGCCTCTCTTCTAAAGGGGAAAGCTCCTCCTATGA
>DHOL01000087.1:493-2175 GCA_002410755.1 Ruminococcaceae bacterium UBA5391 | reverse complement strand
GTCTACGATTCCCTCGGCGCGCTCCGCTGCCGCCTTGCGCGGATGTTCAGCCTGATTGACAAATCCCGTCCGCGCATTCTTTGGGTAACGGACTTCCCAATGTTTGAATTCAGCAAGGAAGAAAACCGCTGGGTGGCAATGCACCATCCGTTTACCATGCCGAACCCGGAAGACCTTGACCGGCTTGAAAGTGACCCCGGTTCTGTGCGCTCCATTGCCTACGATATGGTGATTAACGGCTATGAGGCAGGGGGCGGAAGCATCCGTATTCACGATTCTGAGCTTCAGCACCGGATGCTGAAAGCTCTCGGAATTCCGGAAGAAAAGGCTCAGGAGCGCTTTGGGTTCCTCCTTGAAGCCCTGAAATTTGGGGCCCCGCCGCATGGCGGAATGGCATGGGGGCTTGAGCGCCTGATGATGGTCCTGCTGGATATCGACGATATGCGCGACGTCGTCGCATTCCCGAAGGTTTCTTCCTCCGCCGAGCTGATGAGCGGCGCACCGGACTCCGTAGACCCTGAGCAACTCAAGGTTCTTGGCGTTGGAATCCTTCCGAAGGAGCCGCTGCAAAATGAAAATTCGGCTTCTTCCGATAAGTAGACAGTTGTCAGCGGAAAAATTTCTGTCTTAAAAATATCTGGACTTTTTTATGGAAGCCTGCCACTTTCAACTGCCCCCGGCCTTTCCGGAGACGTGCGGCGTGCTGCGAGCTTTTCTGCTTTGACCAGGTGCTTTTCGTGCTTCATAGAAAGTTCTCGTTTTGCCACTTTCAACTGTTCCAGGGTTTCCCGGAGACGTGCGGCGTGCTGCGAGCTTTTCTGCTTTGACCAGGTGCTTTTCGTGCTTCATAGAAAGTTCTCGCTCCGCCTCTTGCAAGAGGCGGGGGGGGGTGCAGTTTGCAGAATCAGAAAATCAATTATCAGAAGGTACTGGAAAAGACGCTTGCAGGCCTTGAAGGGCATGTCCCAACACTACTGCTGCACGCCTGCTGTGCCCCGTGCAGCAGTTATGTGCTGGAATATCTCTCACAATATTTCCGTATCACCATTTTTTACTATAACCCGAATATTGCGCCGAAAGAAGAGTACCGTAAGCGTGTGGACGAAGTAAAGCGGTTTCTTTTGGAGTTCCCGGCGCAATACCCGGTCTCCTTTGCGGAAGGCCCTTACGAGCCGGAACGCTTCTTCGCCCTTGCGAAAGGTCACGAAGGGGATCCAGAACGTGGCGGGCGCTGCACGCTCTGCTACCGCCTGCGCCTTTCGGAGACGGCCCGGTATGCGGCGGAGCACGGCTTTGAGTATTTTACGACGACGCTTTCGCTCAGCCCCTACAAGGATGCACAGCGGCTTAACGCCATTGGCGCGGAACTGGAAAAACAGTCGGGTGTAAAATATCTTTTCTCTGATTTTAAAAAACGGGGCGGCTATCAGCGCTCGATTGAGCTTTCAAAAATTTATCATCTTTACCGGCAAAATTACTGCGGATGCGTATATTCAGTTGCTTCCGGCGGGCAGAAAAAAGAAAGCGGATAATGGGGTAGAAAAAATTATTGTCCTGCGTTCTCAGGCCCTACTGTACAGAAGCAGTGTGGCCTGAGAATTTTTCTGCCCTGCGGAAAACCCGCAGGGCGCAGAGAACCTGAAAAAATGTCATTTCCAATGTATACAATATATTGTATACAT
>DHOL01000087.1:0-334 GCA_002410755.1 Ruminococcaceae bacterium UBA5391 | reverse complement strand
TATACAATATATTGTATACATTACACATATTCGACTGAATACAGCTCAAAATGTTGATTGACAACCTGCCTGTACCAGAGTATAATAAAGCCGTTTCTCAGTAAAAATTGATTAATGCAACTTTTTCAGATATCAGGACGGAGAAAGGGAGCTGTTTTTATATGTCATCAAAGAGAGCAATGAAAAAAGCAGAGGCCAGTAAGGTACAAAAGACCGGGAAGAGGCAGGCTGCAGCGGAGGAAAGACAGCCGGAAAAAAAGGCGGAGATGCCTGAAACGATCTGCAAGAGGAATGGTAAAATCGTGCCGTTTGACCCATCTAAAATTCGCAGCGC
>DHOL01000003.1:856-5553 GCA_002410755.1 Ruminococcaceae bacterium UBA5391 | reverse complement strand
GGCGGCCAGACGGTGCCGCACCTGCACTTCCATTTGCTTGGCGGACGTTCTATGAAATGGCCTCCCGGCTGAAAACCTCAACATATTTTGAAAGGTCGTTCTGAGACTTATGAGTGGAAAATATTATGAGATGACGATTGCAGGGTGCAAGCGCAGCCTGCCGATCTGCCCAATCAATGAACATCTTGACATTGCGGGCTTCATTATGCTTGGCGATGTGGAGTTGACCGAAAAGACGGCTGCTGAGCTTCTGGAGAAGTGCCCGGAGCACGATGTTATTGTTACGGCGGAGACCAAGGGGATTCCGCTTTGCTATGAAATGGCACGCCAGGGCTGCCGCAAGTATGTAGTTGCACGCAAGAGCGTGAAAGCCTATATGCGGAACCCGATTTTTGTCGAGGTAAAATCCATTACGACAGATCACGTCCAGAAGCTTTATCTCTCGGAAGAGGATGAAAAGGTGCTGCGCGGCAAGCGTGTGCTGATTGTTGATGATGTCATCAGTACGGGCGAATCCCTTGAAGCTATGGAAAAACTGGTCAAAATGTATGGCGGGAACATCGTCGGCCGTGCCTGCGTTCTTGCAGAAGGCGACGCAAAGGATCGCAAAGATATTATTTACCTTGAACCGCTTCCGCTTTTTGCCAAGTAATCCGGGAAACTGATACGGAGGGGTTTCATGAAACGGCCGCTTGTGTTGGTAGGATTTTGTGTTCTGCTGACGCTGGCGGCCGCCGCTTTTTTCGGGGCAGAGACGGCGCGGGTGCTGTTTTGGATTTGCCTCGGCGGCTTTTGTGTTACGGTCGCTGTGGGTAAAACACGCCGTGCTGTTGCTTTTCCTCTGGCATTTGCTTCCTGTGCCGCTGCGTTTGCCGCTTTCTGTTGCTATGACTGTTTTGCTGTGGAGCCGCCCCGTACTCTGGATGGGAAAACAGAGGCCTTTTCCGGTACGGTCTGTGAACTTCCGGAACACCGGGATGGCAGGTGGCACTATACTGTCCGTGTGGACAGCCTCGGAGGTAATGTCCCTTCCGGTTTTAAAGTCCGGCTCACTTCGCAGAACGGGCTGGAAGCCGGGCCTTACTCACGCATTTCAGGGAAAGCGCATTTTTTCCTTCCTCCGGGCGGTGAAGGCTTCTCTTCACGCGGCTACTATGCTTCCAAAGGCATTATGATGTTTGCTTATCCGGAAGAATATTCCGGACTTACGGTGGCACAGCCCGTGGAAAAGCCCCCATATTATTATGCGCTCCGCTTAAGAGAAAAACTAATCGGTGCTGTAAAAGCTTTGCTGCCGGAAAAGGAAGCTTCCCTTGTCAATGGTGTCCTGCTCGGCGAGAAGGGCAGCCTCTCTCAGAGCCTTGTTGATGATTTCCGCGCAGATGGCATTTCCCACCTGCTTTGTGTTTCCGGGCTGCACATGAGCACAATTTCCCAGTTGCTGATTCTTGTGCTTCTATTTTTCCATGTGCCGAAACGGCCTGCCGTAGCGCTGACTGCCGCAGGGATATTTGGCTTTATGGCTGTTACATGTTTTGTCCCGTCGGTCACACGCAGCGGCATTATGTGTCTCCTTTTCCTTGCCGCTCCGATGTTTTCCCGAGATGCGGATCCACTCAATTCCCTTTGCACTGCCGGGATTCTCATCTGTCTCCAGAATCCGTATTCCGGTGCCGACGTCGGCTTCCTGCTTTCCTTTTCTGCAACGCTTGGCCTGATTCTCTGTGCCGGGCCGATTACAGCTTCCCTCAATAAGATATTTGGCAGAATCCGCCTGCTAGGCCCGGTCGTGCGTGCAGTGGACGCCGTGCTTGGCACTTCACTTGCCGCCATGCTGTTTACGCTTCCGGTTGTTCTGCCGGAATTCGGCCTGCTTTCTGCTGTAGCTCCGCTTGCCAATGTGTTGATTCTGGTTCCGTCTACGCTGCTGATGAGCTTTGGGGCTGCCGCCGCCGTACTGGAAATCCTTCTTCCGGCAACTTATCTTTCAAGGCCATTTGCGCTTGTTGCGGGCCTGCTGGCCCGGTATGTCAGGAGCTGCGCCGCATGGCTTGCGCATTTGCCGAATGCCTGCATTTCAGTTTCCGATGGATGGGTGATGCTCTGGCTTGCGGGGACGTTTGTGCTTTTTGGGGCGGCACTTGTGCTTGGCAGTGGGAAAAAACTGTTCCCGCAAGCTGCCTGCCTCTCTGTAATTGTACTGCTTGCAGGGATATTTTCATTCCAGATTGCCAACCATGACGTGACATGCTTTACCGTACTTGACGCTGGTGATGGAATTTCCATCGCTTTGACGCGGGAAAGGCATGCGGCGGTGATTGGATGTGATTCGTACAGCTCGGGGAAAATCATTTCCTGCCTCCAGAAAGAAAATGCTGGAAAGCTTGACTGTTTGGAGCCCCTTACTCAAGGCAGGGAAGAATTCACGTGCGCTTCGGATGTGGCTGCCCGGTTCCGCCCGGTATTTTTTACTGCGCAGCAAAACAGCATGGCGGATTCCTTTGTCTGTAGGGCAGGGCAGCAAAGTACCCGCAGCATAGGGTTTCAGTCATCAGAAGACATGAGCTTTTGGAATAGCGTCCGGGTTGAGGCGGAAGCCTCAGAGAAATCATGTGCGGCGCGGATTACCGTTGGCGGCCTGACGTTTCTTGTCTGCCCGAGAAAATTTGACTGCGGGAAACTGCCAAATTCCTGGCGAAATCCGGATTTTCTGATTACGGACTCTTCTGAAGTGAACAGTTTGCTTTGCCCCGCAGTGGCGATTTTTTCTCTTGACCGCAGGACTTTGGGAAAATCGGCAACAGATGTAAAAAGATGCCGCGCATTTTGGACAGGCGGCTATGGGAATCTTGTGTTAAAATTAAAAGGGAACCGGGTGCTTTCAGTCGGGAGGGAAACGTAAATGCCGGAAATCAAGGAAGCGGAACTAAAAAGGCAGATTGAAAAATCTGATTTTGCGCATTTGTATTTTCTCTATGGAGAAGAAAAATACCTTGTGGAATATTATGCCCGGAAACTGATTACAAAAGCTGGAGGAAAAGATCCAAGTGACTTTAACCTCCAGAAATTTTGCGGAACGAACGCAGGTATCGACGCGGTTGCAGCTGCGGTAGAGGCACTGCCCGTCTTCGCGGAGCGCAAGTGCGTGGCTGTTTCTGACCTCGACATCAATGCACTCCATGGAGCAGAAGCAGGAAAGCTTTGGCAACTGTTTGACGATTTGCCGGATACCTGTGTGCTTGTAATCTATCTGCCAACGCTTGTTTTTGATGAAAAACGTGATAAGAATTGGAAAAAATTTCTTTCAAAAGCAAATGCGGTAGGGAATATTGTCCCGATACGCCGACGTTCCACAGCACAGCTTGTGAGGATGATGCGCTCCGCTGCGGATAAGCGTGGATGCATGCTGTCGGAGAAAAATGCAACACAAATGCTTTCTCTTTGCGGCTCAGACCTTTCTACGGCAGTCAATGAGATAGAGAAACTTTGTGCTTATACGGGAAGCGGTGAGATTACGGCGCAGGCCGTAGAACTGCTGACTGCAAAAAATCTGGAAGCGCGCGTTTTTGATCTTTCCAAAGCTATCCTGGCAGGGAACAGCGACCGGGCATATGCCGTTCTGGAGCAGCTTTTCAACCAGAATGAAGAGCCGGTTGCAGTGCTCTCGGTCCTTGCGGGTGCCTATCTTGACCTTTACCGTGTAAAGGTTTCACTTCAAAGCGGTTTTTCTGCCTTGGAACCGGCTAAATATTTTGACTATGCCCGGAAGGAGTTTCGCCTGACAAATGCGGAATACAGTGCCAAACACTTTTCCGTTCCAATGCTGCGGCAAAGCCTTCGGGTGCTTCTGAAAACGGACCTTCAACTGAAGAGCGCACGCGGCAACCGGAAGCTCGCATTGGAAAAGCTAATTGCAGAGCTGATCTGGATTGTGGAAAAGGAGAAGATGAATTGATTCACGTAAAAGAAGCTGTGATTGTGGAGGGGAAATATGATAAAATCAAGCTTTCTTCTATTATTGACGGGCTGATTCTTGAGACGGACGGCTTCCGCATTTTCAAAGACCGGGAAAAAATGGCCCTGCTGCGGAAACTGGCTGCGGCCCGTGGCCTCTTGGTGCTGACGGACAGTGACTCGGCTGGTTTCCTGATTCGCCATTACCTTTCGGGCTCCATTCCACCGGCACAGATTAAGCATGCCTATATTCCGGATATTTTCGGGAAGGAGAAGCGAAAGTCCAAGCCTTCCCGGGAGGGAAAACTCGGCGTGGAAGGCGTACCGGATGCGGCAATCGTCGAAGCGCTGCAGCGGGCAGGTGTCGCGGCTGGAGAAGGGCCGCAAGCAGACGGTTGCCCGAAAATAACCAAAACGGATTTATATCTTTCCGGCCTTTCCGGAAAGCCCGGGAGTGCACAAAAACGCAGGAAATTTTTGCACAGACTAAATCTTCCCGAGCATCTTTCCGCAAATGCACTGCCGGAGGTCCTAAATGCACTTATGAGCAAGGAAGAATTTTACAGAATTTCCTTGGAAATCCTGACACCAGAGGATGACTGTGCCGGAGATTGATAAAATGCTTTTTCCCGGTTGACAATCGGTGTAGTGCAGTGATATAATATCAACGTTGCCTCAGAAAAAGGGCAAGTAATCTGCGCGAGTGCTGGAATTGGCAGACAGGCACGTTTGAGGGGCGTGTG
>DHOL01000003.1:340-675 GCA_002410755.1 Ruminococcaceae bacterium UBA5391 | reverse complement strand
GTTCAAGTCCCATCTCGCGCACCACATGATAAATCCGGGAAGCCGCATGGACACTGAGTTATTCAGTCGATTATGCGGCCTTTTTACATACCTTATATTTTGAATCTGCCTGTATAACGCATGCCCGCCACAAAAAGTACATGTTGTGTTATGATACCTGTCGGCGTTACCCATATCTGAATGGCTGAAACGACATGATGGAAAATACAAGGCGGAACCTGGAAAGGAAGACTTCCAGTAATCAGCAGAGACAAGCAAACACAAATTATTTTAAAATCCAGACGAATCGGAATGGTTAAATAAGTAAGATAATTGAAATCATATGCAATAAAGAA
>DHOL01000003.1:0-167 GCA_002410755.1 Ruminococcaceae bacterium UBA5391 | reverse complement strand
TTGAAATCATATGCAATAAAGAAGAAAGAAGCCACCATTCCAAATTACTTCAGAATGACAACTTCTTTCACCGCTTTTTCGAGAGCCAAAAAATCTAAGACTACCATTCTACGTGGGAAAAACATTAGTCTCTTTTGCCTATGAGTGGCAGGGGCAGAAGGATTTGA